>WRFE01000001.1 GCA_009778965.1 Candidatus Endomicrobium labiotermitis
CTTGGAAAATTTTCAAAACCTAAATTATACCCCTGGCCGTTTGTATCCAAAAGACCGTTCCCTGTAGTAAAAACCAAAGGGCGCGGCGCCATTTTAAAAGAAGCTCTCGGATTATAACTGGCTTCTTCCGAAGTTCTGTTATAAATATACGTCGAACCAAACCATCTGTTTGTAGGATAAGGCGTTTTTACGGCAGAACCGACTTTAGGAGCGCCCAGCGTGACAACATTTCCGATATTACGGAATTTTGCTTTACCCCAAGGAGCTGTAGC
This sequence comes from Candidatus Endomicrobium labiotermitis, assembly GCA_009778965.1. GTDB lineage: Bacteria > Elusimicrobiota > Endomicrobiia > Endomicrobiales > Endomicrobiaceae > Endomicrobium > Endomicrobium labiotermitis. The sequence goes on from WRFE01000001.1 coordinate 273, forward strand.
GGCAAAAACAACCGTAGAAATAACGGTCAAAAAAATAAAAATTACAGGGAATATTTTTATGAATTTCATTTAACATCTCTTTTTCAACGTTCTATCGCGATTTTGCCTTTAGATGTTTTTCCGCCGGAATTAATGTGGTACATATATATTCCCGAGGCAATTTTGCTGCCGGAATTGTTGTTAACATTCCATATATATTCACCGTCAAAATTGACTTTCATGCTAAAAACCATTTCTCCAGCAATATTAAAAATCTTTATCAGATCTCCATGTTTTAAATTAGCGAACCTGATTCCCGTACCCCCGTGTTTTGACGGTTTGTACGGATTGGGATAGGCAAATACTTTACTATCAGTGACAATGGCAACTGCTGCTGCAAAATGAATATCGGTTTTTGAATCAACAACATTATGAACAAAACTTTTAGGACTAAAATTATGAAACGGACTTTCCGGAGTTATAATATAAGTTGCTGAGGCCATGGCATCCGTTATACTGTATTTTCCGTCTGCCGCTGTAACAACCGTAGAAGTGGTCTTTGACACGGAATTGTAAATGTGCACTTTTATATTCGGAACAGGCTCGCCGTTAATGGTTATTTTTCCGCCGAGTTCATAAAGAAGAGCAGGTATTACTAAAACGTATTTTCCTGTTTTGTTTATCTGCGTTTTTATTCTCAGATTCGCGGTATTTATACCTGAAGATTTAATCGTCAGCGTCTCAATAACAGGAAAACCTGTAACTCCGAGAGAGTCGTCATAATAAGCCAGTTTTATATCACTTACTGTTCCTGTTGAAAATGATAAATCCGTACAGTCAACATAAAGCGCAGTATTGCTTATATTTGTATTTGCCGCCTTAATCTCAAAAGCCGGAGAAAGATAAGCAAAATCCGGATTGGACGAGGGAGCGGAAAACGAAGACACGCTGACTTTATCAGAATATTTTGACAAAGCTAAAGCGTACCAGTTTCCGTTTTGATGCATAGCGGCAAGCGAATCGTACTTAGAAATTTTATAATCATTATCTATAACTGCCGTAGTCATAGGAGGCACTTCAATTTCTTTACCGGATGGATAAATTTTGATTTTTTTATAAGAGGAAGTGCTATTATTAAATGCAAAAAAAGTATTTTGACTGCCTTTAGTCATTGCGGTAAAAAACGGACTGTCTGAGGTGAAAGAAGTGTTAACCTTTCCATACTCATTAAAAAAGTTTATAAAATGATATGAATAAGACATACTGCTGCCTTCCTCCGCAGAAAAACCTCCGGCAATAAAATCGCTAAGCGCGTCAGCAGCATTAAATAAAGATTTATATCTGAGCCAAATATCTTTCCACATAGACGTTGGGGTTTCGGCTGTCATTTTATCATAGTATTTTTTCGCGTCGAATGTTTCATACCCCATGTATAGCATCGAAGGCGTAAGCGGCAGTATCCATATCCCATATTTTTCTTGAGCCGTCGGACCGGCCCATTCCCAATGAACCCTGTATTTTAAAGCATTGTCATATAAAATTCCGCCGCGGCGGCTATAACCAAGCGGACCATAAATTTCGTCCCTTGGGTCAAAATAGTATTCTTCCGCGGCTCTGCTTTCAGTCGTATATCCGTACATACCAAGTTTTATCCATTCGGAATTATTTGTCATAACACCCCAAAGATAAATACCTGCCCATGCGTTCATTGCTTCCGATATAGATTCCTGATCATTTCCGTCATCGCCCGCATCGCTGGAGCCTTTTCCGTTAGACCAGCTGTGTCCTGCATAAACGTCAAAATTTCTTAAAAAAGGAAAACTTTGATTGTTTCTGTCCGGATTTGCAAAATCTCTTATAAGCAAATCCACTATCCCTTTATATTGTGAAGTCAAAGCAAATTCAGGCTCATATATTGCAAGTATTGCCGAAGCATAAATAAAATATCCGTAGTGGAAATGATGATCGTTATATATTTCTGTTCCGAAATCGTAAGGATCTCCGATAATTCCGCCCCAAGCGCTGTCATATTTAAAAGACTTCCCTGCTAAACCTTTATACCACGCTTCAAGCTCATCCTTTAACTGCTTTATCATCGCATTGCGCTCTGTCATTTTACCGGCTTGATGAAAAATAGGAATCAAATTAGCGGCTTTTGCAAGAGCTTTTCCGGCATAATATGTATCCTGTATACCGGAGGGACCCTTAACGGTAGTAATAACAAAATTATTGTCATTAGTCATATAATTTTCAAGTCTGAAACGGTTAGCTTCCGGAACTTCATAAGTTAAGTTAGGCAAAACCCCGTAAAATTCATATCTTGTCTGAAAAGACTCACCCTCATAAACTTTAAGTTTTCCTCGTAAAGTCGTATATTCCGGAGCAACGGCATTACGAATCCCTGATTCAATATTTTTCCACTGATGAGGATACAATGCAAACAATGTCTTTTTATCCTCAAAACCTACACCTGTCCTTTTAGGAACCATCATATACTTAAATGTTGTGGTAATAGAAGAATCACTATTTTTATCCCACTTAACTTCTGTACCCGTTATAAAATTATATGCGTATTTGCGATATTCATTATACACAGGCATAATATCTGACACATTCGGATAGTTTGCCTTACTGCCAAGATAAGCAACGACTATATACCTATCTCCTTCGGTGTCTGTACCTGCGGGAAAATTTATTCCCAACCTATAGCCCCAATCATCTGGAACAGAAAAAGTTGTTCCCGGAGGAGCATATATAGCAAACCATTGCTCCTGACCTGCGCTGCCTTGCGATATAATTCCTCCATCACCGGCATTATGCGCTATGTTTGACCACGCCGGCCATAAAGACAAATACGGATAAGCCCCTGGAGCAAATGTACTATATGTAAAAACTCCGCCTTTTACAAAAGTTGTAGTCATTTTTGCAGAATTTGCTATATTTTGTATTTCCGCAGTTACAGCCCAATCGGAATATGATGTCACTTTTAACGGAGCAGCATTAAATGATCTTAAATTTGGATCAGAACTTACATACAGCCGTAAAATACCTGTTTCAGGATTCACTGCCGCCACGTCAGCGCCTCGTAAACCGGGATTTGGAGCGCTCAAATGATAACCTGCATTATTACCATCTTTTACAAATTTTATATAAGTTGTGCCCAACGACATCATTAATGAATATGCGCTATGAACATTATCAATATACGCAGCTCCCCACCACCTGTTGGTAGGATATGCGTAAGGTTGGGCAGCCATTCTTGCTGCAGGATTTGTCATTCCAAGCGAAGTAGTATTAATATTTCCGAGATTCCATGGCACTCCGGAAGGAACCGAAGGTTTTGTTGGAGCGGTTAACGCAGTAGCAGCAAAAAATATAAAAGCAAGCGAATTTAAAAAAACTACCTTGAGAGTTTTGCTCATCTGTTAAATCCTCTTGCTCATTTTCAGACGGAACTCATCATAATAGTTTTCTACGTATATATCCATTCCGTGCTTTTTCATATAATAATCAAACTTTTTAAGGCTTATTATGTAATCCACAATAAGATAAACTCCGGCGCCCAGAATTAAAGCCCCGGCTATGCCCTCATAAACATTATTCATTTCTTCTTTATATTTTTTATCCCATGTGTATTTGATATTTACGATTTCGACTAATTCAATATCGGGATTAGTATCGGGATACCAATAATTTTGTTCTCCCAACGGATCATTAAAAGCGGCCACTGACTTAAGATAAGTTATGGTATTTGTCCATTCGTTGGTTTGACCTACTACCGAAGAATTAAGACCATACTGCATATCGGTAAATACAACGGGAACTCCATCAGGATTTCCTCTGTAATCCGGCGCAGGATAATAGAAACCGGATTGATAACCTGTACTTCTGTATCTTACTTCAAATCCGATATTTCTTAAAGTAACATTGCCGATATTTTGAATAGTTCCCCGAGATTCAAGCGTTACCCAGCCTACTTGACCGGGCGTATTTTGCCAGCGACCGTTGGGAATGCCATAATTAAAATCTATTGCCGGCTTTGATATATCAACTTTGACTGTCCTGAAACCGTCATACGCCAATGCACCGCCGCCTACTATAAGTAAAAGTCCGTAAAGTATTCTCAATTTGGATTTATATTCTCCGATGTCTTCATAGCTTACTCCGCCGTAAGCATGAATAGGCGTCGGCAGGACTATAGCAATATTTATATTTAATAAACACGCAAAAAGTAAAACAGCTGTTATTTTTTTGTACATTTTTTCTCCATGATTTCTAAATATGCTTTAATTTTATTTGTTCCAAAAGTTTAAATAATTCCTCAGGATAAACAGGTTTTTGCATATAGCCTGCGGCGCCGAGTTCTTTTGCCTTTTCTTCCGTAAAAATTATTCCCGAACCGGTTATAAAATAAATATCTACTAAAGGATTAAGCTCTTTAAAATACGGAAACAAATGATCTCCGTCTAAATCGGGAAGCATAATGTCTAAAAAAACAACGTCAGGACTTTCCTTTTTGAAAACGTCCAAAGCTTCTTCGGCAGTTCCTGCAAGGCATACGGAAAATCCTTTCCTTTGCACAATTTTCGCCATATTTTCTCTGGCAAAAATTTCATCATCAACAAGCATGATTTTAATCATAATGAAATTTTATCAAAAACAACAGATAAAGACAATGAACAAAACGGCAAAGAACAAAGTACAGAGTACAAAGTTTAAAAGTCGTATTTCAATGTATTATAGGTTTTCGTTATACGAAAACACATAATTTGTACTTTTATATTTGTTATTTGAAAATTGTCGTTATTAGATTCCGTAGTATTTATTTTCAGGCAAAGTAAACGCGGATTCTATATGCGTTATTTCGCTGCCGTTTATAGCGATCACGTCAAATCTTATATTATCTTTTGTTGGATTTCGTTTCAAGTAAATAACTGCGGATTTTATTATTTTTTGCTGTTTTTGAAATGTTACCGATTCCTGAGGAGCGCCAGTGTCTGAGGATTTTCTGTATTTTACTTCCACAAAAACCAGATAGTCTTTGCGTTTCACTATTATGTCTATTTCACCAAATTTGGTATTAAAATTTGTTTCAATTATTTTATAGCCGTTTTTCGTTAAAAATACGGCAGCTTCTTTTTCTTTGCAAAATCCTGTTTTTCTGGCGTCAGCCATTGGAGTTTCCCGAATAAAGTTTTACGGGAGCAAAGGATTTACGGTGTATCGGACACGCGCCGTAAGTCTTTAAAGCCTCCATATGAACCGGGGTTCCGTAACCCTTATGTTTTTCAAATTTATATAAAGGATACTGCCTTGAGTATTCAAGCATAAGCCTGTCTCTTGTGACTTTAGCCAATACTGAAGCGGCGGCAATGACTGCGCTTTTCGCATCGCCGTCTATAACGGCTTCCTGATTAAATTTTAAATCCGGTATTTTATGATTGCCGTCTATAAGACACAGTTCCGGTTTTATATTCAATCCCTCAACGGAATTTTTCATTGCAATAAATGTTGCCTGCAAAATATTAACTTCATCAATTACGGTATTGTCAACCGACGAAATAAAGTAAGCCAAAGCTTTTTCTTTAATAATGTCAAAAAGAATAGTTCTCTTTTTTTCGGTAAGTTTTTTGGAATCGTTTAAATAAGGAATCTCTATACCCTGCGGAAGTATAACTGCCGCCGCGGTTACAGGACCTGCCAAAGGACCTCTCCCCGCTTCATCAACGCCGGCAACAAATTTGAAACCTTTTTCATAATAGTTTTTATCGAATACAAATAAATCCATTTTATGTAAAATTGTATTTCTGCGGAGACACTGCCTCTCGCAGAATATAGTGTTAATAAAAAATGAAGAATGAAAAATTAACGACTTGTTTTCCATTCTTCATTATTATTTGTTAATTGTTATTTGCCGTTTCTTAGTTTGCCGTAACCGGCTGTTCTTGTGTTTCGGTTTTAGCAACAACCGTTTTTCTTGAAGAATCTTCGGAAATTCTTGCGGCTTTTCCTGAAAGGTTTCTTAAGTAGTAAAGTTTTGCTCTGCGGACTTTTCCGCGTCTTGCGATTTCAACTTTGTCTATTCTGGGAGAATTGATCGGAAAAATTCTTTCCACGCCGACACCGAAAGAATTTTTACGAACCGTAAAAGTTTCAGAAAGACCGCTGCCTTTCATTCTTATGACAACGCCTTCAAAAACCTGTATTCTTTCATTTCCGCCTTCAACGATTTTAAAATGAACTTTCACCTGATCGCCTGGTTTAAATGAAACTCCCAAATTTTTCTTCTGCAACGCATTAACATGATCTAACAATGACATTTTGCTACTCCTCTTTATTAAACTGCTGTATTTTTATCAAATCCGGACGGCGCTTTTTTGTTCTCTCAAACGATTGCTTTTTGCGCCATCCGTCTATTTCTTTATGATTGCCAGATAATAAAATATCGGGAACTTTTTTTCCTTTAAAAACTGCCGGTCTTGTATAATGCGGATAATCCAGCATCCCGTTAAAAAACGAATCGTTCTTCACCGAATTTTCATCTTTGACTACACCCGGAATCATTCTTGCTACGGAATCAACTAATACCATAGCCGGAATTTCCCCTCCGGTAAGAACATAATCGCCTATGGAAATTTCCTCATCTACAAAATCCATTATGCGTTCATCAACGCCTTCGTAATGACCGCACAAAATAACCAGATGTTTAAACTTTGAAAGGTCTTTTACAATTTCGCAGTTTAAAGTTTTTCCCTGAGGCGACATGAAGATAACCAATGGCTTATTATAAGGATTTTTATATTCTTTATTCCTTTTTTTTACGCCCGCGCTTTTGAGCGCGTCATAAAGCGGTTCGGGTTTCATCACCATACCCGCTCCGCCGCCGAAAGGTTTGTCATCAACTTTTTTATGTTTATCTTTAGAGAAAGAACGAATATCAATACAATTAATTTCTATAAGTTTCTTTTCGCGCGCTTTTGCCAAAATACTTTCGGTCATGGGACCGCAAAACATTTTCGGAAATATAGTGAGAATATCAATCTTCATAAACGGAGTAACCGTTATATTCCGGTAAACCGTCGGCAGATTTTGCCGCCGCGTAAATATCCGCGTATCCAGCCGGAAGCGTAACAAAAATTTTCTTTCTCAAAAAATTAACTTCTTTAACTATATTTTTCAAAGCCGGAATCAAAATTTCTTCATTGTCGTAACGAACAACCCACACATCGTTACTGCCTGTCAATATAACGTCGGAAAGGACACCCAAGCGTTCTCCGGACTGGTCAAAAACCTCAAAGCCCAAAATCTCGGATACCTTCCACTTTGTTTCTCCGGTCTGTTTGCGCTTCATCTTACTACTCTACTATTTCTACGGTAGCTCTTTTATCAAGTTTCGCGGAAGCAGAGTTTACGATAATTCTTATCGCTTTTATTATTCTGCCTTCTTTACCGATAATTTTGCCTCTGTCACCGTCAGCAACTTTAAGTTCCAAAACTGTCGCTTTTTCGCCGGCAATTTCTTTTACTTCTACCTGATCCGGATTGTCAACCAACGATTTCGCAATGTAAAGCACTAAGTCTTTCATGATTCCTCCATTATGGAACAACTGCTTACCGCAATGAGATTACTTGTTTTCAGTAGGAACTTTTTTTATAAGTTCAGCTACGGTATCGGACGGTATCGCGCCCGTGCCGAGCCAGTAATTCACTCTTTCCATATTAACATTAAGCTTATTGTCTACGGCTATAGGATCGTACTGACCTAAAATTTCAATAGGTTTTCCGTCTCTTTTTGCCCTATGGTCAATAGCAACCACTCTGTAATAAGGTCTTTTTGGTTTGCCTTTTCTTTGCAAACGAATTTTAACTGCCATCTTCTTCCTCCGTTTAAGGCTAATGCCCCACTTGTACTGTGAATTTGGTATTATATATCAATTATTTAAGTTTGTCAAATATAAATTACGTCAAAATACACCTTAATTTAATCAGGTTTTGTTTGCGACCGGCGCCTTATTACGTATACGAGCGAGTATTTTTCTCTTTATTTGTCATTCCCGCTTTCGCGGGAATCCCGGTTAAATTAATCCCCGATAAAAACATTCGGGGATGACACTAAAGTGTCAGTTTTGAAATTGCTTAAAAAATGCGAATGATTGCAATTCAGCGTCAAAGCAGACAAAACGAAAAATAACTTATTTACAAGAGGTACTTTTATTACTAAAATATAATCTTTGATGTCATTCTGAATGCAGCGAAGTGAAATGAAGAATCCAGACTTTAACATCTAGATGTTTCGCTTCACTCAACATGACAGACAAAACTGTAAATGAAAAGGCATATAAACATTATGGAAATCAACGAAACAGGTTTTGACAAAATAATCAAAGTTTTTTTCAGATGGTCGGTGTTTTTAGCCGTAATTCTCGCGGTTTTTATCTCCGCGCAGATTTGGGTAAAAAAAACCGCCGCCAAAAATATTGCATCTGTCCCTATTGTAAAAATTCCGACTTATCCCAGCGAACAGCTTTTAAACGACGTTGAAATAAGAAGCACGTATCTTGCTCCCCGCATCCGCGGCGTAAGGTTTTCCGTTTATACGGTTAAACCCGGGGACAATCTTTGGAAACTAGCGAAACAATACGGTTATTCCGTGCATACTTTGATAGGCTGCAACCCTCAGCTTACAACTTACAATATTTCCACAAGGCAAAAATTATTAATTCCGACATCCGGCGGATCTCTTCATCCCGTACAAAAAAATGATACCTGGGAAATAATTTCCGACAAATATGACGTACCCGCTGAGAATTTAAAACTCACAAACTTCGGCGTTTTTGAACTTGTACCCGGCGAATATCTTTTTATAGCGGGTAAACCGCCGGCTGTGGACCTGATGAATGAATCAATGCAGGAAAAATACGCTCTTCGCGAACTTTTTGTTTCGCCTTTGGGAGGACGTCTTACGAGCGCTTTCGGAAAAAGAGTACATCCGATAACCGGAAAAGTAAGTATGCACGGAGGAATAGATATAGCTGTGCCTGAAGGAACATGGGTTGGCGCTGCGGCAGATGGAGTCGTGATACTCGCAGGCAGTAATATCGGGCATTACGGCACAGCGGTTTATATTGACCACAAAAATGGATACTTTACGCATTACGGTCATTTATCGTATATAAACGTCAAAACCGGACAAAAAGTAAAAGCCAGACAGCTTATAGCCAAAAGCGGCTCCACGGGTAATTCCACGGGACCGCATCTTCATTTCACAATAAAAAAAGGCGATACTTCTATAGACCCGTTAAAATTTTTATGGTAAAAAATATACCTGATTAAAAATATGTTAAAATAGTGTTTATACTAAAACAATCAAGAGAGCTTTATGAAAATGAAAAACAAACAGCCGTTCTTTACCTATTTAATGATGATTCTAATTGGCGCAGGAGTTATGACCGCAGGAATTTTTTTATATATTGATAACGCAAATTTCAAAAAAACCGCATTGCAAACAACTGCAGCCATAACGGATATTAAGGTTTCCCGCGACAGCAACAACAAAAAAAGCCACACGGTTTATGTAAAATTTTCAGTTAATAATGAGGAATATGACGGAACGCTGGGTTTTTGGCAAATGGGAATGGAAACAGGTCAAAACGTTAAAATATATTATGGTCCGAATAATCCTAATAATTTCCGTTCTGTTTCAGGAACAAATTTTCTGCCGTTGATTCTATTATCTATGAGTCTTATTATCTTTTTAGCAGGTTTTGCAAGCCTGTGCAACCTGTATATACGTCAAATTTTAATAAATAAATTGATTACTAAAGGAACCCGGATTACGGCAACAGTTACCGATATTATTCAAGGCAATACTACCGTTAATAAACGCACGTGTCATAACTTAATTTGTGAACACAAAGACGAAAAAACAGGAAATACTTCTACTTTTAAAAGTGATGATATCTGGACAATCCTGCCCAAGATAAACAAAGACCAGCCATTGCCGACTATTAATGTGTATGTAGACTTAAAAAATCCATCAAAATATTATGTGGATATAGATGGTTTTCTTAATGAAAACAAAATTTTTGATTTAACACAGATAGTAAAAAACTAAAAATGATAAATGTTTCGGCAATACAAATACCATATAAAGCTTTGCTTGCAAGGCTTGGCTATCTGCAGGCAAAAACAAAAATCGATAAAAAAACTGAAATCTTAATCAAAGAAAATTTAGATTTAGCGCAAAAATTAATTAAACCCAAAGCCGTATTAGCTTTTGACAATATAACCGTAAAAAACGGCATTATAGAACTTGAAGACGGATTTAAAATTGAAAGTTCTGATATAACAAAACTTTTGGACGGCTGTTTTAAAGCTTACTGCATTGCCGTAACAATAGGACAAGCGATTGAAAATAAAAGAAACTCTTTTATAGATGACAAAGAAACTTTTAAAGCTTTGATTTTAGACGCGGCGGGTTCGGTTGCCGCGGAAGAAACAATAAGTATTGCGTACAGACAAATTGAAGATTTCGAGAAAAAAAACGGCAACGTTTTAACAAAAAGATATTCGCCCGGCTACGGAAACTGGAAGCTTGAAAGTCAAAAAGATTTTTTAAATTGGCTCGGAGCTGATAAAATAGGAATAACATTAAATGATTTTTTTCTTATGCGTCCCGAAAAATCCGTGTCGGCATTAATAGGCGTGAAAAGACAGTGAGGATTTGAATATCCTAAAAAACAGTCCTATTCAGAAGGTGTCATGCTGAACTCGTTTCAGCATCTAGTCTTTAAAAAACTAACAGCAGACCCTGAAACAAGTTCAGGGTGACACAGAGAGATATTTTTCAAGAAAAATAGTGAGTAAATTATGAAAAAAGAACAATTTTTAGAACTATTAAAAACAAAAGTTTTGATAATGGACGGCGCAACAGGAACCCAGCTGCAAGCAAAAAAATATCTGGAAGACGTCGTGATTCCCGAAGAACTGAACATAAAATTTCCCGAAAGAATTTTAGATATACACTCATCTTATGCAAACGCAGGTTCCGACATAATACTTGCAAACACTTTCGGCGCAAATTCCATACGCTTAAAACATCACGGACTTTTGGACAAAGCAGACGATATTATTAAAAACGGCATTGATCTGGTAAGACAAGCCGCCGCCGGAAAAGATGTTATAGCGGCAGGCGATATTTCGTCAATTGGCGAATATATACAACCTTTGGGAAATTTATCTTTTGATGAGGCCTATAAAGCGTTTTCTTTTCAGGCAAAACTCTTGCAAAAGCATAATGCCGACATAATAGTCATTGAAACTATGACGGAAATAAAAGAACTTAAAGCCGCTATTCTTGCGGCGAGAGATAATTTTGAAGGCGCGATTATCGCGCAGATGACCTTTTCACAGGACGGAACTACCGTAACCGGAAATGATTTGCAAAGCTTTATAGCAATGGCGGAAAGTTTAGGTGTTGACGCTTTGGGGCTTAACTGTTCAATAGGTTCTAAAGATTTGGCGGAACTCGCAAAAATTTTGCGCAAAAATACAAACCTGCCCATATCATTTAAACCAAACGCGGGCGTTCCCGTCTTAATAAACCGCGAAACTATTTTTCCGGAAACAAAAGAAGAGTTTATAAAATCGTCTTTGGAAGCGTACTCCAGCGGAATAAATATGTTCGGCGGATGCTGCGGAACAACACCTGAATTTATAAAAGCTCTTTCAAGCGAATTAAAGAATAAGGCTCCCGTCAAAACTGACTCTGTCAGCAAATTTTTTCTTTCAACGCGCGTAAAAGCAATAGACATCAACGAAATAAAAAGGCCTATAGTGATAGGCGAAAGAATAAATCCTACAAACAGAAAAAAATTGCAGGAAGAACTGTTAAACGGAATTTTTGCATCGGTAAAAGACGAAGCTCGTTCACAGGCTGAATCCGGAGCAAATCTTTTAGACGTAAATATGGGCGTGCCTCAAGCAGATGAAGTCGCTTTACTTTCCCAAGCCGTAAGCCAGATACAGGAAATTGCCGCCGTACCTTTGTGCATAGATTCCAGCAACCCTAAAGCTTTGGAAGAAGCCGTAAAAAATTGCGCGGGAAGACCTTTAATTAATTCGGTAAACGGAGAACAGGCAAAACTTGATTCAATATTACCTATAGCAAAACGTTACGGAGCGGCTTTAATAGCCTTAACAACCGACGATGACGGAATACCGAAAACTACCGAAGGAAGACTGGCGATAGCAAAGAAAATTTTAGAGAATGCCGATAAATACGGCGTGCCCCGGAAAAATATAATTTTTGATTATCTTGTTCTTTCGGCAAGTTCTTCACCTGAACAAGTAACCGAAACTTTGAACGCGATAAAAAAATCAAAAGAACTTTGGCCTGAATGCAAAATATTGTTGGGCGTATCAAACATTTCTTTCGGACTTCCTTCAAGACAAACGATAAATTCCACATTCTTAAAAATGGCAGTTGAAGCGGGACTTGATTTCGCGATAATCAACCCTCATGAAAATTGGAATATTTCCGATTCTTTCGCAAAAAACCTTCTTGAAAACAAAGATAAAGGCGCGGTTAAATATATGGAAGCATTTTCTTCCTATAAAAAACCATCTTCTGCGGCTGAAGAAAAAGGATTGCCTTTTGATAAACAGCTTTATTTTGCCGTTCTGCGCGGAAATAAAGAGTCGGTACCAGGTATTGTAAATAACATTGTTCTTGAAAATAAAGATCCGTTTAAATCGGTGAATGACGCTGTTTTGGAAGCTTTAAATATAGTCGGCGAAAAATTCGCCTCAAAAGAATATTTTTTACCGCAGATAATAATGTCCGCTGAAGCCGCCCAAACGGCATTTGTAATTATTAAAAAATCTATTAAAAAAGAAGAAAACTCTTCCGGAAAAATCATTATGGCGACAGTCAAAGGCGATATGCATGATATAGGCAAAAATATTGTCTGCGCCGTGCTTGAAAGTTACGGATTTGACGTGATAGATATGGGAATAAACGTGGACTCGCAGGATATTATAAATAAAGCCGAAGAAATAAAACCATTAGCGATAGGTCTTTCCGCGCTGATGACAACTACAATGCCCGAAATGGAAATAGCCGTAAAAATGCGCGACAAGTCGGGAATCCATACGCCGATAATAATAGGCGGAGCGGCAGTAACAAAAAAATACGCCGATGAAATCGGCGCTGATTTTTATGCCAAAGACGCAATGGACACCGCAAAATACGTAAAACAATTAACAAAAAATAAATAATAATTTAAAAATATTTTATGTCTTTCCGGTGAAGTATTTTGCGAGTTATGCAAGGCGTCAGCGCGAGGAAGCTTACCGTAGTTAGCGAAGCGAGTGTAAATGACGAGCACTGCAACACAGCAGAACCGCAAAAGGCAAACCGCATATACTCTTTATGAACAATCAATTTAAAATAAAATTAATGCCTTGGCTTGCCGCTACGGCAATGTTTATGCAGATGCTTGACGGTTCGGTTTTAAATACCGCGATTCCGTCTATTGCAGAAAGTTTCGGCGAAAACCCTTTGCAAATGCAGGCGGTAGTTATTTCTTACCTGCTTTCCGTCGCCATATTCCTGCCGATTGCAGGCTGGGCTTCGGACAAGTTCGGCATTAAAAAAGCTTTCCTTTTTGCCATAGCGGGGTTTACTGCAGGGTCGCTTCTTTGCGCTATGTCCGACTCTTTATTTACCCTTTCGGTTTCAAGAGCTTTGCAGGGTATGGGCGGAGCATTTCTTGTACCGGTAGGACGGCTTGCGGTTTTAAAAGTTTATCCGCGCAGCCAATACGTCGACGTTTTAAGTCTTATGGTTTTACCCGCTTTGATAGGACCTCTTATAGGTCCGCTTCTCGGCGGCGTTATAGTGCAATACGCGAGCTGGCATTGGATATTTCTAATAAATATTCCGATAGGAATTGTTTGTTTCCTTGCCGCGCTATATTTTATGCCTTTTATTGAACGAGAAAAGAACGTAAACAAATTTGATTTTAAAGGTTTTTTTATTTTTGATTTTGCTCTTTTATTGCTTTTTGCCGTGGGAGCTTCAAAAAGAATCCTGCCCGACTTTTCAAATTTGTGGTTTTTGATACTTGCTTTAATTTTAATAGGCTTTTACATTTTACACGCAAGAAACAAACAAGACGCTTTGTTCAATCTTGAAATGTTTAAAATACCGAGTTTTTCTTTAGGAATTACGGGGAACCTTATAATACGGCTTGTAGGAGGCGCTCTTCCGTTTCTTGCCCCTCTTTTCTTTCAAACCGCTTTAGGATTTTCTCCGGCAAAATCCGGCGCTATGCTTCTTCCGATGGGGATTACCGCGATATTCGCAAAAACTTTTGCTGCAAAACTTATATTAAAATTCGGATACAAAAATTTTCTTATCGCAAATACCGCCCTGTTAAGCGTTTTTATAATGATGCTGGCGCTGATTAAAGTTTCCACACCGGATTACCTTATATTAATTCTGCTCGGTTTTATAGGAATGGCAAATTCTCTTCAATTTACGGCTATAAATACACTCGCGCTTATAGACGTTCCGGACAAATTTATGAGCGGCGCTAACAATATTTTGGCAGTTTCGTTTCAGGTATCTATGTCTTTGGGAGTCGCTCTTGCCGCGCTTCTTGTAGCATTCGTTTCACAAAAAGGCGGCGAAAGCCTGTTGTTCTCTTTCCATATAACATATATAATAGTAGGCATACTGTCCTTTTCATGTTCTTTCCTTTTTCTTTTCGTACCGAAAAACGCGGGAAACAACATAAAGGATGCTAACGTTTATTAACTTAACGGAGAAACCATGAGAAAATTATTACTATTTTCAATCGCAGTTTTGTTTTTTTCGGGTTGTGTATTTTCAAAATCGCCGGACGCAGTACCGCAGGAAATGTCGGGAGGATATAAGTACAAAAGAGAATATGAAGCTAAAAAAACATCGGTTGTTATTTTAGGCGCTTATAATAATATGGAATTTGATGACGTCAGGAATTTCAGAGAAGTGCTACAGTGGACACATGAAAGCGGCGATGTATTTATAACCGATTTCGCGGAAAAAAATAATCCTCTCTATATTGAAGGAAGATACGGAATAAACTATATAGCAATAAGACTTCTGCCCGGGAAATACAAACTGACGAATTTTACGATCAGATGGTCCGCGTTAAATTACCATTTTGAGCTGGATTTCGGCAAGCGCTACTCCGCCAATTTCGAAGTGGCAGAAAATCAAACTTTATTCGTCGGAATACTGCGCACGACTTTTGATAAATTTACCGCTGAACATCTGAAGCTTCCCGGGGAAACAAAAATCAGGGTTTCATCTTTTATTGAAAACGGCAAAGAAGATTTATACAAGATTACAAACTTTTATAATAAAGTAACGAAATTGCCTGTAACAACAAAAGTAATGTTCTGGGATGATTCTGCTCCTAATAGAAAAGAAACTCTTATCTCGGTAGAGCAAAAACATTAACGAATTGCTTTCTTTGAAATTCCGTTACTGTTGTCGTCATTGCGGGCTTGACCCGCAATCTGTGTAATTTGTGATGAGATTGCGGCTCTTTGGCCGCAATGACAGCTGATTAATTTCCCAATTTAATCCTATTCAAAAGACATTTGCAAAAAACAGCAGCGCCGAAATTCCGGCGCTGCTGTTTTTTTATTATTTGTAACTTTGAGCTTATCTTGATTTTTTTGAAACTACTTTTGGAAACGAGCCGTAACGTCTTCCGCTTTCGTCTTTCTGAAAACGTTTGTCATTATTGTTGTTGCTTCTATTATTATTCCTGTTATTATTGCCGTTCCTATTATTGTTGTTTTTATTGAATTTACTGTTATTATTTTTACTGCCTTTATCAAAATTACGCATATGTTTCGGTCTTGTATCCTGACTTTCCGAAGCTTTGGCAGGTTCAACTGAAACCCTTTTTCCTTTAATATTGCTTGAGCTTAACGAATTAATTACATTATCAACGTGTTCGTTAGGAACTTCAACAAAAGAAAAAGCGTCTAAAATCTTAATGTTGCCGATTATATTTCCGGAAAGCCCTGTTTCACCGGCTATTGCGCCGACAAAATCACCTGCGCGCACATTATCTTTTTTGCCGATATTTATGAAAAGTCTTGTCATTCCACTTTCTCTTGCGCCGGTATTTTCGTAGCCCGAGCTTTGTTTTGCCGCAAATATATCGGCTTTTTCTTCCTGCTCTTTTTTCTCGGAAACAAAAATCATTTTTAAGAGCGCCGCAGCTACATCAAGCGACGTTATGTCATCGGCAATCAAAGACTCCGTCATTTTAATGTATTTTTCGGTATCTTTTTCATCTTCCTCTTTCAAAAATTCTTTAACTTTTTCAAGCACCATCGTTGTTTTAATATTTTCAACATCCGCAAGCGACGGAACCTGCGTTCTTTTAACATTAGCGTTTGTATATCTTTGTATATCGCGGAGTTTATAAATTTCTTTACCCGAAACAAAACTGTAGGCCTTGCCCGTTCTTCCCGCTCTTCCGGTTCTTCCGATTCTATGTACGTAATCTTCATCGTCCTGCGGCAAATCGTAATTAAAAACCATATCTATATCGTCAACGTCAATGCCTCTTGCGGCAACGTCCGTGGCTATTAACAATTCTATCGAACCGCTTCTAAATTTTGCCATAACCCTGTCTCTTTGGGACTGATTCATATCGCCATGTATGGAGTCGGCTGAATATCCGCGAGCCTGAAGAGAAGAAGTAACTTCGTCAACTTTTCTTTTTGTATTGCAGAAAACAAGAGAAAGCTTCGGATCGTACATATCGAGACATCTAGTTAACGCTTCAAGTTTTTGATGTTCGCGTATGTCAAAATAATATTGTTCTATCAAAGGAACTGTAAGCTTTTCGCTGACAACCTTTATAGTTTCGGGATGTTTCTGATATTTTTTTGTTAAAAATAAAAATTCTTTCGGCATAGTGGCGGAATAAAACACGGTCTGTCTTTCCTGCGGCATGGATTTTAAAATAAGTTCTATATCATCCCTGAAACCCATATCAAGCATTTCGTCTGCTTCATCTAAAACTATCGTCGAAGCAAATTCCAGCTTTAAAGTTTTTCTTTCAAGATGATCTATTACTCTGCCGGGCGTACCGACAACTATTTGCGCGCCTTTTGAAAGCGCCATCATCTGTCTGTTTATAGGCTGCCCGCCGTAAACAGGCACGGCTACTATACCTTTTTTATATTTTGAAAGAAGTTTTAATTCTTCGCAAACCTGTATGGCAAGTTCTCTTGTCGGACAAAGAATTATTGCCTGAACATTTTTATCTTTAGAATTCACTTTTTCAAGCAAAGGAATACCGAAAGCCGCAGTTTTCCCTGTCCCTGTCTGAGCCTGACCAATAATGTCAACACCGGTCATCATTTTTGGAATAGATAAACTTTGTATGGGAGTGGCTTCTTCAAAACCCATATCCTGCACTGCTTTTAATATCTCGTTAGATAAATTTAATTCTGAAAATTTTAATGTTGTCATAAAGTTCCTTTTTATTGTTGTTTAAGTATATTTTCCACTTCCGTCAAATCCACGTCAGTATCTGAGCAGCCGTCTTTTGTAAGCGGCGCGAACTGCACCGCAATAGCTGAATCATCAAGAATTTTAAACGCCTGATCTCCCTCATAAAAACAGGCTATACCCACAATTGCTTTAGGTTTTTGCTCATCGATAATTTTTACTATCGTTCTGCCACCCTTCAAAATATATAAATTTTTATACTCGTATTTTTTTACAAGTTCCGATATATCTTTTATTTTACATCCGCCGCACTCTTTACAAATATACCAGCCGTCTTTTTCTTCTGCAGTGCAAACAACGGTATTTCTCATACAATGCGGAGCAAAAACGATACGTTCGCCAAACAACGTAAGAGCAAATTTTTTCGCCTGTTTTTTATTCTCTTTATCGGTAAAGATTTTATACAGCTGTTCTTTACTTTTTTTAGGAAATCTACAAAGTTTCATAATAGGATTATTATACTAAATAGAGGAGAGCTTATTCTACCTACTATATACTAACTAATTATAAATTTAAGAATACTAGAGTATCTATTGCCCCCAGTAAATTTCTCCACAATCTGTATCCCAACGAATAGCCCAACCCGACGGTGGAGATAAAAGTTTTTTTACTTTTATTATTGGTTGATTGCAACCATAAAATGGAGGCATAGAGGGACCTCCCAAATATTCTAGACTCGCCGGAAGAGTTATTTCCGTAATATTCGCACAATCGTTAAATGCCCAAGCACTTATGCGTACCAAAGAATCTCCGAAGTCTATATTTTTTAGTTTACTGCAACGCTCAAATGCCCATACTCCTATACTGGCTGCACAATTTTCAAAATTTATATTCACCAAATCTTTACACTCTCTAAATGCATTTTCATTAATAGTTATTAAACTTGCCGGAAAAGTAAGACTTTCTAAACTACTACAGTTTTGGAATGCATTTTTTCCAATATATTCCAACTTATTTCCAAAAATAATTGTTTTTAATTTGGAACAGTCTCTGAAAGCACCGCTGATATTTCCTCCTTCAATATGCGTTACACCATCATCTTCAATAGTTACGCTTATTAATTCGTCACACTCTCTAAATGCTTCGTCTTCAATACTTTTTATATTACTTGGAATAATAATACTCGTTAATCCAGTCTTGTAAAAAGCCGCATAGCCGATTTTGGAAATTCCCATTCCTATTGTAACCGATGTTAATTTTGAACAACGGGAAAAAGTTCCTTTCAGAGAATTTGTTACCGCATCCGGTATTATAATAGTGCTCTGCAGATTTGAACACCCTCTGAACGTATAATCACCAAGATATGTTAAAGTTTCCGGAATGTTAATTGAATTTAAACTTTTGCAATCATAGAATGCTTCATCCCCTATCTTTGTTGTAGCATTTCCAAGGATAACTCTATTTATACCGAAACAACCGGAAAACGCTGACTTTTCAATAACTGTTACACTATCCGGAATTGTTATTTTTGTTATCATGTATAGATTTTCAAATGCATTAGCTCCAATAGCAGTTACCGGCTTACCGTTATATGTTGATGGAATAACAACATCTTTTGATATATCGCTATTAACAAGTTTCATAATAAAAAGAGGCGATGCTGAAATTTCGTATTCGTTACCATCATTTATTTCTTTATATACAAAATCCCGGAAATTATCTGATGGCGATGAATTTGAATTACTCATTTTTTTATCAGATGCGGCAATGGAATCTTTAGCATTACTCTTACCTTCTTGAGTATTGCTACCACAAGCAATAAAATTCATAGCGCTAAACAAAGCAAATCCAAAAACTAATGCTAATTTCAATATTTTTTTCAAATTCTTTTCCTTTTATAAAAATTTATTTTATAATCAAAATTCTGTGGCGTTCTGTTTTTGTTTTTCCTGAATACTTTTTTGTGAGTACGGCAAGATACGAGCCGTTATAAAGCATTCTGCCGGAATTATCTTTGCCGTCGTAAAACATAGACTTGGAATTTCCATCCGCCTGAAACCAAACAGACTGCGACTCATAAACTTTATCGCCGTATTCTGAATATACGGACAATTGCGCGGTCCCATCTTCCGGCATATTGAACACAAACTGTGTTTGCTGACCTTTCGCAGGATTAAACGGATTTGGCGCATTATAAAATTTTTCTACCGTGCCGCCGGTATAAAAAGTAAATAAGTCTGTTTCAATAGAAGCTCCGTGTTTATTCGTAATTGTCATATACCAATAATATTGCTTTGTATGATTCAGCCCTGAAGATATTAAAAAATCCACCGCGTTAGCCGATGGTCCAATTGGATGTTTTTCAAGATTATTTTTTGATGGCGATAATCCGATATAAAATTCATAATGCAGATCACCCTCGTCGCTTGATATGTTCCAGCCGAAAGGAACATTGCTTGGAAGTTCTTTTGAATAATCCAAAGGACGGATTCTTGAAAAATCATAAGGCAGCGACGTAGAATACCACCTGCCGCCAACAGAATATTCCCCCAAAACAGAAAAATATTCTTCGTTTGTGGTTATATATTGATATTCATATTCTCCCTGAGGAAGGGCTAAAACAGTTTTATAGGAATCGCTTGCCGAATTATAGTAAAGCGGATTGGAACTGACAAAAACCCCGGAAGAAAATAATATAAGTTTTGGATAGCCTGCACTTTGGGCAAGAAAAGTATCAACATATTTAACTTCAAATTCCGCGTCGCCTTCTTTATACAAAGAAAAAGTATCTGAACTATGCGTTAAAGACAGAAGACGGGTATTTACACTTGGCACATAATCAAACGTGCAGAAAAAAGAGCTTTCTATGTATTCCGGCTCTGGCTCACCGGTAGATAAAACAGTCCCGACAAGCGGTTCAATACTGCTGTCAGCGCTAAGCCAGTCTTTATACATAAAAAAGTTCCCCTGCTGTAATTGCTGGTAAATATCTATTTGGTTTTGACCGGAGCCGTTAGATACAGTTCCGGCAAAAACCGTAAAAGGAAAGAACCATATTAAGGAAAACGCAATGATGCTGTAAATGTTAAATTTTTTCATAGTTTTAATCGGCTTTTTTCATCCATCTGTTGCTTGTTATCAAATCATAAATTACTTTTTCTATTGAAAATAAAAGTTTCGCGTCGCGACTTGTCATATCTGGATTAGTATTATCCTGCCAGTTCTGCTCCGCGTAACCGTTATTGCTTATAAGATAAATCTGCTCTCCTTCATAGGAAAGAAACACAAAACGGTTGTCGTCTTTTGAAAACAAGCTTTTTCCTAAAGACGAATAAGGATTTTCTATATTTAATATGTCTATGATTGTCGGAATTATATCAAACTGGGAACCTAAAGTATCTCTTTTCTCGGGTTTAAATAAAGACGGACAATAAATAATCATCGGGATTTTAAAAAGCTTATCGACTTTTGTTTTTTCAAAAGTTCCGCTCATGCCGCCAACGCCGTATGCCTGATGATCCGCGCACATTATAAAAATCGTATTATCAAACCAGTCTTCCTGCTTTGCTTTTTTAATAAATTCACCCAGCGCAAAATCCGAATAATACAGCCTGTTTAAATACCCTGTAATTTCCGTTCCGTCCTCAGGATACTTTTCTAACGATTTAAGAATAGTTTTCGCGTAAGGTATATGCGTAGTGGTCGTAAAATAAAAACCGAAGAAAGGTCTTTTTAAGAATCTGATTTTATCAAGAAAAAATTCAAAAGCCTCAATGTCATAACCCTTGCTTATAGACAAATAATCGTTTCTTACCGGAATATCCTGTTTACCAAAAGCATTTTTAAACCCTAAAAAATTCGCAAGCGCTATAGCATTGTCGGACTCTCTTTTATCTCCCTGCACAAACACATTGTCGTAACCGTTTGTTTTGAGGATTAAAGGAAGTCTTGTCTGTCCGTAATTTTCAAGACCGTAACCCATATATGTCAACCCTTTGACATATGGGAACCCGAAGAAAACAGACATCAGACCCATAATGCTTCTCTGACCGTTGGCATAAAATCTGTCAAAAACTACCGCTTCTTTTGCCAATGCGTCAAAATTAGGAGTTACTCCGTAATTTGAACCGGCAAGAGAATCTATATAGTCTTTTTGCCAGCTTTCAAGAAGAATAACGACAACATTATAATTTTTACCGTTGACGTTAAATTTGATTCTTTGACGCATTAAAGGATATTTATCATCAGGAAAGAGTTCTTCATTTTCATAAAGAAGATTATCTTGAACAATTTTTAACGCCTCATCAAAACTTATGTCTATTTTATTCGAAATGGTTCTGGATCTTATGCCAATAAGCGATGTAAAAATACCGTTTAATTTTAAGTCGCCGCCGATACGCCCGCCTTTATAAGCATCACCTATAGATAGAATTCTTTCCTGCAAACCACCTCTTGCGGCAATTATAATTAAAAGAATAATGACTACAAGAGTTACAGCGTTAAATATAACTTTACGGTTTGGCGGAACATAATACTTATCAATCATTCTAAATGAAAAATAAAATATAGAGATTGCGAGAATTATGACAAAAAGCGTAACAAGAATATAATCGCTGAAAGCCAAGCTTAGAAAATAACTGAAATGGCTTTGTACGAGCAAAGGTTCTGTCGTGAGATGTTTTTCAAAAATTTTGAAATATATGATGTCTGCTGACAGAAAAAATGAAAAAATTAAAATTAGTACGTTTAAGAAACCGCTTACAATTTTTAGAAAAAGTTTAGAATTTACGGGAATATTAAGTAAAAATAACAATGCGCCGCAAAATATAGATATGACAAAAATATCAAATCTTAATCCTGCAAAAAAAGACCATAGAATAGTCCATGCCGATAATTCCTTAAAAAACGAGCCAGCAGAAATTAAAAGAGCCAATCTTGCAATCGCAAAAATGGCAAAAAATATTAAAAGATATATGCCTGTAAGTTTTAACCTGAATAATTTATTTTCGTTATTTAACATTAAATTAATTTACTATCTTTAAGATATTCTATAGCCTTTTGGGCGACAAATTCGGGAGCTATTGATTCCATACATAATGGCTTGTCATTGCCCAACAAACATTTTATATTTACAAAACCTTTAGCCACATAGCAATTTGAACATACTGATGAAACTATATTTATATTCTCCGGATAAGCAATATATTCCGCGTTTGTCTGACCAAATAAAACAAGCGATTTTACGCCTAAAGCTTTTGCTATATGCACACAGCCGCAATCCGTATCAATATGCAGCATAGATTTTTTCAAGATACTGCATAATTCATCTATTGAGGTTTTGTCCACAACATTAACATAGGCATTTTTTAAACCGGAAACGCCTACACCGACCTGCACTATTTTAAGTTTTGATCCGAATTCATTTTTTATAGCTGACAACAGGCTTTCCCATTTTTCGACTGACCATAATTTTGGATGAGCAGTATTGCCTTTATTTGCCACTCCCGTCTGTATAGTAATATATTTATCATTATCAAATATAGCAAATTTTTTTAACGGCTTTTTTTCATAGTCAATTGAAAGAGAAAGATCTTCAATGTCGCTTACTCCTGTGGTAATTTTCATTACATTTATAACGCACTGCTGATTCTTTACGGCTTCCTGCTGCAGATAAAAATACTTTCGTCCGTCAAAACAATAAGGGTATTGCTTTTTATATTTCTCAAGATTTTCCAAAATTTTTATAATTCCGGGTTTTGAACTATTAATAATTGATATATGAGATATCTCACAATTAGGGCCAAGATATTCTACGGTCATATCATATTGGGATTTCATTAAATTTAAATTATGTTTATTCAAAAAATATCTGATATTCTTTATTCCCTTAATAAACGGGTAGGTGCTTTTGTGATAGATATCAACAACTATATCCGGATACATTTTTACTAATGCCGCGATAACGGTTTTCTGCCTTAAAATATCTCCAAGCCCGCCGTCAGGAACAAAAGCAACATATATTATTTCTTTATCTTTTCTGTAAATTTTTGCCAAACGAATAAAATCTTTACAAAAATCTTTAATTGAATGTATTGTTTTATTGCTTTTTACGGTTAGTTTAACGTCATCTTTATACGCATCGGCGCATTCTTGAATTTTTCTTTGATTTTCATTGTAAACAGCTTCATCTTGTTTTTGTGGATACTTATATAACGCCATGCTTACTCCGGTTTCTCAAGATATTCAATAACTTTTTCCGCGACAAATTCAGGCGAGATTGAATCCATACATAAAGGCTTTTCATAACCTATCGGACATTTTGTACCTTGCTCCCAACAGCCACCACACAGGGATGAAGAAATATTTATATTTTCTTTATATCCAAGAACATGATATTCCGAACTACTGAACAAAACGACAGACTTCTTTCCTAAAGCATTTGCGACATGTACACAAGCCCCATCTATATCAATATGCAGCAATGAACCTTTTAACACGCTGCAAAGCTCATCCAAAGATGTCTTTCCTGCAATGTGTATATCTGCACCTTTAAAATGATGACTGCTTACTCCTACATTTACTATTTTTATTTCTTTATTAAGTTTAGATTTTAATATTGATAGTAATTTTTCCCAGTTGTCAGCGCTCCAGCACTTTACATTACTTAAATTTCCGTTTCCTCCGGCGCCGCAATTAAAAGTTATATATTTGGTTATTTTTGTTATACCGAATTTTTCTAACGGCTGCTCTTTGTAATTTAATGAGAGTTTATCATCATCAATATTATCTACTCCAGCCATTATTTTTGCAACGCTGAGAGGACTAAGAGTTGAATCTTTTATTCTTCCTGTATATAAATATTGTTTCCTATATTGCTCTAAATTATTTTTTATTCTTTTAATAAAATCTTTATTACTCTGTATGTCAAATTTTTCTATGGAACGCCCAAAATGATACACAATATCATAATGTTTTTTTGTTATGTTTATTACATCTATATTAAAAAAGAATCTTATATTTTTAATCCCGTTTAATACAAAAACTGATTTTTTGTTATATATATCGACTACTGCATTAGGAGCCATTTTCAAAAGTTCGTCGAAAACAACTTTTGATATCAACATATCTCCTAAACCGCCTCCAAATATACAAGCTATATAAACAATATTATTATCTTTTTTAGACAAAATAACTTTAATAACTTTGTGAAAATTACGAAAAAAGTCCTTGATCGTCCATTCCAATTTTTTGAACCATTTATATATTTTTCTGTCGTTATTATTTGACGATCGATATTTTAAATTATTAACTGCCTGGATTTTTTTTTGATTATCAATATAAATATTATTATCAACAGTTATAGGGGTTTTATATAAAGGCATAAATCCTCGATTAACATTTAATTATACTGGACTCTTTTTAAAGTTTATTTAATCTCACTTATAAAACCATTCTTCATGACTTTCTTCCAAAAAGATGGTTTAATAAAAAATGCTGGATGAATAAACCAATATTTAAAAAATCTTTTTAAGAAATATGAAGCTTTTTCAAAAAATGAAAAATTTCCAGCTTTATCTTTCCATGCCGTCATTTTTGCATATTTAATATAATAATCTTTTAATTGATTTTCACAATACGGCAGCCATGGTTTATCCGATGTATAGTGAAGAATGTGAATAAGACGCATAATTTCAGATATTGAACGATTGTTATTTTCTTGCAATATTGTTTCAAAATTAAATGCTGTTCCGTTCCATTTCTTATCCAATATTAGAGTTTGTTTTGCAGGAATAATAGCATTTAAGATATCTTGATCAAGAAATTTTAATTCTTCTGTTTTTGACAAATTTTTAACAAACTCTTTATATTTACTGTTAAAGCCAAAATCCACAAGTTTTTTTATATTGAATATCATTACCCCAGAGTTAAAATATCCGTCTTTTTGACCTTTACGGGGATAATCTAAACAAGCAGCCACAAGATAATCGTTTATGCTTATGTTCCATAAGTGTGCAATATCGGAAATAACTACTAAATCAGAATCTAAATATATTATTTTTTCAATTTTGTTTGGCAAAACTTCCGGTATTAACAATCTATACAACATACTTACACTGCGACCTTTTAACGGAATTTTATTAAATATCTTTGCGTTCACAGGTATAAAATCTATATCAAAATCTTGTATTAGCTTTAGTTGAAGAATTTTTTTCTGTTTTAAATTTGTTATGTTGCCAAAAATAAAAAAATGAATTTTGTCGTTTGGAGATTCCTGCTTATGATTAGACAGAATAGAAGCAATAGTGGCAGAACAATATTGTACCCAGTTATTATCTATTCCAAAAGCTATATTTATCATTTATAAATCCTCTAACTATAAAAACTTACCGATATAATTTTAAATTTACAACAGATACAAAATGTTAGTTTTTCATAAACACCCTTTTAGTATCTATTTCATTTATATTGCTTTTTAATACTTTATATAATAATTTACCGCATAATTTACTGGTCTATTTTCATTTGCAACCGGAACAACACGAGAAGAATCAAAATTTATATTTGGTGTTATTTGACCACCAGAAGCAGCTCCATATTGAGTTCCTGAATCAGGAGAAGAATAAAAAGGTCCTGTTAGATTCATGGCAAGTTCTCCTCGTTCATATTTGAACTGACCACTTATATTCCTTATCGCATCACCTTGAACTTGTCCAAGATTTCCTGCAGAATGAGTTATATTGCCATAGGTTCCATGACTCACAGTCTGTGAACCTCTTCCCCTTAAAAAGACCCCTTGAAAATTCGGTAAATTAAAATATGGAATACCATCGCCGCCGTAAGTTGTGCCTATTGCTTCAAATAAATCAGGATAATCATTTTTACTTACTGAAACACCGTTACATAATAAATAACCTTTGGGGGCATTAGCAGTCGGTCCCGCAAAAGCAATTACCGTTCCCGGAGGAACTCCGTTATCCGATGTTTTTGAATGCTGTGCAAAAGGCTGGGACATAATTTTTTCACGGGGAGACATCGGTTTACTATCCACAGATAATTGAAGCCATACATTATTTTCTTTTTGCCAGTTTATATCAGGTCTTAAAATTACAGAAAATACGCCGTCGGCAGTAGGAGTAACATTATGAATTTCCTCTCCAAGAAACTTACCTCCGGAAGAAGCATCATAATATTCAAATTTCAAAATCCTTTCGCCAACTGAAGGCATAGTATAACTTTTTAATCTGCCGTTATATCTTATTTCATTTGTTACTTCGCATATCCCGAATTGCGAAAAAACAAACAAAAACAATAAAATCAGCGATATTTTCTTCATAATATCTCCCGTTTGAAAACAATCATATTTTTTAATAATTACTGTCTCAATTTTTCCAGAAGGATTTTGTTTACAATTTGCGGGTTTGCCTGACCTTTGGATTTTTTCATTACAAGACCCACTATCGCGCCTATCGCCCTTTCTTTTCCAGCTTTAAATTCTTCCACGATTTTCGGGCTTTCGGCAATCGCTTCTTCGCATATTTTTATTATGGCAGATTCGTCGGAAATCTGTACCAAACCTTTTTCTTTTATAACTGCTTCAGGGTCGACAGATTTTTCATACATTTCTTCAAAAACCGTTTTTGCGATTTTTCCTGATATAGTTCCATTTAAAATAAGATCAACGAGTTTCGCGATATTTTCGCTTGAAACCGGCGTTTCACATATTTCTTTTTTAGAAGCGTTAAGCTTTCCGCTCAATTCCGTGGAAATCCAATTCGCAAGCGGTTTCGCCGCGGATTTTTTATCTTTGGAAACGTTAAGCGCGTTTTCATAATAATCCGCAATCATTCTTGTAGAAGTAAGATAGCTCGCGTCGTAATCCGACAAACCAAAATCGTTAATGAACCTTGTTTTTTTTACTTTAGGAAGTTCGGGCAGCTGCGCGCGGCATTCCTCTATAAAAGAATCGGGCAGATCAAAAGGAACAAGGTTGGGTTCAGGAAAATATCTGTAATCCAAAGCGCCTTCCTTTGAACGCATGGATTTTGTAATGCCTTCTTCGGTTTCCCAAAGCCTTGTTTCCTGAACGAGTTTTCTTCCTGAATCCAAAACTTCTTTTTGCCTTTCGTATTCGTACGCTATCGCTTCTCTTACGCCTTTTATTGAATTCATATTTTTAATTTCAATTCTTGTGCCAAGCTCTTTTTGCCCTACGGGACGTATACTTACGTTAACATCGCAGCGCATTCTGCCTTCTTCCATACTGCATTTCGAAGTGCCGAGATATGTAACTATATTTATGAGTTCGTTTAAAAACGCTTCAGCTTCTTCGGCGGAACTTATTTCCGGCTCCGTTACAAGCTCCATAAGACCAATGGCGCCTCTGTTTAAATCAAGAAGAGAATAATCAAGTTTACGATTTCCTATTTCGTGTATAAGTTTTGCCGCGTCTTCTTCAAGATGTATTCTTGTAATGTTTATTATTTTTTCTTTACCGCCAACATTTATGGCAAGCTTTCCTTTGGAACAAAGAGGCGGCTCTGCCTGAGTTGTCTGATAATTTTTCGGAATATCGGGATAAAAATACTGTTTCCTGGAAAAAATACACTGTTTATTTATAGTAAAATCCATGGCAAGCCCGGTTTTTACCATTGCCCTGACGGCTTCTTTATTTAATATAGGTAACGCTCCCGGCTGAGACGAACATATTACGCACGAGTTGGAATTTGGCTCCGCGCCGAATTCAGTTGAACATTCGCAAAACACTTTAGATTTTGTGTTAATCTGCATATGCACTTCAAGTCCTACAACAATTTCATAGTTTGCCATTTTTTTGTACCTTTATTTTTTGAATAGAGGGAGACTTGTTACTCCCGCCTGACAACGATAACCTGGATTGCCGCGCCGACTTTGCCGGCTCGCAATAACAACTTCTTACTTGTCCAAAGGAAATTTATCTCTTTCAAAACCCGATATTTTTTCATAAGCAGCCGCGATTTGTAAAAGTTTCGCGTCGCTGAGCCTTTGACCCATAAAATGAACGCCTGCTGGCATTCCGGAGCTTGTAAACGAGCTTGGAACGGTTATTCCCGGAAGTCCTGCAATATTTGCCGCTATAAGAAACACTTCGCTTTCTTCTGACATTTTTTCACCGAATTTTACCGGCATTTGCAAAACAGAAGGCGTAAATATCACATCACATTTTTTATAAGCTTCGTTGATTTCGTTTATAAACAAAGTTCTTACTTTCTGCGCCTGATTAAAATATTTATGATAATTTTTCGCGCCTAAAACATAAGTTCCAAAAATCACTCTTTTTTTGACTTCATATCCCATTGATTCGCCGCGGCTTTTACAATATTCATCGTTTAAGCCTACTCCGTTTTTAGAGCGGTAACCGTAACGTATTCCGTCAAACGTAGCAATATTCGCAGAAACTTCCGCACACATAATAACTTGATAGATAGCCGGAACATACTGTAATGACGGAATGTCAACTTCAACTATTTTGGCGCCTTCGGCTTCAAGTTTTTTTACCGCGCTTTCAAAAGATTTAATTATTTCGGGGTCAGCGGAATATTCTTTCAGCTGTTTAGGAACGCCGATTATTACATTTTTAAGTGTATCAGAATTATCTAATCCGTGCGTATAATCTATCTCTTCATTCGGTTCGCAAACAGGATCTCTGTAATCTTTACCCGAAATTACTGTAAAAAGCATTGCCGTATCTTTAACTGTTTTTGAAAAAGTCCCTATCTGGTCAAACGATGACGCAAGCGCACAGGCACCGGATCTGCTTACCAAACCGTAAGACGGTTTAAACCCGACTACTCCGCAAAATGCCGCGGGCTGCCTTATTGAACCGCCTGTATCGGAACCTATCGCAAAAGGAACCATCCCTGCGCTTACAGCCGCCGCGCTGCCGCCTGAAGAACCGCCGGGAATACGTTCCATATCCCAGGGATTTGTTGTCTTATGAAAAGCGGAAGTTTCGGTTGAACCGCCCATCGCAAGCTCATCCATATTAGTTTTTCCTATAATAACAGCTCCCGACTCTCTGAGCTTTTCTATAACAGTCGCGTCATAAGGCGCAATATAATTTTCAAGATATTTTGAAGCGCCAGTCATTTTTTCGCCTTTTATCATTACATTATCTTTAATCGCTATAGGAACGCCCTCAAAATAACCGCATTTCATGCCGGATTTTGTTTTATCTTCCGAAATTGCCGCCTGCTTTAGAGCCTGCTCTTCGTTTAGTTGAAGAAAAGCCTTTACTTTTGGATCAGCTTCTTTAATGCGATTAAAACACGCTTTAACCACATCCGTACTTTTTACTTCTCCGGAACAAAGCTTTGTTCTTAATTCTTTTACGCTTAATTTTAAAATTTCATCCATAATTTATAACCTTTTATATTTTTAAATTTGTTCTTAATCAAACTTGGATTGCCGCGTCAAAAACTTCATTTTTCCTCGTAATGACGACAAACTCACGTTAGTTATTATCTATTCTCTGTCGTTGTCGTTATTCCGCATCTATAACTTTTTGTATTTTGTAAAAACTTCCTTCTCTTTCCGGCGCCGCGTTCAGCATATCTTCCAAAACTTCTTTTGAGCACGGACGGACAATATCTTCTCTCCACACGTTTCTAAGCTCTGTAACGTGAGTTGTGGGAGCTAAACCGGCAATATCCGCCTTTTGTAAAACTTCGACAGACTCCATCATAGAATTCAAATCTTTCAAATACTTCTCTTTTTCTTCTTCTTTCACTTCAATTCTCGCATTAAACGCTGTAGCTTCAAGTTCTTCTTTTATCATATAAACTCCGTTAAAAATTTATTTCCTAGTAAAAAGCTTTGCTTCCTGCAAGTGATAACGACTATGGATTTTCCGTTATAAAAGATACAAGTTTTTTTAGCGCAAACAAATAACCGTCTATACCAAAACCGGCAATCTGTCCGACGCACAGAGAAGCGGTGTAAGACACATGCCTGAACTCTTCTCTTGCATACACATTAGAAATATGCACCTCCATAGCAGGAACGGCAATTGCCGCCAAAGCGTCTCTTATTGCCACGGACGTATGAGTAAATGCCGCGGGATTTATTATCATTCCCGAAACTTTATTTAACGAACTTTGTATTTTATCTACGATATCGCCCTCATGATTTGACTGAAAAAATTCAATATCCACCTTTAATTCTTTCGCGAGAACCGATAATTGGTTTTCTATTTCAGACAAAGTTATATTGCCGTAAATTGAAGGTTCGCGAACGCCGAGCATATTGATATTTGGACCGTTAATTACTAAAATTTTTTTCATTTTTACTCCCTGTTGTGACGAAATGCCTTTGTTGTCATTCCGCTGAAAAATGGAATCCATTTTCATTATCAAAATTCAAAGACAACATAGATACCGTGTCAAGCACGGTATGACAGACACAATATCAGGCTAAAAACTTTTCCAATTCCTGTTTTACTTTTGAATCTTTTACATAATAGCCTGTTATGCTTTTACCGATATCTTTCAACAAAACAAATTTTATGTTGCCGTTTACGGATTTTTTATCTTTTTTCATAAGTTCAAGAAGTTTTGCAGCGTTTAAATCTTTCAGATTCAAAACAAATCCCGCCGCTTCTATAAGTTTCAAAACTCGCATATATGTTTCTTTTTTAAATAACTTTAAAGACGCTGAAAGCTGTGCCGCAAAAAGCATTCCCGCGGCAACCGCTTCACCGTGAAGAAAACATTTATACTCTGTATAAGTTTCCAATGCGTGGGCTAATGTATGTCCGAAATTCAAAACTTCCCTTAAACCTTTTGTTTCTTTTTCGTCTTTTTCAACAATATCCGCTTTGTAGCGGCAACTTTTATAAATCATAAAATTAAAATCATTGGACGTTATCAGCCCTTTCTCTAAAACATCGTCTAAATAATCATAGAATTTTTCATCAAAAATAAACGCATATTTTATTATCTCGGCGATTCCATTTCTTATATGTCTTTCAGGAAGAGTTGCCAAAAATTGCGAATTAATCCATACAAAAGACGGCTGATAAAAAGTTCCTGCTATATTTTTCCCGCCGGATGTGTTTACAGCAGTTTTACCGCCTACGGAAGAATCGGTCATTGCAAGAAGAGTGGTAGGAATTTGAATATACTTTATTCCTCTCATATACGTCGAGGCAAAAAAACCCGCAACGTCGCCAACGACTCCTCCGCCAAAAGCGATAACACAGCTTTTCCTATCTATGCCGTCACGCAAAGCTTTATCATATAAAAAACTCAACGACTGAATGCTTTTTCCCTGCTCGCCCGCTTTAATAACGGCGTTTTTAACATTAAATCCCTCTTTCACCAAAAGCGAACAAAAATATTTGAGATGAAGTTTAGCGAGATTATTATCGGTAACTATAAAAACTGTTTTTCCCGAAACAATCTTCTTTAAATTACGAACAAAATCCGCATATTTATCGGAAATTAAAATATTATACGGATTTTGTTTTAGTTTTACTTTAAGAGTTGGCATTTTTACACCACAGGTTTATTTAGCTTTTGTTCCGGTAAAATCTTCAGCCATTCTGCCGCTCATCACGTTTTTCAGTTCTTTTTTCGCAGGCGAAAATTTAAAACCCGGATGAGAAACTTCTAAAATATAATCCTTTCCCGCAGGCAGATTCCTTATAAAATAATTACCGTTTTCATCTGTTGTAAAAACAGCGTCATTATTTAACTTTATAGACGCTCCGGAAACAGGATTACCGTCGGCAGTAACCTTACCGCTTATAATTATTGAAGCTTCAAACACTTCGTCTATTACGCTTTCCTTAAGATTAGTGAAACTTTTTCTGGAAGGTTTAAAAGTCATACCGCTTCCTGACAAGACAACCATATGGTCTTTGCCGGGAGAAACATTGATTTTAAATCTGCCGTCTGTATCGGTTTTAGATTTTTTATCTCCGACGGTTACAGTAACGCCTTCCATAGCGACACTGCCGGACCTTACAATACCGCTTATAAAAATATTATTACTGAATTCAATTACCGTGTTCTCTTGTAAATTTTCTATTATTACAGGTTCAAATTTATGTTCCGGACTTTCTGCCGCAAACTTATAAGATCCGCCGGACAATCCTTGTATTTCAAATTTCCCTTGTTTATCGGCAAAAATTTTTCTGTCTATACCCGAAACAGTGATAACAGCGACTGTTACCGGTTTTCCGCCAAAACTGACACTGCCTTTCACTGTGAATGTTTGCTTTGCAGCAGTAAAATCCCGATTGACGGCATCAGCATTTAAATTTGCAATATCTATAAATTTGGGCGTATACACAAACCCTGCGGTTTTCGGAGTAATTCTAAACTTTCCTCCGGCTTCAAGACCCGCAATAATATATTTTCCATGGAAGTCGGTAGTAACTGAAGCTTGAGTGCTTCCGCTGACTTCTATTACGACGTTTGCCGCCGGCAAATCGCTGTCTTTCATAGACACTTTACCTGAAATTAAAAAAACCGACACAAAATTCATATCAGAATAATTTTTAGAGGCATTTGATATATCTATTACCGCCGGAGAAAATGTAAAACCTTCTTTTGAAACGGTTATTTTTGCATTGGAACCGTATTCGGCGCTTATCCTGAATTTACCGGAAGCATCGGTTACCGCCGACTTAATTCCATTGACCATTACAGTTGCGTCAGGCACCGGCTTTTTATTTGATAACACACTGCCTTCAAAAACTATATAAGGCTTAAAATCATAGCTGCTTGCCACTTTTTTAAAATCTTTAAATTCGTAATATTCGGGATCAAATGAAATATCAGTTGAATCAGGCTTTAGAATATATTCTGAAAATGTAGGCGTAAAATTAAACGAATATTTGCCTTTAGGATCGGTAACAGTTCTAAATCCGCCCGGCTCTAAAACAACGGTAATACCCGCCATTGGCATTTTTTTATTAGCAATAGCTCCTTGCAGTTTAACAGGTTTTGCTTTTGACAAATCTTTCGCAGGTTCGGCTACAGCCGTCCCGGCAAAAGGTAATTCTATGGGCAATTCTTTTACAGCTTCTTTTTTTACGGCTTCTACAGGAGACGGTTTTCTGATTTCCCCTTCTTTTTGTAAAACAAAATCAATATTTTTGTTAGAGCTTAAACTTTCAACTAAAATTTCATCCGAAACCTGATAGCCGTCTTTAAATACTTTGATAGTGTAAGACAAACCTGCCGGCATAGAAAAATCGAACGCTCCTTTTTTATCGGTAAGCGTTACAAAATTATTGTTTGGAGCGCTTATTCCGACCTTAGCGGAAGGAACCGGTTTATTTTTGGAGTCCAGCACCTTGCCGAAAATAGTAAATTTTGCGGAAGACACTATAAAATTTATAAGTTTGTCGCCGTCTAAATTGTTAACTCCAATTTCCGGCGGAGTAAAAGAAAGAGTATCTTTTGACGGCTTTATTACATAATTTCTTCCTCCGGGCAAATTTATAAGCTCGAAGTATCCGGTGTCATCGGTTAAAGCTTTGTATTGTTCCGTTCCGCTTACAGCCTCTATTAAAACTCCGCCGAGTCCTTTGTTGTTATCCGAAACCACTCCGAGTATACTGTATTTTTCCGAAACAGCTGCGGCTGCCGGTTCAACAGTTTTTTCAACAGGTACGGTGACAGACTGTTCGGCTACAGGTTGTTTTGCCAAAAACTCTTCTAACGGATTTTTTTCAATTTCAGCTTCTTTAATCGGCAGCTCTTTTGTTTTAGATTTTTTATCTGAAGTTTTTTTAGACGGTGTTTTTTCTATCTGAAATTCTTCACCTGGGAGCGGCTTTTCAATTACCGGTTTTTTTTCTATCTGAAATTCTTCACCGGGAAGCGGCTTCTCAATTGCCGGTTGCTTTGTCAAAAACTCTTCAAGAAGATTTTTTTCAATTTCTTCAATTGATAACTGTTTTGTTTTAGATTTTTTTTCTTTAGTTTTCTTAACAGGAGCAGTTTCAATTACAGGCTGTTCACCTGATATTTGCTCAGGCAGAGCCAAAGGCTCTTTGACTGCCGAAATTTCTTTGACAGGTTCAGGCTGTTTGACCGGTACCGGTTTTACCGCTTCGGGAATGGGAATTGCTTTTGCAGCAACGGGTTTATCAATGGCTACAACTCCGGAGACAAGCTTGAAATCAACGTATTTATCCGAATTGAATTTTTTTATTTTATGAGTCGCAGGAGCAAAAACCAGACCCTGCATATCTATATAAACTTCAATTGCCGCGCCTTTAGGAATATTTTCAAACTTATAATACCCCAAAAAGTCTGTCTTTTCCGTAAACGCTGCCCCGCCTCTGATACTTACCGTAATGTTATCTAAAGGATTTCCTGATGAATCCGTAACAAAACCTACTAATTTATAGCTTGCAGCGTAAACCGTGCAAACAGAGAAAAACGCAAAAAAGCCCGCTAACAGAATTTTTTTCATTGCCTACCTCTCGTTTTGTTTTTATATATTTTACATCTTTTCAATTGATTTTTCAATTAAAAGTCACAAAAACAACATAATATCGGACAAACTGCCTTTTATTTGTCACTCGTAATTCGTAATTTCGAATTCGTAATTGCCGTTTCAAAGTCCCCGCTTGCTTAAATCCGCCCATCGGCAAAAAATAAGAAATTGAAGAAAAAATATCAGCATGACAGATTTACTTATACCCCAAACGGGAATTAAAAAACTTCCTCCGAAAAATGCGGCGAAACATGCTCCCAAAACCGCGAAAAAAAATACTTTCATTTTACTTTCGGAACCAAACAATTTTGAAATTTTCATTAAAATAAAAATTTCCGCACCCGCCGCAAATCCGATAAAAAACGAAAAAACTGATAAAGTCCGTAAATCTACAAAATTAAAAATTATTGTTAAAAACCACAAAACTGTTATCAATACAAACAAAAATTCTGCTGTTAACATTTTTTTGTTTAAAGGAATATGTTTGCCTAAAACATTAGAAACACAAGCCCCCGACAAAAGTCCTGACGCGAATAACGAGGCAATCATTCCCGCCCATTTATAAATCTGCCCGTTATATATTTGCAGCGAAAACACTACCGTAAACATCAGCCAGAAAGATACGGCGGAACAAACAAAAGAAGTGGCTTTATATACCGACCCGGAAAGAAAAAACACAACCGTTATGACTATTAAAATAAGATATGAATACTTCATGGCTTGATCAAGAAAAACGCTTAAATACGGAGAAAAAACCGACTGCTTGTATAAAACGGAAAGCATCATCGCTTTCGGATTATAATCACTGTTTATAAGTTCGCCTTTTGGCACTTTTTTTAATTCGTTTCTCAGCCACCGCGTTTTTTGAGTGTCCATTCTTTCATCAAGATAATATTTCGACAAAACCAGCGTTGTTTCCTGCATTTTGGCCATACGTTTTTTTATGTGCAGCCTGTAAGGCATTCTGTTTTGCGAAGCAATTAAAATATTATGATTTCCCGGAATTATGTGCGTATATTTAAAAACGCTCTGCATCGCGTCTAAAACGGACCTGTTAAGTTCAGCCATAATATAAGACGAAAAAGCAGATCTTCCCGGAAGTTTTACCGCTATAAAACCGTTTTCGTTAAGACAGTCAGCCGCGGACTGAAAAAACTCTTTAGTGTAATAAGCGTTTAACTGAAGATTTACGGGATAAGGCTTTCCGATAAGAATCAAATCGTATTTTGTTTGTGAATTTTTAATAAACACTCTAGGGTTTTCGTTATATATATTAATTCTTTCATCGCCGAAAATATAACCAAAGTGTATAAATTTATTACGTATTATTGATACAATGGCTTCGTCAGCCTCAACGCAGTCTACAAGACTGAAATTGTGTCTGAATATCATCGGCAAATATTTTACTGCGCCGCCGACAATCAAAATATTCCTGAGTTTTTCGGGATGCAATGCCGGAATATGTCCGAAATCTTCCGACTCCAAAGCTTCTCTGTCAGGCTTAGAAAACATCAAAATTTGATTCGCGAAAAACGAATATTCGCCGTTTTTCTGCGTTAAAACATTCTGCCCGTAAGGAGTATATCTATAATCCTCAATAAAAGAAGAAGCAAAACTTCTTTCAAGAAGTTTTTTATCTAAAGCGTGTATGTCAAAAAATATTCCTTTCAGCGCGCAAAGCGATAATGCAAACAAACAAAAACTCAAAATTATTGTTTTCTTTCCGGAAGAAACGCAAAAAAGAGAAAATGCAAGCAGGGCGGATATAATTAAAACAGTCAGAAGTCCCGGCACTCCAGTCATAAAAAAGAAATAAGCGACACAGCCTGATATAAAGCCCCAGCTCTGCGCCGCAAATGAAAATCGAAATTCTTTTCCGAGATAATACGCAAGTCTTGATATAAGCCCGACAACAAAATTTATAGGTACTGCCGCAACAAAAATATAAACAAACGCTATTTTCAAAGATATTCCGCTGCCTGCGGAAACAGATAAAAGAAACCGTATATTACGTATAAAAATAAATTCAAGAAATAAAACCGCTATTAAAAACAGCGTAGTAAAAAAAACAATATTCCGTATAGTTGTTCCTGAAAACGCCGGATCGGAATCCGCAGATATCGGCTTTTGCCGATATGGCGACATAGACAGAGCAGGAAGCAAGCGGCCAAACACAAAATTAGCGATTATTTTTTTAAATTTTTGAAAAACGGTAAGTTTTGAAGCAGCGAAGATTCCTAAAGAAAAACCGATAAGAGAATGTAAAACAAAAAATCCGCTGACAATATCTATAGCCTGAAAAACCGGCATGATTTCGCGGAAGAGCAAGAGTTGTATAAATGATACGGATATACCTAAAAAATATAAAAACAAAGGTATCATAAAAATTTAAAGTATTTTAATATGAGAAAAGTTGTGAGACAGGAACTAAAATAAATATCTTTGCGAAATGTTTTGAGTTTAGACAAGGAAGAAACAAGGGAAGTTTACGCACAAAGGTAAATGCCCGAAGTTTCTGACGCAGTATAAACTCAAAAAATGAAGCAAAAATGGCGGCGGGTGGAATTGAACCACCGGCCAAAGGCTTATGAGTCCTCTGCTCTACCCCTGAGCTACGCCGCCGTTAAAACTGCCGAAAAGAACAAAACTGCTAAAAATAAGTTTGATAATTTTACTAATTTCAACCTCTAAAAGCAAGCAATAACTGCAGAAGATGAGATGATTAGACATTGAGAAGTTGAGTAACGACAACGGCAACTGCGGAAAGAAAGATGATGGAAAACTGCCTTTACTCAACGCCACATCTTCCATAGCGTATTTTAAAATTGTATAATCATTAAACATAAAAATATCTGAAAGGAGATTAAAATGATTGCAATTTTTGAAACATCTATGGGAACAATTAAGGTAAAACTTCTCCCTAAAAATGCGCCTCTTACGGTTGAAAACTTTGTGGAACTTGCCGAAGGCAAAAGAGAATTTATCGAACCTAAAACCGGCAAAAAAATAAAAAAGAAATTTTATGACGGATTAATATTCCACAGAGTCATCCCCGAATTTATGATACAGGGCGGCGACCCTTTAGGAACGGGAACAGGCGGTCCCGGATATAAATTTCAGGATGAAATCGATCCTTCATTAAAATTCGACAAACCCGGAATACTTGCGATGGCAAACGCGGGACCTAACTCAAACGGATCACAATTTTTCATAACCGAAGTTTCAACGCCTTGGTTAAACGGAAACCATACAATTTTTGGACAGGTCACAGAAGGTTTGGATATAATTAAAAATATAGCCAGATCTGAAGTTGATTTTTCTGACAAACCTATAGATGATGTAATATTGAAAAGCGTTACAATAGAAAAAGAGTAACAAATGTCGTCATCGCGAGCCTGTGAAACAGGCGTGGCGATCTAGACAATAAAACTGTCGTTTTCTTTAGCTTTCTGGATTGCTTCGTCAAGACTTCATCTTTCCTCGCAATGACAGGCAAAGGATTTTGTCTATGAAAAAAGTTGTTTTTATAACTGCTCCTGAAGTTTTCAGAGATGAGGAATATTACAAACCTAAAAAAATTCTTGAAGACGCAGGAATTCAGGTTTTAACGGCAAGCATAAAAAAAGGCGAAATTACCGGAAGGTTCGGCTATAAAGCCGTAAGCGACATGACAATTGATGAAGTAAAACCGGAAAATTTTGACGCAATTGTGTATATAGGCGGAGCGGGAGCACAGGTATTTTTTGAAAATCCTGTAGCTTTGAAACTTGCTAACGGCTTTTACAACTCCAAAAAAATAACCGCTTCAATTTGCATAGCGGGAGTAACGCTTGCAAACGCCGGGGTTTTAAAAGACAAGACTGCTACGGTTTTTATTGACGGAAAAGATTCCTTAGTAAAAGGCGGAGCAAATTATACGGGAAATCCGCTGGAAATTGACGGAAATATTATTACGGGAAACGGTCCTGAAGCCGCTGAAGATTTTGGAAACGCAATTTTGAAGACACTGAAAGAGACTGTATTGTCATCCTGAACTTGATTCAGGATCTCGTTGTTTAGATTGCGGGTCAAGCCCGCAATGACGGATACGACAAACGATTTTATATAGCAAAAAGACTTCGGAAGAATATTCCGAAGTCTTTTTTTATTTATGATGCTATTGCGGATCAAGTCTGCAATGACACCGGTTTTATTATTACTGAACTTCTTGAAGTTTTCTATGTTTAATAACTTCACCGTCTGACAAATAAATAGTGTCTTCGCATATATTCGTGGCAAGATCGGCTATTCTTTCAAGATTTGAAGCTATGTTCATAAGCCTTAACGCGCGCGTTACGGTTTTACTGTCTTTTTGCATAAATTCGGTCAATTCTTCCGTTATGCGTAATTTAAAACTGTCAATTTCATCGTCTTTTTTCAACACCTCTTTCGCAAGACACACATCCTCGTTTACAAAAGCTCTTATTGACTCTTTAAGCATATTTAAAGTTAATTTGCTCATTTTCGGAGTATCTATAAACGGCTTTATAAATGGATGAGAAATTATAAAAAGCCCGTTTTGGGAAATATTTGTAGCGTGATCTGCCATTCTTTCCAAATCATTACTCATCTTTATAGCGCTTATAATCGTTCTTAAATTCTTAGCAACAGGCTGATACTGGGCTATATAATTTACACAGATTTCGTCAAAATCAACTTCATACTTATTGGCAACAGCCTCATCTTTGTCAATAACTTCATGCAGCAAGTATTCATTTCTGTTTATTGTACCTTCAATACTTTTAGCGACCATTTTTTCAACGTGTTCGGCATATTCTATTATGCCTTTTTTCAAAAATAAAACTTTTTCCTGAAACATTGTTGTTCTCCGTATATATTTATTTCAATTTATTAATGTCGTTGAGGCTTTTATATTTTGAGCGAGGCAAGGCTTGCGGCGGCGAAGTGTACCGAAGTGACAAACCTTTCTTTTGTCATCCCCGAGTGTCTTAATCGGGGATCCACTTTTGCTAAAAATCTTTATTTCCTCTATTTTTTCAACACCCAACATGGATTCCCGATAACAAATTTCGGGAATGACACAAAAAATCCTAATCATCCAAATTTGCCGGATAAGTATTCTTCCGTCTTCTTCTCTGCCGGTACCGTAAACACTTTACTTGTAGGACCAAACTCGATAAGCTCGCCCAAATACATAAACGCCGTATAATCGGAAACCCTTGCCGCCTGCTGCATGTTGTGAGTTACTATTACGATAGTATATTGTTTTTTAAGCTCTAAAATTAAATCTTCAATTTTTGTCGTAGAAATCGGGTCAAGGCTCGCGCATGGCTCGTCAAACAAAATAACTTCAGGCTCTACGGCAAGGCATCTGGCTATGCAAAGCCTCTGCTGCTGTCCGCCGGAAAGTTTCAACGCGTTATCGTGAAGCCTGTCTTTAACTTCATTCCACAGCGCCGCTTTACGAAGCGATTCTTCTACTGTCTGAGCTATCTTTTTCTTGTTTCTTTCGCCGTTTATTTCAAGTCCGTACGCAATATTTTGAAATATCGTTTTCGGAAAAGGATTAGGCTTTTGAAAAACCATTCCCACTTTTCGCCTTATTTTTACTACGTCAATTTTCTTATCTAAAATGTCATCGCCGTCAAGAAAGATATTGCCTTCTACCCTGGTGCCGATGACTAAATCATTCATTTTATTTAAAAGCCTTATAAACGTTGATTTGCCGCAGCCGGACGGTCCTATAAAAGCCGTAACTTTATTATCATAAAAATTAATGCTCATATTTTTTATGGCCTGATGATTTCCATAATAAAAATTTACATTTTTTGCTTCTATTCTTACTGCGTTATTTTCAGTGGACATAAGAGCTCCTGTATTTATTTCTTATAATGATGGCAATGGCGGATATTAAAAGCACTATTGCCAAAAGTATCAGCGCGCTGCCGTAAGCTATCGGCGTCTGCAATTCGGGTTTTGTGCCTTCCGTCATCAGCGCGTATATATGGTAAGGCAAAGCCATAACTTCCGAAAAAATCGAGTTAGGATAGCCTCTTTTATAAAATGTAGCAGCGGTAAAAAGTATCGGCGCGGTTTCTCCGGCTGCTCTTCCCACGCTCAAAATAACGCCTGTCATTATGCCGGGGACAGCCGCGGGAATTACTGTTTTTCTTATAGTCTGCCACTGCGTGGCGCCTAAAGCCAGAGAAGCTTCTCTTATAGAACGCGGAACAGCCATAAGAGCTTCCTGCGATGCCGATATAATAGCCGGTAAAATCAAAATTCCGAGCGTCAAACTTCCGGAAAGTATTGAAACTCCGAACCCTAAAAATTTTACAAACACCGCTAAACCGAAAAGCCCGAATACAACTGACGGAACGCCCGCCAGATTATTTATACTCATTCTTATAATGTTTACTATGTAACCTTTCGGGCTGTACTCGTTTAGATAAACGGCGCACGCAAGGCCCAGCGGAAGCGCGAAAAGTACCGCTCCTACGGTTAAATAAAAAGTCCCTACTATGGCGGGAGCCACTCCGCCTGCTGTCATACCTTTACGCGGAACCGAAGTAAGAAATTCCCATGAAATTACGCTAAACCCTTTTGTAAATATCAAATAAATAATACTCACTAAAAAGAATAACGTAATAATTACGCTTAAAGTTATTATAAAGAAACCTAATTTTTCCGTGATTTTATTTTTTAGAGATTTATTTATCATCTGTCTAACCCCAGTTTCACTCTGTATTTCTTGCTTATCATTTCTGCAGCGGCATTAAATATAAGAGTAATAAAAAATAAAATAAGCCCTATCGCGAAAAGGGCATGATAATGATTGCTTCCCACTGCCGCTTCTCCCATTTCCGC
The DNA here is from genome assembly GCA_009778965.1 of Candidatus Endomicrobium labiotermitis. Taxonomy (GTDB): domain Bacteria; phylum Elusimicrobiota; class Endomicrobiia; order Endomicrobiales; family Endomicrobiaceae; genus Endomicrobium; species Endomicrobium labiotermitis. Next base: position 42,136 of record WRFE01000001.1, read on the forward strand.
AGCAATCGCGGAAGTCATGGGGCGCACGGAATCAAAGAAAGAACCCGGTATAACGGCTGAGCCGCCCGAAACCATCAAAACAGTCATGGTTTCACCGACAACTCTGCTCATACCCAAAATTACCGAAGTAGATATTCCGGAAGCTGCAGCCGGAATAATAACTTTAATAAGAGTCTGCCATCTGTTTGCGCCTAAAGCAAAAGACGCTTCCCTGAAACTGCTGGGAACAAAACTTAAAGCGTCTTCAGATATGCTTGCCACTGTCGGAATCGCCATAATCCCTAAAACGACGCTTGCCGTAAGGGCGCAAAGCCCCGTAGGAATGTTAAAAAGTTTTTGCACAAAAGGCGCAACTATAAGCATTCCGAAAAAACCATATACAATAGAAGGTATTCCGCCCAAAATTTCAATAACGGGCTTTAATATTTGCCGCTGTCTTGCAGAAGCAAGTTCATATACATATAAAGCAGTGCCTATGCCAAGAGGCACACACACCACCAATGCGCCGACAGTAACCCACACAGAGCCGAGAATTAAAGGCAAAACGCCAAAATCCGCGGGATCATACGTAGGATACCAATGCTTGCCGAATAAAAAATGAAAGATTTTTACTTCAGAAAATAAAGGTAAGCTTTCTTTGAATAAAACAAAAACGATACCGGCAAGAAAAAATAACGAAGCAAACGCCAAAACCGTAAATAATATTTTTATAGTACGTTCTTTAAAACTATACAAGATTTCTCCCCCTCCCCCTGTGACTTTTGAAGGCGGCGGGGGTAACGCCGCCTTCATTCCTTACAAGCCCGCAGCTTTTGCGGACAATTTTTATTTACTGTAACGGAACAAAACCTTCTTCTCCGACTATTTTCTGGCCATCATCGCTTAAAAGAAAATCTATAAAATCCTTAACCATTCCTTTAGGATCGCCGTTTGTATAGAAAAACAAAGGTCTTGAATAAGGATATTTTCCGGTTAAAACAGTTTCATTGCTGGCACTAATGCCATCTATTTTAACAGCTTTTATACTATTACTTATATACCCTATTCCCACATAGCCGATAGCGCCCGGAGTATTGGTAATAGTAGTTACTATAGCCTGGTTAGAAGCCTGCATAAGCGCTTTGCCTACAACTTTTTGCTTGTTCAAAGCAAGTTCGCTGAAAGTTTCATACGTTCCGCTTGCGGAATCTCTTGAAACTACTACTATGCTTTCATTTTTTCCGCCGACTTCAGACCAGTTGGTAATTTTTCCGGTATAAATGTCAGCTATCTGTTTTTTGGAAAGACCTGAAATAGAATTGTTTCTATTTACTATAACTGCTATTCCGTCCATTGCAATTACAGTCGCTTTTGTTTTTCTGCCTTTTGAAGCCGCAGCCTGAATTTCGGTATCTCTTATAGATCTTGAAGCCATAGCTATATCGCATGTTCCTGAAACTAGCGAATTGATACCTACTCCTGAACCGCCGCCTCTTACAGTAAGATCAGCTTTGGAGTTTGAATCCATAAATTCTTCAGCCGCTCTCTGCGCTATTGGAAGGACTGTTGTAGAACCTTCAAGCACAATTTTACTGGCAAACACATTTCCGGCAAACAACATTGCCGCTAATACCGCAAATACTTTCTTCATTACTTTTTCTCCTTGTTTTTTATTTCTCTTTTTAAATTTGTTTGGCGAGAGGTAACTAGTCTCTCTTTAAGTACTTTCCGATTAGATGCCACCAAACTCTTATATTCCCAGATTGCTTCGTCGGAAACAAAGTTTCCTCCTCGCAACTACTATCAACTATTTTTATTGACTGCTATTATTAGAATCTGTAAACCAAATCAAACTGCGCTACCTGAGCCGGAGCCTTACCGTCAAGGTTTGTCATATCGTAATAAGTGATTACGCCTGACAAGTTTTGAAGAAGTCCCGTAGTAACTGAATATTCCATACCTTTACCGGGCATCGCGCCATAAGCATCGGTGTTACCAAAACCCGTAGGTATTGCCGCTTTACCTAAGAAACGATATGCGCCTTTAAACTGCCAGGTTCCAAGCTTGCCTATTCTGTCATCTCCGAAACCAAGGCATATTAAATAACCGTTTTTGTCTTCATCTTTAAGATTGTAAGTTTTTTTAGCTTTGTTAAAATCATCGTTTACGTTTGTCGTATAATCTCCGCTCAAACTAACGCCGAATCTTGAAACAACCTCTTTATACTTAAACTCAAAACTGGGATTTACGAGCGAATAATCATAAGGCTGGACGGAAGTATTAACAAACCATCTTCCTGAACCAAACGCTCCTGTTTCATTGGAAGCTACGTATTTCCCTCTCAAATAAAACTGCTGTAAAGAAACGCCGACTTTCGCTGAGAATTTTTCATACTTATAATCTATTCCGGGCTGCGCTATTAAAATAGTAGGCATACCGGTTGCACTGCTGCCGGTCGCGTTATTAGAAACTCCGTAATAGGTTTCTCTTTTTTCACCCAATGCATACCATCCCGCATTTGCGAAGAAAGTAACGTCTGAATTTAAAACTTTTTTAAAGTTAAACGCTAAGCCGTCCGGATTTACATCGCTTTTCCATATCAGCTGCGAAGGCATCCATAATTGGGCTCCGCTTCTTACTTTACCGCCTGATACGGTCATCCAGTCAGTCGCAGCGTATTCTAAATATGCATAATCCAAAAATATGGGAACTTTATTGAAAGCTTCAAAAGTATGGTTTGCTGAAGTAGGATTTTTATCTCCGGTACCGGCCATTGCGCCTGTAGCTAATCCGAAAGCAACTTTAAGACCTTCTAACGGCATACTTTCAATGCCCAAACGGAATCTTTCACGCACACGTACTCTTTCTGTGTGTGTTTCTGCGGCATTATTAGCATCTGAAGAGTCTATCTGGGTTCTTAAACGAAGATCTCCTCTTACTTTAAGAGTTTGAACCCAAAGCGGAACCGCTTCATTTTTGCCTGTTGCTGTTTTGGCTTTGACATCTTCTTTTGTTTCGGTAATAATTCTCTGGGCTTCACCAAACGTAATCACGCCTTTTTCGGCAAGAATTGTGGCTAACTTGTCGACCTCGGCAAATGCTGTGCCGCTCATAAATGCTACCGCCGTCAACGTCAAAACAACTTTCTGCAACTGCTTTGCTAACTTTGCTCTCATCTTTACTTTCTCCTTTGGGTCTTTACCCCTGGCGCTCTGCGCCTCGGCACACTGTGCCTTTTATTTGGACATTTTCGTCCTTACGGGTAAATAATACAAAACGCATATTAAGAAGAAATAAAGAGTTTGTTAGTTTTGTGTTAAGAGCTTTTTTTGTTTTATTTGCTTCGGCACTGAATTGCATTCGCTCATATTTTTTAAGCAATTTCAAAACTCGCGGCATATAACGACTTGTGTTGCCGCTCAAACAGTTGAAATTGAATAATCTTAAAAAATTCTCACTCATAGACGAATAAGGTGCCTGTCGCAAACAAAACCCGGGGTTTTAAAGACAACAACGACACAAAGAAAAACCGGCTGAAAAAATTCAGCCGGTTTAAAAAACACTGCTATTATATATAGGTGTATTTGAAGTTTATTTTGCTGCGGGAAGACGGACTGTAAACGTTGTACCTTTGCCTTCTTCGCTTTCCGCGGAAATATCTCCGCCGTTGACATTTAAAATGTGTTTAACTATTGAAAGCCCGAGTCCGGTACCGCCGGTTTTTTTAGACCTTGCTTTGTCAACAACGTAAAATCTTTCAAAAATTCTGGAAAGCTGACTTTTAGGTATGCCTATTCCCGTATCTGAAACGGAAACCTTTATAAAATCGTCATTTAAATTTCCTGCTTTTACCGTAATTGCGCCTGTTTCGGTATATTTTACAGCGTTATCTATAAGGTTTGAAAACAATTGTTCCATATTAAATTCGTTTACATATGCTTTTTTCAAACCGGAAGATATATCAATTTTTATTTCCAAACCTTTTTCAGCCGCTCTTTTTTTGTACAGATTCGCGGCGTCTCTTATTATTGCAGCAACATCAACTTCTTTCATATCTATTTCTTTCATAACCTCAAGCGCGGAAATTGAAAGTAAATCGTTTACTATATTAGAAAGCCTTTCAGCCTGTTTTTTTATTATTCCTATATAATGGGCTGTTTCTTCAGGCAAATCCTGCGTTTCAATGGTTTCGGCAAAACCCGCTATTGAAGTTACCGGCGTTTTTAATTCATGAGAAGCATTAATAATAAACTCTTTTTTCAGATTGCCGAACTCTTTTATTTTTGTAACATCTCTGAGCATAACGACTAATCTGTCTTCATCTTTTACTTTAGAAACGGCGTAAGAAAACGCCGATCTTTCATATTCAATTTCGCCGATAAGCGTTTGGTTTTCCCCGCCGGATACAGTCTTTAACGCATCTTCAAAATCTTTATTTCTTAAAAATTCCCAGATAAAACGCCCAGAACCGGAATCGGGAAACATTTTTTTCATCGCTTCGTTTACAAGCAATACTTTTCCGTCCTTATCCGCAAGAATAATTCCGTCGGACACGGAAGACAGAATTTTTCCGAGCATGCCTTTTGAATTATTTATTTCTTTAAACAAAGAATCTATTTTGTCCGACATCGCGTTGAAAGAAACAGCGAGCGCGCCGATTTCGTCGTTGGCGAAAATTTCGGCTTTTGTCGTAAAATCCCCTTGGGAAATACTTAAAGCGGCTTCGCTTAAAGATTCTATTCCCCGGGTCATTTTTCTGGACATAATAAAAGCGGTAAAAAATGAAATAAACGCTGAAACCAGAAAAATCAGGAAAATATGTTCCACCGTCTTTTTCGTAAAAAGATCTATATTTTTTAACGAAGTACTGAGACGCAAAACCGCGAAAAGTCCTTTTTGCGTTTCAAAGGGAACAGCCGCGTAAAGCATATTTTCATGAAGAGTGGAGCTGTATCTTATCGCGGTTGCAAAAGGGTTTCCGCCAAGAACCGCTTTAATTTCATCTCTGCCGGCATGATTTGCCATTGACGAAGGATCATTTTGCGAGTCTGCAATAACTATTCCATCCAAATCTATAACAGTTATTCTGTTGCCAATACGCTTTGAAATGTCCGCGACATTAATCTTCAAAGCCGCGTAATCTTTTTTTTCAATATCGGAAGCAAGAAAAGGAATAATCGTAACGGCGTTAGTTTGTAATTCACGGGAAAACAATTCTACATTGGAAGATTTTATATAAGCATTGGCGGCAATAAAAAAAATAACCGCCAGCAAAAGCGAATTAACTATAAAAAACGCAAACAATTTTATAAAAAAACTTCCTTTATTCTTCAATTTTATACCCCACTCCGCGTATATTTTTTATGGATTTCCCGTTTTTGCCGAGTTTTTCCCTGAGATTTTTTATATGGACATCTATGGTTCTGTCTATAACGAGCTTATCGTCGCCCCAAAGATAATCGAGTATTTTGTCACGCGAAAACACGCTTCCCGGTTTTGACAATAAAAGTTCAAGAATTTTAAATTCCGTAACTGTTAAATCAATTTTCTTTCCGCCGGAAACAACGGTAAATTTTTCTTTGTCTATTATTATTTCCTGCGTATCTTTTACATCCGCGGATACGGCAGGCGGATTAGTTCTTCTTAAAACAACTTTTATTCTGGCAATAAGTTCTTTAACGGAAAACGGTTTTGAAAGATAATCGTCTGCGCCTACTTCAAGACCGGTTATTTTATCGCTTTCGTCGCTCCTGGCGCTTAAAAAAATTACGGGAATATTGGCAAACTTGGCATTGTTTTTCATAATTTTTGCGACTTCTATTCCGTCCGGGTGAGGCATCATTATATCTAAAATCGCAAGATCAGGCTTTTGTTTTTCCAAAGCCTTTAAAAAAGGCGCGGAACTCGTAAAAGTTTTTACCTTAAAAAAATTCTTTTTAAGATTAACTTCAACAAGCTCTAAAATATCTTCTTCATCGTCAACTGCGTATATAAGATTGCTCATATTGATATTATTGTAGCAAATGCAAGTATTTTAAAGCAATAAAGCCGACTATAAGCAAAACCAAAAAAATAATTGAAAGAGTATTGAAATATTTCTCTATTGTGTTTTTTATTTTTTCGCCGAAAAGCCTTATCGTTCCCGCCACCATAAAAAACCTTGCGCCGCGACCGATAACCGACGCGACAAAAAAAGCGGCTAACGAAATTTTAAACATTCCGGCGGTTATCGTTATTGCCTTATAAGGTATCGGCGTAAAAGCCCCTAATAAAACCGCTATAAAAGCGTTATCCGAGTATTGCTGAGCCACTATTTGAACCGCTTCCTGCATATTGTAAAAATTTACAATTCTAACGCCGACCGTCTCAAAAAAGAGATAGCCTATCGCGTATCCTAAAAACGCGCCGCATACCGAACCTGCGGTACATATCAACGCTTTTTTCCACCAGCTTTTTGGATTTGTAATAACTAAAGGCACCATCAAAACGTCCGGAGGAATCGGAAAAAAAGAGCTTTCCGCAATCGCTATCAAAAACAAAGCATAATCAGAACTTTTTTTGTGCGCCCAGCCGGCAGTCCAGTCGTAAAGCCTTCTCATAAGGACAAACGGATAATTTATAATCTTTTCCATAATTTGGTATTTTAATATATTACACCCTTTAGGTCAAATTGACAAATAACAAATAACAATTTACAATAATTGTAAATTGTTATTTGTGTCGTTGATTCGTAATTCGTAATTTGTAATTATTAATTGGAGCATCTATGCCTCATTTTTACGTAAAACCTGAAAACATAAAAAACGGCTTATTTTCCATTGACGGAGAACAAGTGCATTATTTGTCCGATGTCCGCCGTTTTAAAACAGGGGATGAGTTAATGATTTTTGACGGACTCGGTAATTCCTATAAAACCGTTTTAACTTCAGCCGACAAAAAACATATGACCGGAAAAATAATATCTTTTTCATATCAAATGCCCGAATTTATAGTAAACCTCTACACCGCGATACCAAAAGGTGACAGATTCGAATGGCTTATAGAAAAATGCGGAGAACTCGGCATTTCAAACATAATACCTATAAACACAAAAAGAAGCGTGATAACGTCTTTTTCAGAAAATAAATCCGAACGTTTTGAAAAAATATCGGTTGCCGCAAGTTCGCAATGCGGCAGAAACGATATAATGAAAATCGAAAAAATCTTGGATTTTCACGCTGCGTGCCAAAAAGCGGCAAAAGATGAAAATTTTATAACTATTTTGCCTTGGGAATCCGCTTCAGGTAACTCTGTCGCAGATATTTTCTCAAAAAATACAAAATATAAAGGCGCGAATATTTTTATAGGGCCTGAAGGCGGCTTTGAAACCGACGAAGTAGATTATGCCGTTAATCTCGGAATAAAAACCGTGACTCTAGGAAACAATATACTAAGAGTGGAAACCGCTGCGCTTGCCGCAAGCGTTTTAGTTTTGAATTACGGTAAAGGCAAAGACGAGGCAGAGACGCAGTGATGCAGAGACGCAGGGAAAAGACAAACGACGTTGCTACGCATCTTTGCATCCCCGCATCCCTGCATCATTTTTAGAGGTTTATAAATGAAAAAATATTACATATATACTTTCGGCTGCAAGGTCAACCAATATGAAACGCGGCTTATTTCCGAAAAGTTTAAAAAAGACAACTTTGAACCCGCAGAAAAACCTGAAGACGCAGACATAATAGTTTTCAATTCCTGCACCGTAACCGCGGAAGCCGACAAAGAATGCGAATATTTTTTAAGAAAAACTTTAAAACTGAATAACAATCCGGAAATAATACTTGCCGGATGTCTGGCAAAAAATAAAACGCAGCGCTTAAAAGATTCTTTCCCCGGAATAAAAATACTGGAAAACAAAAACGAGCTCTACGATAATCCTGAAAAACAAACAATCAAAACTTTTGAAGGGCGTTCAAGGGCTTTTTTAAAAATACAAGACGGCTGTGATAGTTTTTGCAGTTATTGTATAGTGCCTTTTGTCAGAAATGAGCTTTGGAGCAAACCGGAAGAAGAAGTCCTTGCGGAAATTGAAAACTTTGTAAAAGCCGGATACCCTGAAATAGTTTTAACAGGCATACATGTCGGAAAATATAAAGGCGGAATTACCGGACTTATTAAAAAAATAATTGATATTCCGTTAGATTTCAGAATACGAATATCCTCAATAGAACTTAATGAAGTTGATGACGAATTAATCAGCCTGATGAAAGATAATCCCGGCAAAATATGCAGACATTTACATATACCGCTGCAATCGGGAAGCAATGAGATATTAAAACAAATGAACAGACACTATACGGCAAAAGATTTTGCAAAAAAAATCGATAAAATTATGAATAATCTTTCCGATTTGGCATTGACTGCAGACATAATAACGGGGTTTCCCGGAGAAACAGAAAAACAACACAAAGAAACATACGACTTTGTAAAACGAATATCGTTTTCAAGGTTTCATATTTTCAGATATTCAGACAGGGAAGGAACAAAAGCATCGCAGTTTGCTGACAAAGTTTCCGCGGAAGAAATAAAAAAGAGGTCGGCTGACCTCTTTGAAATTGACAAAATAAAAAGACAAGAATTTTTGAATAAAAACACAGGAACAAAAAGAAAGGCAGTAAGTTCAGGCAAGAATAAAGCGTTAACCGACAATTATATAACCGTAAATGTTCCAGAAAAACAACCCGGCATTTTTGAAGTTGAAATAACAAAAGACAGCGAAGTGTGATTTTTTGTCACCCTGAGCGAAGCCGAAGAGTCTGCCGTTAAAAGCAAATGTTTCGACTACACGGCTACGCCGTTCCGCTCAACATGACATACTCATTATGTTGCTTTGCTGTTTAAGGCTGCTTCTTTTGCCAACTTATCCGCTATATCGTTTTTAGAATTTCCCGTATGGCTTTTTATGTGCCGCCACTCTATTTTTATGTTTATTTTTCTTAAAAAATCCACATAATTTTTAGATAAATTTGTTTTTGCCTGCCAAACGCCCGTTGAAAATTTTTCTATTCCTTCATAATCATAATTGATTCTTACGGTTGAAACGCCATTTTCAGCGCACCATTTTAGCGCTTCAATAACAGATCTTAATTCTCCGCCAAACTGTCTGAATTCAGTATCGGCAATTGTTCCCGAAAGCTTTGCCTTTATTTCGTCGCCTAAAAAAATTACGGTTCCGTAACCCGTAACGCCGCCTATATAAGAGCCATCAACAAAGGCTTCGTATATACCAGAATCGGCGCTGTAAACCGACGAGCCGTTCAGGTTATCCCAAATATCGTCTATTTGTTTTTCAGTTTCAGTATTGGCAATTTGTTTCTTGATTGAAAAAGTATTTTTTGAGGGTTTATAATACATTGAAATTTTGCCCTGTGATTTTCCATCTTTAGAAATCTCAAGAATAAGCAAATAATCCCTGAAACTATTATCGCCAAAGGAAATATCAATACCTGAGTTTTGAAGATTTTTTTTAAATTTTAAAGCTTTATTTTGAAGTTCTGTTTTATATAACGACATATATTCTCCGAATAGAAGCTTAGGTTTGAAAGCTTAGCAAAGACAACGACAACCCCTCACCTGGGACTTTGTCCCACCCTCTCCCGCAAGGGGCGAGGGAAAAACCATCTATTATCTATTAATTATTATCTTCCGTTAACTGCGGCATATCTTTCTTTACGGCTACGCCGAGCTCTTTAAGTTTTTCCGCTCTGCCTATAAGACTTTCTCCTTTCCTGTCGGGATTAGACAATTTTTTAATTGCGTCCTGGGTTTTTGATTTTGCTTTGTCTATATAAGAATCGGCGTCTTTAATAATTTCAACAAAATCCACAAATCTGTCGTACAAAAGACCTCCCTGCTTCGCGATTTCAAGCACGTTTTTCTTTTGGTCTTCCTGACGCCATATATAAGCTATGGTTTTCATTGTGGCAAGAAGCGATGACGGCGTTATTATTACAATACGATTTTTAAAAGCCAGTTCTGCGAGTTTCGGTTCATTTTGTAAAGCCAAAGACGCGGCGGAATCAAGAGGAATAAACATAAAAATATAGTCGGGCTGGTTCAAACCGGCTATATCGTCATAATTTTTTTCGGAAAGCTCGTCAATGTGTTTTTTTACGCTTAAAATATGTTCTTTCAGAAAAACTTTTTTCTCATCATCGGTTTGGGAATTATAATATCTTTCATAAGCCGTAAGCGAAGTTTTCGAATCTATTATTATATGCTTATTTTCCGGAAGATTTATAACATAATCGGGAATTTTTACTTCTTCTCCGTTATCCGAATAATACTGAGCTTTATAGTGAACATCTTTTACCATTCCGGCAGACTCAAAAATACGTTCAATGCCAAGCTCGCCCCAAATCCCCTGAAGCTTGCTTTCGCCTTTCAACGCTGACGCGAGATTATTTGCTTCTTCGCTGACTTTTTTGTTCAGCTCCATAAGCCTGTTAAGTTCGCTGCCGAAAACGGCTCTCTGGCTTGTTTCATCAACATAAATCTTTTCGATTTTCGCTTTAAACTCGTCAATTTTTTCTTTAAACGGCGATATGACTGTTTCCAAAGCCTGTTTATTTAAGTCCGAAATTTTAGAATTTTTTTCATCAAGGACTTTAGAGGCTATATTCTCAAACTCCGTTTTAAGAGAGTTTTGCGCGGTTGCCCGGTCATTTAACGCATCTAACAAATCCTTTATTTTTTGCTCTTTTGCCGCATTGTCTCTTGAAACAGAAACATACTTAAAAGCAAAAATTAAAGCACCTGCCGCAATGCCTACTAAAAAAACCAAACTTATTGTAATAACACTCATATTTCCTCGTTTTGATCAAAAATAACAAAGTACAATTAACAAATAACAATTAAGGACAAAAACACTTCATCTTTATACTTTGTAATTTATTCTTTGTTAATTGTTCTTTGAAAGCGGCAGTTTTATTGTAAAAACCGTGCCGTTTCCGACAGAACTTTTTACGCTGATTTCGCCGTTATGCGCCTTAATAATTCCGTAACTTATAGAAAGCCCCAGCCCTGTGCCTTTACCGACGGCTTTTGTAGTAAAAAACGGTTCAAATAATTTATCGATTTGCTCTTTTGAAATCCCTGAACCCGTATCTGTTATGTCAATAATACATTTGTCTTTTTTTGCGTAAGTATCTATTGTTAATTTTCCGCCGTCTTCCATAGCGTCTTTAGCGTTTAAAATAATATTAAGCAGCACCTGCTGTATCTGCATGGGATTTACGGAAATAAACCTGTTGTTTCCTGAAGAATTTTTTTCAACTTCAATACCGCTTCTTTTTAAATCTTTTTCAATAATAAGCAAAGTGGAATCAATTAAATCATTAATATTTATAGTTTGCGTTTTTGCCGTATCCGCTCTTGAAAACTCAAGCATATTTGATACTATACCGCGGCTTCTTTCCGCGGCTTCGTATATATTTTTTATGCCTTTGCTGACTTCTTCATCTAAGTTTTGGTTTTTCGCAAGCACCTGCGCGTAGCCCAGTATTATGCTTAAAGGATTATTGAGTTCGTGCGCTATGCCGCCCGCAAGTTCGCCCAAAGACGCAAGCTTGTTTTGCTGTATAAGGCTTGTCTGAAGCCTGTCTCTTTCCTGCTGCATGGCTTTTTCTTTTGTAACGTCAAGAATAACGCCGATTATTCCGCCAAATTCTCCGTCAAGGTTTTTATAAGCGGTCTTATAAAAAACAAGATCTTTGTGCCCCGTCTTTTTAAATTTACCGGAAATTTCATAAGAAACCGAGGACATTTTGCGCATAGTCTCTTCATCTGTTTTTAAAGACATTTCTGCCGCGGCTTTATCATAGTGCTCAGTTGAAGTTTCTTTACCTATAATTTCGTCTTTAGGCGTTTCCATTACTTCCTCAAACGCCTTATTACAGCCGATCAAACGCATATTGCTGTCTTTGTAATATACCGCCACCGGAATATTATCTAAAAGCACCTGTAAAAATTCAATCTGATGCTCAAGTTCTACTTCGATTTTTTTTCTGTATGTAATGTCTATCCCGGAAAATATAAAACCGATTAGCTTACCGACGCTTGAAAACTGCGGCACGGCGTTAAGAAGAATATTTGCCATTGTCCCGTCTTTTTTCTTAAACATCATTTCATTAAAAGCATCGCTGGGAGCTGTGATAACTTCCTCAAACTTTAAAGGCGATCCGTTTGTATCAAACATAACTTCTGAAAAATCTATAGCAAGTATTTCTTCTTTTGTATAACCGGTTAACTCGACGGCGCTGTGGCTCCACATGACAATCGTTCCTTCTACATCAAGAGACAATATCGCGACTGTCCGGACAGAATTTAAAGTTGCTTCGTGCAGTTTTGACAAGGCTAAAAGCCTGTTGGACTGGTTAATTATCAAAAACAACAAAAGAATTATGACAACAATACCGCTTACGACAATCATGCTTATAAATCGCGCATATTTTACGGAATCCATAGGCATAAAATACACTATTGACCACGCATCTTCATTAATGAATTTTCTCGCCACATAAAATTCTTCACCCTGCAGCGTTACCACAGAACCGTCGAACACATCTTGTTCGTCCAGCTTGCCGTCTTCCGGAAAAACGGACCACAGGCTTTTAAAATTAACATCTTCCTTGTCTGAAAGCAAAACAATGCCGTTTTTATCTATTATGTAAATATTATTGTATTTTTGCAGCATTTCGGAAAAATCGTTCATTGAGTCTTTTACAACCACAAATCCGGATTTTACTCCTTTAACGTTGTCTACAGCCGATGATGCGTAATAACTTTCACTTTTATTATCTGATTCGTCTTTTGTAAAAACCCTTGCTTTTCCGTTTTTCTTTGCCTCGGTAAAAAACGGCCGGTTTTTAAAATTCATTCTTCTCAAGTTTTTTTCTGTATTATATTCGGAAGTAAAAAGCAGTTTTCCGTTTATGTCCAAAGTAAAAATTGAAGCTGCTTTGAAAATATTTTTATAACTTTCCAGCATTCCGTCAACAATGTTCCTTTCTATATCCGAATCCGGATTTACCGCTTCTTTAATAAGAAATGTTTTGATTAAGGCTTCATTTACCTGATCGATTTTTACAAGGCGCGCGGCAAAAATTTCGGAAATTCCGGAAATAACATTATCAGCGTTTGCCGCCACTGCTTTTTTGGCTTTAACTTCAACGTAAGCAGAGAGAAACAATCCGCTTATTAAAACAACAAATAAAATGGCCGCAAGAGGAACCCTCTTCCAATAAAGCGGCATAAAATCATAAATTCTGATACGCTTTTCATATAAAGATTTAAATTGCTGAAAAGAGAGCGCGGCTATGACAAAAACAGTTAATGCCATAACAGTCTGCGCGTAAGTACAAACATGCAAAGACATCGGATAAAAAAGTTTAGAAATTTTAAGAACGCAAAAACTGAAAAAATATCCGAAAAACAAAATTAAAATAGCGAAGGTATTTTGCTGATTATGCGGCAATTTAGAAAGTTCATAAAGTTTTAAAGAAATGATTATGCCGACGGGGATCCACAAAAAAACAAAAGAAACTGCTTTAAAATAAAAGAAATCAAAGAAAAATAAAAATACCGGCGGAACAAAAGCAACAATCATTATGCCATATTTTAACAATCCGCCGATTTTTAGACCTTTCATTACGCACATATAAAGAGCAAAAAAAGCAAGATATTCAAAAACAGCGGACCATTCGCTTTGAAAAACGACAGATCCGGTCAAAAACGTTTCAATAACTTTTGACACGGCCATAAAAACGCAAAACATCCCCAGGCATAAATACGACAAATGCCCGAGTTTATATCTCCACGCAAAAAAACAGGAAAAACTCAAAAGCAAGAAAGACCATGCCAAAAAGAATGTTATGTATTCGTAGTTTAATAAATTTTCCATAAATATCGATCCATTTACGAAAGAAATATAACGGCTAATCTACAATATTTTTGTTTTTGATTCGTAATTTGTAATTCGTCATTCGTAATTGACGCTAAAATCCTTTGCAGATTTCCCTATAATTACAATATTTGCAAAAAAAGGTGTTTGAGGTGCACGGAAATTCGCCTTTGTCTTTCGGTATATTTTTTTCTACATCCGTAAGGTATTCATACATCTGTTTCGTTTCTTCTTCAACCTGTTTTGAAAAAGAGGCTATGGATTTATTATCAACAACAACGCTTTTTTCCGAATACTGAGGAAACAAATAGACAATCATGGGCATTATATCCTTGGCTTCTTTGCCGAAATGATAACTTGCCCAAAGCGAATAACCGGTAAGCTGTTTGGAATGTTTTATTTCATCCGGTTTTCCGGTTTTCCAGTCTAAAATATAAATTTTATCTCCGACAGGGAATAAAAAATCGACTTTACAAAAAGCTTTAAAGCCGTTTATTCTCGTTTCGCCGAAACCTGCCGGTTCTATGACCCACTCATTACTTGTCGGCACAGCGTTTGTTTCTATCCACGAAAATCTTCCGCTATTTATAAAATTTTCCAGTACGGTTTTTACTTTCGCGTATATTTCCGATGACGCGACGGCTTCGCCGTTATAATAGGTTTCGAAAAAAGTTTTTTCGCCGCAATATTTTTCAGTCAAATCAAAAGAATATTTAAAGAATTTGTCCCTGCTAATAGGTTTTGAACTTTTTTGAAACCGAAAAAGCATATCTCTTATTATGTCGTGAACTATGTTTCCGGCTTCCAAGGCTTTTGAAGTAAGCGACTTTAAAAACTGTATTTTTTCAAACGGAACGCTTTTGTCGTATTTAGAATAATAGTCATAAAAATACTGTCTCTTACAGTTTGAAAACTTATCAAACCGCGAAACAGACCAGCCTAAAATGTCGGTATAAGAAAATTTCTTTATTTCGTTCATTTTTATTTTTTATAATATTTCATAGCTTCGGGTATTACTTCCTTTATGGATTCTATTCGCTTTGAATCCGAGGGATGAGTGGACAAAAAATCAGAATTTGAACCGCCGGCAGACATAGCCTGCCAGAAAGCCAAGGCCGCATTGGGATCATAGCCCGCGCGCGCCATCAAAATAAGACCTATTCTGTCTGCCTCAATCTCATGCTTTCTGCTGTAAGGAAGAAGCAGTCCTAATTGCGTTCCTGCTTCGTAAACAACCATAACAGCCGTGTTCGATGTAAACACCGACAAAAGATTTCCGCCAAATTTTTTCATTTCCTGCTGACTCGCTCTTTCTTTTCCGTGTTTGGCTATAGCATGAGCAACTTCGTGACCGATAACAACGGCAAGCCCTTCGGCATTTTTTGTTATGGGAAGAATTCCCGTATATACGGCTATTTTTCCTCCCGGCAGACAAAAAGCATTTACCGATTTATCCTGTATCAGGCTAAACGCCCAAGAATAGTTAGAGATTTCTTTCTCCATACCGCTCTCTTTTAAAAACGCTTCGGCAGCTGCGGCAATATCTCTGCCGACTTTCGCTACTAATTCCGCCTCTTCTCCGGTTTTAATTACGGTTGAATTACTTATAATTTCGTTATAGGCTTGAATACCCATCTGCGTCATTTTTTCATCTGAAACCAAAGAAATCTGCTTTCTTCCTGTAATCGGCACAGATGAACAGCCTATTATAAACGCAAGAAACAAAACAAACGATAATTTTTTCATACCATTCCCCTTATAATTTCAATAAGACCTATTATTCCAATTGTTATAAAAACAACGCCCGCTATGCGTTTAACAATATGCGCGGGAACTTTTTTCCCTAATAAAACCCCTGCCGCTACGCCAACGGCATTTGCCGCAATCATCCCAAGAGAAGCTCCTATAAAAACATATACCGGAGCATTATACTTCATAGCTAAAGACATAGTCGCAAGCTGTGTTTTATCGCCAAATTCCGAAATAAAAAAGAATATAACAACCGTAAAAAACGGGTTGATAAAAACTTTTGCGGAAGCTTCTTCTTCACCCTCTTTGCCAAACAAAGTCCAAAGTCCGAAAATTATGAAAAGAGCGTAAGAAACCGTTTTTATTATATCTACGTTAAAAAGTCCTGAAATAAAGCTGCCCGCTGCGACGGCGATAAAATTGTTTACAATAGTAGCAGCTGAAACAGCAAGCAAAACTTGCGAAACTTTAAATCTCGCGGTAAATGCCATTGCGACAAGCTGCGTTTTGTCACCCATTTCGGCAAGAAAAATAAGCAAGAATGAAGCCAAAAGAACCGACATAATCCGCCCGTTTTGATTTATTTAAACTATTTTATCTTATAGGGATTTGTTAGTCAATAATAAGTTTTTATTTTGGATCTGATTTACTTGCAATCCGTCAACCTTAAAAGCAATTAAAGTTGACCGGATTTATTATATCTGCTAAAATGCTTTCTATGAATAAACTGTTACCCGATATTATTTCAGACAGACAAATAACGAAAGATGAAGCATTGCTTCTTTTTGAATTAGACATTGAAGATCTATTTTACGCGGCTTCAAAAATCCGCAAAAACCATAAAGGCAATAAAGTAAAAATTTGTTCAATTATCAATGCGAAATCAGGGCAATGCGAACAAGACTGCAAGTTTTGCGCTCAATCCGCTTTTAATAAAACGGAAGCTGCGGTTTATCCGTTGATTGAGCCTGAAAAAATAGCATTGTCTGCTGATAATGCGCTTGAAAATGCGCAATGTTTCGGCATAGTTTCAAGCGGAAACTATTTAAATGAAAAAGAAATAGACTCGCTTTGCAAAATGTTTAAAAACTATAAAAACGTTGAAAAATTGAGTGTTTCCATTGGCAGATTATCTGACGAAATTCTTTCAAAACTTAAAAAAGCCGGAATAAAAAAAATTCATCACAATTTGGAAACTTCCGAAAATTTCTTTCCCAATATTTGTTCTACGCATAGTTACAATGAAAGAGTCGATACCATAAAAAGAGCAAAAGCTCTCGGCTTTAAAATTTGCGCGGGCGGATTGTTCGGCATAGGCGAATCGTTTCGAGACAGAGTTGAATTAGCGTTTACTTTAAAAGAGCTTGATGTTGAAAGCGTACCGATGAATTTTTTTATATCTGTTAAAGGTACGGCATTAGAAGAAATAAAGGCTTTAAGCGCCATAGAAATTCTAAAAACTATTTCAATTTTCAGGCTGATTTTGCAAAAGCAGGACATAATAATCTGCGGCGGAAGGGAAGTAAATTTAAGGGATTTACAATCTATGATTTTCCCGGCCGGAGCAAACGGCACGATGAGCGGCGGATACCTTACAACCGGCGGAAGAGATATTGAAACGGATTTAAAAATGATTGAGGATTTGGGATTAGAAACAACAATTACAAATTACGAATGACGAATCAACGGCTTACACAACAGAAGAACACCAATGTTTGTCATTCCGGACTTGATCCGGAAACCACTTAAAGGAAATTATGAATAAAAAAACAGTTTTAATTACGGGAATATCTAGAGGTTTGGGAAAAGAACTTGCTTTACATTTTTCCAAAAATGACTGGAATGTTTGCGGATGTTATAAAACAAACAAACCTGATTTTTTCGCTGTTCGTCATTGCGAGGACGAAGGACGAAGCAATCCAGAAATCCTTTCTTTCCAAGCCGATATCTCAGATCCTGAAGAAGCTGCGTCTTTTATTAACAAGGCACAAGGTGCCTTTGGTAATATAGATTGCGTAATAAACAACGCTTCAATCGGAAAAAACAAAATAATTTTTAAAGAAAACGCTGACAATTGGAACGACGTAATACAAACAAACCTTAACGGGACGTTTTACGTCATTAAAGAAACTCTTGAAATTATGGCAAAACAACGATATGGTTCAATAATAAACATATCTTCAATATCCGCATACAAATCTTACACTGGCGCGGCAAGTTATTCCGCAGGCAAAGCCGCTGTAATCGCATTGACAAAAACCGCCGCAAGAGAAGCTGGTCGTTTCGGAATAACCGTAAACGCCGTTTTGCCGGGTTTTCACGCAACAGCACTTGGCAACTCTGCAGGCGATAAATATATTGAAGAAATAAAACAAGAAAGCGTTTTAAAAACCACAACGGACATAAAAGAATTTTTAGATTTCGTTTTTATGTTATCGCAAATGAAAACTGTTTCCGGACAAGTTTTTAATATTGATTCTAGAATTATTTAACGGCAGGGGATTAAAAAGTGAAAACAAGATTTGCCGTTACGGGTTTAGGATTAGTTTCCCCGCTTGGAACCGGCGTTGAAAAAAGCTGGCAGAGATTGATTAACGGCGAAAGCGCCGTTCGTTATGAAATAAAAAATGAAGCTTTTCTGGCAAGAACAGAAGGCTTTGATATGCCGGAAAACATCCGCCAATTTGCTATGGGTTTTCTTGCCGCTTATGAGGCTTCGGCAAACGCAGGACTTGCAACTTCTAATTATGAGAAAAACCGCATAGGTTTATCCTGCGGTGAAAGCAAACCAAATTTATTTCACAAAAATGACTTCAGCAATCCCTTTCCCGAACAACTCAAAAACATATTGAAAATTGAAGGACAAATAAGCTGCGTGTCTGCCGCTTGCGCTACGGGTATGTTAACCGTTATTAAAGGTTGCTCCTTAATAGAAAACGACATTTGCGATGTGGTTATCTGCGGGATTTCCGAAACCTCAATTCATCCTTTATATATATCGGCGTTTAAAAACATGGGCGTTCTTTCTAAAAAAGGCTGTAAACCTTTTGACAATGGGAGAGACGGTTTTGCCATAGGCGAAGGGGCGGGGTTTATAGTTATTGAAGATTTGAAAAAAGCGGTCTTAAGAGGCGCAAAAATTTATTGTGAATTAGGAGGCTTTGCCTCCGGAATTTATACTAACGACACTATTAATATAAACTCATCAAACGGTATGTATAACATCATAAAAAATGCTGCCGGAACAGAAATTCCGGATTTTGTACACACACATGGTACGGGAACTAAGCTGAACGATTATTATGAAAGTGAAGCGATTGAACGGCAATTACGAATTACTAATTACGAATTACGGAATGAAGGAATGCCTTTTGTGTCTTCTACAAAAGCGGCAACGGGGCATATGCTTGGAGTTTCAGGAATGACAGGAGCAATATTTTCAATACTTGCCGTAAGAGACAATATTGTACCGCCAACTTTAAATTTCAAAGAAACCGACATTCCTTTCGGATTAAAATATGTTAAAAACAACAAACAGGCTGTGCCTGTTAATTCGGCATTATCTCTGTCTTTCGGCTTCGGCGGACAAGGCGCCGCACTATTTTTTAAACGCACTCCTTCTTTTTAAAGCACCTAAAGGAACATTTGAAAATGAAGAATAAAATATATTAGAATTAAATGAACAAAAAAGGGAAAGCTATTTAGAAACAAAAACTAAATTGAAATAAAATATCTAAAGGATTAAAAATGAATCTAAATGATATGATCAAAAAATTGATAATAATATTATTATCATTATGGGTAGCAGCAACAGCGATAGGAATAATAGCAGGGATTGCAGGAGTTATATGGGCGATAATAATGGCAATAAAAGAGAATTCCATTTAAAAAAACTTGACAGATACTTGAACAAACAAAACAAAAAAACTATTTGCTATAATACCTCTCTATGAACGAAACCTTAACAAACAATTTAAATCCCGCGCAAAAAGAAGCGGTTTTATACACTGAAGGACCTTTAATAATTTTTGCCGGAGCCGGTACGGGAAAAACAAGAGTAATAACGCACCGCATAGCATATCTGCTTTCGCAGGGTGTTGCCCCGTGGTCAATTCTTGCCGTAACTTTTACAAACAAAGCCGCCGGAGAAATGAAAAAAAGGGTAACCGAGTTAGTCCCTAACGGAAATGACGTTTGGGTTTCGACTTTTCATTCCTTTTGCGCTTATTTTTTACGCGTTGAAGCCGTAAAAATAAATTTAAGCCCCGACTTTTTGATATACGATTTTGCCGATCAAAAAAATGTCATAAAAGACTGCATAAAAGAGATGAGCCTTGATGATAAAAAATTTAAACCCTCAACCGTTGCGGACAGAATAAGCCGAGCCAAAGACGATTTGAAGACTCCCGCTGATATGGCGAAAGACGCGTCAGAATTAGGAGATTTTTTCAGCACCACGATCGCAAAAATATACGCGCTTTACAGTAAAAAACTGGAAACTGCGCAAGCGTTGGATTTCGGCGATTTAATAATGAGGACTGTTATATCTCTTCAACAATACCCGGCTCTTCTTGAACGTTACCAGGAAAAATTCAAATATATTTTAGTTGACGAATATCAGGACACTAACCATGCGCAATATATGCTTACAAAGCTTTTAGCCGGAGACCGTCACAATATCTGCGTGGTAGGTGATGATGACCAGAGCGTTTACAGCTGGCGCGGCGCGGACATTAACAATATTTTAGATTTTGAAAAAGATTATCCGAACGCGAAATCAGTTAAGCTGGAACAGAATTACCGTTCCACGCCAAAAATACTTTCCGCCGCTTACCGCGTTGTAAAAAATAATACCGGCAGGGTTGAAAAAAAGCTTTGGACGGAAAACGCAGATGACGGAGCAGTCTCCGTATTAAAAGCTCAAAACGAAAACGACGAATCGGCGAAAATTGCTGATATTATTTCTTTAAACACAATAAACAATAAATACAATTTGTCAGATTTCGCGGTATTTTACCGCACAAACGCACAGTCGCGTGTTTTTGAAGACGCTTTCAGGCGAGCGGGTATGCCTTACGTAGTTATAGGAACTTTAAAATTTTATGACCGCGCCGAAATAAAGGATATTACCGCTTATTTAAAACTTATTCTTAATCATAATGACAATGTAAGTTTCAAAAGAATTATTAATATTCCGCGGAGAGGAATAGGCAAAACTTCTATTGAACATATCGAACAAGAAGCTGCAAAAAGAGGAATTTCTATTTGGCAGGCTATACCGTTTGCGAAAGAAGCGGGCTTAATAGGCAAAAACGCGATGGCGGCTTTAGACGCTTTTGTATCGTTTATCAATGGTTTATCACAATTAAAAGAAACCGAAAATGTAAAAACCATTGCTGAAAAAGTTATAACGCATTCCGGGTATCTTAAAGAACTTGAAAATGAAAACACACCCGAATCAAAAACAAAAATAGAAAATATACAGGAATTAATTTCCGCAATTGACGATTTTGAAAAACGTTCGCCTGACAAATCACTTTTGGGTTATCTTACGCAAATAGCATTGATAAGCGACGCTGATTCGATAGACGAATCCAAAGGCAGAGTTACGCTTATGACGCTGCATCTGGCGAAAGGACTGGAGTTTGACAACGTTTTTGTATGCGGGCTGGAAGAAGGTCTCTTTCCAATAGGCGAATCCGCGTTTGCTCCCGAAGAACTTGAAGAAGAAAGAAGACTGATGTATGTGGGAATGACAAGAGCAAGAAAACATTTATATTTGTGCTGGGCTTCGGAAAGAATGGTTTACGGAAAAACCAGATGGAATATGGCGTCAAGGTTTTTAATAGAAGCAGGATTTAAAGATGAGTTTGTAAAAAGAGAACAAAGCCAGACTTTTTTTACTCATGGATTTAACAAAACTAAATGGAATTCTGGCTCAGGCTATGGAAAAGGACAAAAAACCGCGAAAGTAGAATATAAAGACGCAACCGGCGATTCTTATGATTATATGCCAAGCGATGATGAAGTAATAAAAGACGAACCTCTATATACCCCCGCTACAGACCAAAGCCCCTATAAAATAGGAACTGTTGTATCTCACCCTGTTTTCGGCAACGGAAAAATCATAGAAAAGTCCGGCTTGGGAAATGATTTAAAACTTGTGGTATTGTTTGAAAACGGGCAGTGGAAAAAACTTCTAGCGAAAGTAGCCAACCTGACGATTGTTTAACATCAAAAAATGTAGTTTCCCAAAGTTGTCACCCTGAGCGAAGCCGAAGGGTCTGCCGTTAAAGGCATATGTTTCGACTACACGGTTGCACCGTTCCGCTCAACATGACAGACAGAGACAATATTAGATTTACTAAGAATTGACGGCAAGCATTTTTTTGATAGGAAGATAGGCTTTTTCTCTGATTTCTTCGGGAACTTTAACAACATTTTTATTATTTTCCAAAACATCCAACACTTTGGCAATTGTTATTTTTTTCATATTAGGGCATACAGCCTGCTCAAAAAGCGGGTAAAATTTCTTATCAGGATTTTCTTTTTGAAGTTTATACAAAATCCCTGTTTCAGTACCTATAATGAATTCCTTTTTAGGGCTTTGAGGAACATGTCTGCACATTACACCGGTTGACATTGCAAAATCTGCCAAAGCGACAACTTCGGGGCGGCATTCCGGATGAACTAAAACTTCGGCATTTGGATGCTCTTCTTTAGCTTTCAAAACATGTTCAGGAAGCATATTATTATGGGTAGGACAAAAACCGTTCCATATAACCATTTTTTTGCCTGACTGTTTTTGGGCATAATCTCCCAAATTCCTGTCCGGAACAAAAATTATAGTCTCGGCATCCACGCTTTTAACAACATTTACCGCGTTGGAAGACGTACAGCATATATCACTTTCGGCTTTTACAGCCGCGGAAGTGTTAACATAAGCAACTACAACGGGATTTTTATATTTTGACTTTTCGGCTTTAAGTTGGTCCGCAGTTATCATATCCGCCATTGGGCACCCTGCATTAACATCAGGAATTAAAACAGTTTTTTGAGGACTTAAAATCGCCGCGGTTTCAGCCATAAAATGAACTCCGCAAAAAACAATAACGTCCGCGTTTGTTTCAGCGGCTTTCCTGCTTAAATCCAAAGAATCA
The DNA here is from genome assembly GCA_009778965.1 of Candidatus Endomicrobium labiotermitis. Classification (GTDB taxonomy): domain Bacteria; phylum Elusimicrobiota; class Endomicrobiia; order Endomicrobiales; family Endomicrobiaceae; genus Endomicrobium; species Endomicrobium labiotermitis. The sequence continues at coordinate 64,963 of WRFE01000001.1, forward strand.
CCGACAAAGTCGGCAATATCCTGAATTTCAGGCAGCTGGTAAATATGCGCCAGAATCACGGCATTTTTTTCTTTTTTCAGTTTGTTTAATCTTTCAATTATTTCGTTCATAATTTTAAAGACAATTAATAAATAATAGTTAATAATTAATATTTTTGGAGTTTCGCTGAAAACGAAACATTTAATATGTTTTCGCAAAGCGAAAACTCAACAATTATTCATTGTTATTTGTTAATTATTATTTGCCGTTACCTTATTTTCTCAAGCTTCTTCATTTTATTTATGGATATATCGCTCAATGTACTGATTTTATCGAACAGCTTATTCTTAAACGTTCCCGGACCTTCTGAAGTCTTGTCTGCATTTTCAGCGGCAATTTCAAAACAAACCAAACCGGCAATAGCCGCAAAAAGATAATCTTTTTCAACTGCGCAAAATGTTGCGATAACAGAACCTGCCATGCAGCCCGCGCCGACAATCTGCGACAACATAGGCGTACCGTTTTTGACTATATATACGCTTTCGCCATCGGTACAAATATCTTCTTTTCCCGTAACAACAACCACGCATTCTTTATCGCGCGCAAGTTCTCTGGCTATACTTACCATATCGCCCGATACATTTCCGCTGTCAACGCCTTTCGTGGTAACGCTTATTCCTGCCGTACTCGCTATTTCGGAAGCATTGCCTTTCAGCACCGCTATTTTATACTCAAGCAGCTCTTTTATTTTTTCGTTTCTGTATTTTGTCGCGCCCACGCCGACTGCGTCTAAAATAACGGGAATCCCTTTTTTATTTGCCGCTGCCATCGCGCTTTTCATCGCTTCGACGGTAATATTATTTAAAGTTCCTATATTTATTACCAAAGCATCGGCTATTGATGCCATGTCTGCAGCCTCTTCCGGCGCATGCGCCATAACGGGAGATCCTGCAAAGACTTTGACAATATTAGCGCAGTCGTAAATAGTCACCCAGTTTGTAATGTGATGAATCAAAGGCTCTTCTTTCCTTACTCTTTCAAGAACTTGATAAATCTTATCCATTTACTGTTTCCTCCAAAAAAGCTGTCATTCCGGGCTTGACCCGGAATCCATTTTATTAAAAACATATTTTATTTTTGTCTGTCATTCCCGAAATCCATAATCGGGAATCCATTTTTGTATTTAACGTGGATCCCCGACAAAAACACTCGGGGATGACGCTAAAGCGTCACTTTGAAATGACAAAAACCGCTGTTTGCGCGAACAAGTTGGGGAACAATTTTATTTCTTTTCCGCCGCTGAAAAAGAACTTGTTCAAAATTTTATATTTTTTTTCTTTGCAGAATTTTTCAAAATCTTTTACGCTCAAAAATCTTAAATTCGGCGTATTATACCATTCGTAAGGCAAAGTTTTAGTAACCGGCGAATGCCCGAGAAGTAAATCTTTTCTTGCCCAGATATACGCGAAATTCGGAAAACCTATTATAACCTTTTTCCCTAGCCTGAAACATTCTTCTATAACATAATCAATTTTTTGCACCTGCTGTAAACTGTTATGCATAATAACATAATCAAAGCTTTTTTCAGGATAAGCGTCCATTCCGCCTTCAATGTCGGAATGAAATACCGTAAGCCCTTTTTCAACGCATGAATATATCGCGTCTTCGCTTATTTCTATTCCCTGCGCGTTAACGTTTTTTGTCTGCATAAGATAATGCATCAAATCGCCGTCACCGCATCCTAAATCCAAAACTTTAGAATTTTTTTCTATGTTTGCCGCTATTTTTCTGTATTCAAGCGGAGTATTGCTTATCACTTCACCCATTCTCGGCCTCTTTATAAACTTTTTCTAAAAAATGCTTAACTAATTTTGTTTCGTCTTCAACTTCAAGAAGAAATGCGTCATGTCCGTAAGTGGACTTTATTTCTATATACGTCGCGTTATAACCTTTAAGCTTTAGCTGCTTTACGATATCTTCGGATTGGTAAGAAGGATACAGCCAGTCCGACTGAAAAGATATTACCAAAAAATTTGTATCTTTATTTTTCGCGGTCTTAACAAAGTTTTTACCTGAAACGTCAAAAAGATCCATGGCTTTTGTTATGTAAAGGTAGGAATTTGCGTCAAACCTTTTAACAAAAGAATCTCCCCTGTAACGCAAATAGCCTTCCACTTCAAAATCCGAAGCAAAACCCGAAGGAGCATTATTTTCTTTTCTTTTTCTTGAAAACTTTTCTTCCATGGATGTGTCGCTCATATATGTTATATGCCCTATCATTCTCGCTATGGCAAGCCCGCTGTCCGGACTTTGTTTTGTATCGTAATAGTTGCCGTTATTCCATTTTACGTCCGCCATAATGGATTGTCTTGCAACCTCGTTAAAAGCAATTTGCTGCGGCGAATGTTTCATTGTTGTGGCGATAGGTATCGCAGAACACAATGCTTCCGGATAAGAAACCGCCCATTGCAAAACCTGCATGCCGCCCATTGAGCCGCCAGCGACAGAAAGAAGTTTTTTTATTCCGAGATGATCTACAAGTTTTTTTTGTCCGGCGACCATATCGGCAACAGTTACAACCGGAAAATCCAAAGCATACGGTTTTCCCGTAGAAGGATTAATTGACGCGGGACCGGTGCTTCCCGAACAGCCGGCTAAAATGTTTGAGCATATGACAAAATATTTGTCCGTATCAAACGCTTTGCCGGGACCTATCATATTGTCCCACCAGCCAGGTTTTGAAGCGCCTTTATGAAACCCCGCGGCATTCGCGTCTCCTGAAAAAGCGTGAACTATTAAAACCGCGTTACTTTTATTTTCGTTCATCTTGCCGTAAGTTTCGTAAGCAATAGTAACGTCTTTCAGTTCTTTGCCTGACTCAAGAACTAATTTATCGAATTTAAAATATTGTGTTTCGATGTTTTCTAATATGTTTTTCATAATTTTTAAATAACCTTAGATTGGCACGCCCTTTCAGGGCTCGCAATGACGACAACATAGCTTTTTTCGTAATTCGTAATTTGTAATTCGTAATTATATTTATAGATTATATCATTTTTCAATAAACTTTTTTTCGGCAAATTCACGGATAATGTCCGCGGTTTCACTTAGTCCTAAAACCGATGAATTTACGCATAAATGATAATACTCAGCGCTGCCTCTTTCTATGTTTGTGTAATAGCGGTAATACTTATTTCTCTGTCTGTCGTTTTTTTCAATCTCTTTTAAAGCGGCGGCAGAGTTTATGTTCAAGTTTTCAGAAATAGTTTTTATTCTGTCTTTTATATCGGCGCATATAAAAACATTAATACATCTCGGGTGTTCTCTTAGAACATAATCTGCGCATCTGCCTACAAAAACCGCGGATTCTTTTTCGGCAATATTTTTTATGATATTGCTTTGAATCTTAAAAATCGAATCGTTTATGTTTTCGCTGCATTGCGCGCCGAAAACTCCGCAAAACATATCCGTAAATCCGCCGACAAAACGAAACGGAAGCTTCTCATCGGATTTTTCTATAAAATCTTTTCCAAGCCCGCTCTCTTTTGCCGCCATTTCTATAAGTTCTTTATCGTAAAAAGCAATCTTTAAATCTTTAGCGATTTTTTTGCCTATAAAGAGTCCGCCGCTTCCGTATTGCCTTGCTATCGTAATTACAAGTTTAGAACTCATTTTTTCCTCCGGTATTGATTCTGGATACATTCGGGACTTCGTCCCTCAGTACAAAGGGAGAATTCCCTTCGAGTTTTTTATACTGCATTCTAAGCAAAATAACACAAATTATAAACGATAACAAATCTGCTATAGGCATGCTTAACCATACGCCTGTAATATCTAAAAATTTCGGTAAAAACAAAATAAGCGGTATCAACAATATAACCTGCCTTGTCACGGAAAGAATAATACTCAAATACGCTTTCCCTATGCTTTGGAAAAATGTAGAAGCTACAATCTGCACAGCGGCAAGAGAATAAAACATAAACACATAACGCAAGCCCGACGCAGTCATATCTATAAGCATTTTATCTCTTGTGAAAGCGCCCGCGACCGCGTGAGGAAACAATTCTACAATAATAAAGCCGGCAGTCATTACAATAACGCCTATAAAAATCGTCTTGTTTAAAACTTCTTTAACCCTTCCGTATAATCCAGCGCCGTAATTGTACCCTGCTATGGGCTGCATTCCCTGATTTATTCCGAAAACTATCATAACAAAAAGAAACGCGACGCGGTTGACGATTCCGTAAGCCCCGACAGCCAAATCCCCGCCGTAATATGTAAACTGTCTGTTTAAAAGTATTATAACAACGCTTGATGACGCGTTAAGCAAAAACGGAGCAAGCCCTATTGAAAATATCCCGCTTACAATCGCTTTTCTCAGTTTGTAGATACCGTTTTTAAAATACAAAAACTTTGTTTTATCGGTAAAAAAATAAATTTGCCAAAGCAAAACCAAAAACTGCGATATTACTGTGGCGAGAGCGCTTCCCCTTATACCCCAGCCAAAACCGAAAATAAATAAAGGATTTAAAATAATATTAAAAATTACCGTGGCAATTGCGGCATACATCGCTTCTTTCGGATAACCAGAAGAACGCATTAATGCATTAAGCCCCATAAATAAATGAACAACAACATTTCCCGCGACAATTACAAACATAAAATCGTACGCATAAGGAAGCACGTCCGGACTTGCGCCGAAAAATTTAAGTATCGGGGTAAGCCATATTAACACGGGAATAGATAATCCTATTCCCAGTATAAGATTTAGCGTCACGACATTTCCGAGTATATAATTGGCGGAATCGTAATCTTTTTGTCCGAGGCGTATAGATAAAAGAGCTGAAGCGCCGACGCCTATAAGAGCGCCGAATGCCGCGCCGAGCGTCATTATAGGAAAGCTTATGGCAATACCCGAAAGCGCAAGCGGACCCACGCCGTGACCGATAAAAATGCTGTCGGTTATATTGTAAATCGACATGGCAATCATACCGATTACCGCTGGAATCGCGTATTGGATTAAAAGTTTTCCGACCGGCTGAGTGCCGAGAGATAAAGGCGCTGATGAATTATTCATAGTTTATATGACAAACCCCTCACCCTCTTGCTTCGCAAGTCCCTCTCCCGCAGGGGGCGAGGGCAATTACTTTAGCTCCTTCTCCCCTTGCGGGAGAGGGTTGGGGTGAGGGGTTGCCGTTTAACTAAATTACTCCTGTGATTTTATAAGAGCCTGCTCTAAATCGTTTATTATATCATTGGCATTTTCTATTCCTACTGAAAGCCTTATATAATCGGGCGTTACTCCTGCCGACAAACGCTGTTCTTCGCTAAGCTGCTGATGCGTTGTGCTTGCGGGATGGGTTGCCAAAGTTTTCGCGTCGCCCAAATTTGTCACATGCGAAATAAGCTGCAATGAATTAATAAACTTTTTACTTTGCTCAACTCCGCCTTTAACGCCAAAGCCGACCAAAGGACCGCCGTTTCCATTAAAATATTTTTGGGCCTTCGCGTATTCTTTATTATCTTCAAGTCCCGGATAATTTACCCAAGCCACATTTTTATTTTGTTTCAGATATTTCGCAATAGCAAGCGCGTTGTCGTTATGCCTGGGCATTCTTAAATGCAAAGTTTCAAGCCCCTGCAAAACCAAAAATGAATTGAACGGCGAAATTATCGCGCCGATATCTCTGTTTAGTCCGGCTCTGATTTTTGCCAAATAAGCAAAACCTTTAAACGCTTTCACAAAATCCAAACCGTGATAACTCGCGTCAGGACCGGCTATTGAAGGAAACTTTCCGTTTTCCCAGTTAAATTTTCCGCTGTCAACTATTATTCCGGCAGCGCTTGTTCCGTGACCGCCCAAGTATTTAGTCGCGGAATAAATAGCGATATCAGCTCCGTATTCAAAAGGTCTGCATATATAAGGCGTTGACGTATTATCAACTATAAGAGGCAGTCCGTTTTCGTGGGCAAGCGCGGAAAGTTTTTCAAGTTCCGGCGTATCAAGTTTTGGGTTGCCAAAAATTTCCGCGTAGACCGCTTTTGTTTTGGAGTTTATCGCTTTTTTTACCTGCTCCAAATCCGCTGAATCCACAAAATTTACTTTTATGCCGAACTTTTTTAATGTGTTTGAAAATAAATTGTAAGTGCCGCCGTAAAGATTATTCAAAGCGACTATTTCATCTCCGCTTTGCGCAAGCACGGTAATGGCAAGAAAAATTGCCGACATACCGCTTGATACCGCAAGCGCGCCTATTCCGCCGTCCAAAAGGGCAACGCGTTTTTCCAAAACGTCGGTGGTAGGGTTATTTAAACGGACATATATATTGCCCGGCTCGCTTAATTCAAAAAGCTTAGCCGCGTGGTCTGTATTTTTAAACTGATACGCGGTAGTCTGATGAATCGGCACGGCTATTGAGCCTGTAACCGGATCCGGCTCCTGTCCGCCGTGAACTAAAATACTTTCTTTTGTTAATTTATCATCTATTTTTGACATTTTATAACTCCTTAGGGACAAAAACCCTTTTTAATTTTTTGTATATGATATTATTTTTTAAGCTTTACTGCAAAACATTATAATATCACATTCGGAAAATACCAATGTACCAATAATTCATATTTGCCTGCCTTTTTTTACTTATTATTTAAATTTGAAATTGAGTTTGTGTTTTGAAACTTAATTGCGGAACTTGGTTCCTTACATTCGTACTGCGGAAAAAGAAAGACGCATGCATTCGCGCGATGCGAAAACATGTTTAAGAGATGCATTAATGATGGCTTTTTTTATTAAATACTTCATATTGCAGACATAATATAAAAGTTCCCGGTAAATGTCAAAGTTATTTTTTTCGTTTTGTTTAATCAAGCGCCAGACGCATTACATAAACAAAACCGGATATTAACGACAAAACGAAACGACAGAGATAAAAATTAATTTATCTCTGCCGTTTAAGTTTGGTTATCATTCAGGACTTGAAATCTACAATTTACAATGAGATTGCGGCTCAAAGGCCGCAATGACGACGATTAAAATGCGTTATAAACTGCTATTGCAGTTTATACGAAGCAACCATGGTATCAAAATCATTTTTTACTTTATCAAAATCCGACGATTCGGCAGAGCATTGGACAGCATACGCGTTTTCATCAATAAACATATAAAACAATTTAAACGTAAAAGGAATATTTCCGGCCGGTCTCGTTATTGCGGTATATTCCAAAGCTTCCATACTATTAATTATTATTCGGTTTGGCCCGCTGACTTCCGCTTCTCCAAACGCGCTTTTTACCAATTCCTGAGCGTATGCTGCAAATTCATCGTTTGTTTTTACATCAGAAGGAACTCTGTCAACAGTCATTATAACAGCCGCCCCGGGAGCTCTTCCGTCTACATTCATGTAAACCGGAACTTCAGCGCTCTGAACTCTCATCCAGCCGTTCGCCGATACTATAGTCGGCGTTAATCTGGGAGCTGCAGGCTCGCTAACTAACCTTGCAGAAAAAACTTCCTGCTGAGGAACCGGAAGCGAAGAAGTCGCAGCCTGCGATGCCGGCGCCGTACTCTTAGCGGGCATATCGGTACGGAAAGATTTATCGCCGCTTGAATTATTATCTCCTCCGCATGCGGCAAGAAAAAACGCTAAAACAAACGCAAAAAATAGAACTGAAAACTGTTTCATAATAAGACTCCTTTTATATAATATTCTACTCTATGTGACTTATTTGTCATTGCGGGGAGGAAGCAATGTTTCCGACGAAGTAATCCATTTTAAAAGCAATGTGGATTGCCATGTCAAGACTTTGTCGTCTTTCAGACCCGGTGCGCTCACATCTCGCGCCCGTTCGTGACTCGCGCTCCTTATTCGTCGCGCACTCACCCCCGCAATGACTACAGAACATCAATCGTCTTTAATTCGTCATTCGTAATTTGTAATTGTCTTTTTTAAAGTTCTAATTTAATTTTCAGAGATCCCGAAAAACCTTCACGAACACCGGAAAAAGTTTGCGCGCTTAAATCTAATGTTAAATTTTTGAAAATATTAATACCCATACCTATTCCGCCGGAAAATGTTCCGCCGTTCAAGGTAGGAGCCTCAATATCGTGACCGTCTATTTGCGCTTTTATGGCTCCGCTCAATTCATAATCGTAAGAAACCGTTAAATACGGCTTAAATGTATTATTTATTTCATATTCGCCTTTCGCACCGGCTTTTATGCGGTTTGAAAGAACAGAATCAAATTTATATTTTTCTTTGGTAGGCAATTCAACTTCGCTCCCGCCGACGCTTGTGAGAGTATATCCTCCGGAAAGATCAAGATTCACTTTTTCGCTGATTTCAAAAACAACTCCCGCGCCTAAACCTAAACCAAAGTACATTGAACTGTATTCATAATTCGCGTTTGCAAGCTCGGTATTATACTCATTGGAAATCTGCCCTGCTCTTATTAAACCTTCAATATATCCGTCCCCGTCTTCTCCGACTTCTTTTTTACCCAGAATACCGCCGCCGACAGCGGTTACCTTACCGTCACCTTTTACGCTGTCAAAACCCGAAAACTCATTTTCAGTTTCAAAATTACCGGTTACATATTCCGCAAAAACACCCAGGGAAAGCGATTCGAATTTTCTTTCAATACCGGCTACTATTCCCAAATCGTTAAGAGATACCGAAGAACCGGTATTATATTTTGAGCTTCCGCCGGTAACCGCGCCTATCAGCCCCATATCTCCCACCTTTAAATCAGGGGACAGTAATTCGCCGGACACAGTATTAGCTGCCAGCCCCGCGGCAATGGCCGCAGCCGCGACGCCTTCAGACAACGATTTTGTCTGGGGATTAAAAAATCTTTCGACAAAATCGGCAATTAATTGTTTATTACTGACATATATATTACAAATATCCGCCCAGGCGGCTCCTTGGCTCGCTATCACTTGCGTTTGTTTAGGAGATCCGTAAAGACCTGCAACGCTTTCTATTAAGACAATTCTGTCTCCGTCCGAGAAATCCGCATCTGTTCCAAAAGTCAATTTTACGTTTGTATTAGCAAGATTCGTCATTCCGCTTGTAACATAAATAATCGGCGTAGTGATATTTGAATCTTCAATATAAAAATTATAATTTTCAAAACCGCTCATGTTCCCGACTGTAAGCTGCCCGCTCTTAATTTCAAGAGTGTTTCCCGTAAAAAAATCTGCCAGACTTGACGTTCCGTAATTTTTAGCCCAGCCGCCGTAAAGAGTGCCGACATTTAAATTGCCGATTACAGTGACCTTATTATTAATGGCAGATACTTTTTCAGAACCGGAGTATCCATAAGCTTCACCGCCTAAAATTTGATCGACATATCCGGAAATATTTTCAAGAATGACAGAATTATAATTGGCTTTCGCAATTGAAGCGGAGGTAAGTGAAGACTGCGCGTAGCCTCCATAAATATTGTTAACGCTTCCTGTTATAATTTTTACAGTATTATTGTTAGCCTGCGCATTTGAAAAAGATTGCGAGAAGCCGCCAAAAGCATTATTCACTGTAACATTATCAAGCTCAACATAATTATTATCAGCCTGCCCGCTTGATTTTAAAGAATTCGCCGCGCCTCCATAAACACTGTTGCTAATGCTTCCGCCAGTTACTGTTACCCTATTACCGTCTGCAAAATTCAATGTATTCCCGCTGCCTATCCATCCTGAAAAAGAACGCCCGCCGTAAACTACGCCTAGCGCTGAATTTTCAAGTATTACATTATTTTCATTCGCATATTGCGCTACAGTAATTTCGGTTGTTACAGTCCCCGTAGCTCCAACCGTACAAAAACCTCCGTTGACCCCGTTAACTGCCGAATTCAATACATATACGGTATTTCCATAGGCTCTTCCCGTATCGGCTTGAGCCGAAATAAATGCCCCGAAAACATCCATGCTTCCGGTGTTTGTTAAATTTTCAATTTCAACGTAATTATTGTTTGTTTCAAAACCGCCGTATCCCACGCTTTCATATAATAAATTTCCGCCCCAAAGATAAGCTCCGTATATATTTGCCGCGCCCGCGCTTGTAATATTTTTAACAGAAACCGAACTTCCGTTTGCCTGCCCGCTAAGCTGCGCTCCTACGCTAGAAGTAGAAGAAAAAACATAACTGCCGTAGACACGGTTAACTCCTATACTGTCTTCTATTATTACTTTGTTACTATTCGCGGTTACATTATCGCCGGCGGACAAAGAACCCATAACCCTGCCGCTGTATAAATTAGAAGACGATATTGAAACTACATTGCCGTTTACCTGCACGCTGTTTCTTTGGCTGTAACCCAAGCTGTTAGCTATTACATAAGAACCGGCGACATAACTTGTTGTCGAATATGAAATTGTAACTTCATTCTCATTTGAAATTATGTTTGAAACACCGTCAACCTCTATATGACTTCCTGATACAACCCCATTATTTACCTCTACTTCCGCTGAATTTATTGAAATTTTATTTTTGTTTGAATACACATTAAAAGAAAAAGAAGAAGGCATACTTATCTTCATCCTGGATCCTAAAACTTCTGAAATTTGAAGTATATTATCTATTTCAACCGTGTTTAAATTCGCGGTGATATTTCCGATTTCTATGGAATTGCCTATATATATATAGGAAGCTCTGGCGCCATCCAAATAAAGAGTCGGCGAATTTTTAACAGAAACTTCATTTCCGTTTGATGTAATGTTTCCTATTGAACCGTTTGCTTCAAGCGATATTGCAGAACCATATATATTTCCGCCGTTTATATCTGACCAGTTAATAACCGCAGAATTAGAACTTGCAAAAATATTTCCGATTGAACCGCCCGTTATAATATTCACCCAAGAACCTAATATATCTCCGGCAGTCATTGTTGACCCGTAAAAGGCTGCGGAATTATAATTTGCCGTAACATTTCCAAAGTCTATAGCAGCCGTAGTTGAATAATAAACAACCCCGCCTGCTATAGTGTAAGAATTTGTCGAGTACACAATACGACTGCCCGGCTGAAAAATATTATTTGTAACGGTTACCTGTGAAGAAATATTTATTTCCGTATCCGGAGCAGTTACTGAAGTTCCGAATAAATTGATCTGTGCAAAACTTTTATCTGCGCATAAAAATAATGCAGCAACCGCGAATAAAGCAAACATTAGTATTTTTTTCATTTCTTCTCCTTATTTTCAGCTTCCCAAAATAAAAACGCCTGCCCGAAAATTAACCGGGAAGACGTCCAAAATACATTTAAAAGACTATTTGATCTGATTTATATGACATTTTTCGCCTTAGTTTTATTTTTTGGCTATTTTGTCTACATAAAAATTATACAAAACAATCAATCAATAAGCAATATGACCAAGAGTAAGTGACGAGCGGTGCAAACACAAAGACAGTCCGTCAAAGGTTTAAAAGTTTGCCGGAAGCGTGTAAATTAGGAGCGACGCAATCCCGTATTACAACCTTATGGGACAGGCTCCATATAAACACAAAAAACAAGCCGCATAAAAAAAGCCTGTGCGTTTGTATAATTAACGCACAGGCTTTTGATATATATTAAAACTTATTTTGAAGCTTCTTCTATCGCTACTGCTACTGCTACTGACGCGCCTACCATAGGATTATTGCCCATACCTATAAGACCCATCATTTCAACGTGTGCCGGAACTGAAGACGAACCCGCGAATTGCGCGTCGCCGTGCATGCGTCCCATAGTATCGGTCATACCGTAAGAAGCCGGACCTGCCGCCATATTATCGGGATGAAGCGTTCTTCCCGTACCGCCGCCGGAAGCGACTGAAAAATACTTTTTGCCGTTTTCAATAGCCCATTTCTTATATGTGCCGGCAACAGGGTGCTGAAATCTTGTGGGGTTTGTAGAGTTTCCTGTAATTGAAACGTCAACGCCTTCTTTCATCATTATTGCTACGCCTTCGCTGACATCATCCGCTCCGTAAACTTTTACTTTGGATTTGTCACCTTCCGAAAATTTTGTTTCTTTGGTAACATTAAGTTTTCCGGAAGAATAATCGTATTCCGTATCAACATATGTAAAACCGTTAACGCGGCTTATTATGTAAGCGGCGTCTTTGCCTAAACCGTTAAGAATAACTTGAAGAGGCTCTTTACGGACTTTATTCGCGGTTTTTGCTATACCGATCGCGCCTTCTGCCGCTGCGAAACTTTCATGTCCTGCCAAAAAACAGAAGCATTTTGTCTGTTCCCTGAGTAACATTGCCGCAAGATTTCCGTGTCCTATACCTACCAAACGTTGATCCGCAACTGAACCCGGTATACAGAAGGATTGCAAACCTATGCCTATTGCTTCAGCAGCTTCAGCAGCTGTTTTGATGCCTTTTTTAATAGCTATTGCTGCGCCTACGGTATATGCCCAGACAGCATTTTCAAAAGCTATCATCTGTATATCTCTGACTATTTTTTCAACGTCAATGCCTTTATCAAGACATATTTTTCTTGCATCTTCCAAATCTTTGATTCCGTATTCTTTCAAAGCGGCTTCTATCTGCTTTATTCTTCTTTCGTAACTTTCAAATTTTATTGCCATATACTTTTCTCCATTTTTTCTATTTGTCATTCTGAGTGTAGCGAAGAATCTATTACCTTTAATGTCTTTGGATTCTTCAAGGCTTCGCCTTTCAGAATGACAGGCAACAGCCTGTTATTCGTGTCTGGGATCTATTTTCTTAACTGCTTCATCGTATCTGCCGTAAGTCTTTGTATTTTTTTCAAACGCGTCTTTGTGCGAAACGCCTTTTTTAATTTCGTCCATAACTTTGCCTAAATGAACAAATTTATAACCTATAACTTCATCATTTTTATCAAGACCCATTTCAAGCACATAACCTTCAGCCATTTCAAGATAACGAACGCCTTTGGCTTTTGTGCTGAACATCGTACCGACCTGCGAACGCAAACCTTTTCCCAAATCTTCAAGACCCGCGCCTATCGGGAGTCCGCCTTCCGAAAACGCAGTCTGTGTTCTGCCGTATGCTATCTGTAAGAAAAGCTCTCTCATAGCGACGTTTATAGCATCGCATACCAAATCGGTATTTAACGCTTCAAGCACTGTTTTGCCGGTTATAATTTCGGCAGCCATGGCGGCGGAATGCGTCATACCGCTGCAGCCTACGGTTTCAATCAGCGCTTCTTCTATAATACCGTTTTTAACATTAAGCGTAAGTTTGCAGGTTCCCTGCTGTGGAGCGCACCAGCCTACTCCGTGCGTCAAACCGCTTATATCGGTAACTTCTTTGGCTTTTACCCATTTTCCTTCTTCTGGAATCGGCGCTGAACCGTGTTTTGCGCCTTTTGCCACGCATGTCATTTGCTGCACTTCATGAGAAAACTCATAAGCGCATTTTTCTTTAGGACAACTCATTGCATTTCTCCTTATTGTAATGATTGGAAAATATAACAGGTCTGATTATACAAAATTTGTAAGTATTTTGCTAAACAATTTGTTATAATGAAATCCTTATGAAAAAAGCTGTTTTCTTATTAATTTTTCCTTTTTTACTGATTTCCTGCTCTGTTTTGGACTATCCTGCCAGAATAGCGGGGTTTTCTATTCAAAAATTTGAAAACGAGCAAGTCGGACGGTTTGAAGAAGTTTTCGAAATGTCCAAAAAAGACGGCTTCAACAAAATGCTTGAAATTATAAGCAAATTAAGGGCAAGGGTCACGCATAAAAGCTTCAACAAAGGTTATATTGTAGCCTTTGAATTTACAAAAAGTTTTGATTATTGCCTGGATTCTACCGAAGCGGCATTTTTCTTTGAAGTAATTGATAATGAAACATTAAAAGTTACTGTGGTATGCAATAACAGTCTGTTAGCAAGAAACATATCTCAAAAAGTTTTTGAAATGATGCGCAGTTGACAAAAGCAGCTTGTAATTCCTCTCTTTTGTCATCCCCGAGTGTCTTAGTCGGGGATCTGCCGTAAAGAGTTAAGTTTATTAAAACTGCAGATTCCCGATTACAAATTTCGGGAATGACAAGACAAAAATGTAAAGGTACCCAGAATGGCAAAAATCGTAAAAATTATAGGCAGAGAAATTATTGATTCCCGCGGAAATCCTACTGTTGAGGCGGACGTTATTCTTGATGACGGAACTTTAGGCAGAGCAGCCGTACCGTCAGGAGCGTCAACAGGTTCAAGGGAAGCGTTAGAGTTAAGAGACGGAGACAACAACAGATTCGACGGCAAAGGCGTTTTAAAAGCAGTTGAAAACATAAACAAAATAATAGCTCCCGAGCTTATAGGTACGGAAATAACAAATCAGTCTGAAATTGACGATAAAATGATAAACCTTGACGGCACGGATTTTAAAAGCCGTTTAGGCGCCAACGCAATCCTCGGCGTTTCGCTTGCCGCGTGCAAAGCGGGCGCGGAGTCAAAAAAACTTCCGGTTTACGAATATGTCAGAGAAATTTACAATCTGAAAAGCGGCAAATACATTTTGCCTGTTCCTCTGATGAACATAATTAACGGCGGAGAACACGCGGACAACAATGTTGATTTACAGGAATTTATGATAGCGCCCGTAAGCGCTGCTAATTTCCGCGAAGCATTAAGAATGGGCTGCGAAGTTTTTCACAGCCTTAAAAAAGTTTTAAATTCCAAAAATTATTCCACAGGGGTTGGCGATGAAGGCGGATTTGCCCCGAATTTAAAATCTAACGCAGAAGCGTTAGAAGTTATATGCGAAGCAATAAAAGAATCCGGCTATGAAACAGGCAAAGACATTGTTTTTGCTTTGGATGCGGCCGCAAGCGAATTTTACAAAGATAACAATTATACACTTGAAGGCGAAACGGAAAATAAAGTTAAATCATCGCGCGAAATGATTTCTTATTACGAAAACCTTTTGAAAAAATATCCTGTTATATCGATTGAAGACGGTTTGAGTGAACAGGATTGGGAAGGCTGGAAAATCCTTACTGACGAATTAAAATCTAAAGTCCAGCTAGTAGGAGACGACCTTTTTGTCACAAATCCTAAAATTTTTAAAGAAGGAATTGAAAAGGGTATCGCAAATTCAATACTTATTAAGGTAAATCAGATAGGAACTCTTTCCGAAACCGTTGCCGCCGTACAAATGGCTTACAAAAACGGATATACCGCAATTATGTCGCACCGCTCCGGAGAAACAGAAGACACGATTATAGCGGACTTGGCTGTCGCTCTTAATACAGGTCAAATAAAAACAGGCTCCGCTTCAAGAACAGACAGGATTTGTAAATATAACAGACTTTTGAGAATTGAGGAAGAGCTTGAAAACAAAGGAAAGAATGTTTCCTTTTTAGGTAGAAATGTCTTTAAACAATAAGGTTTTGTCATTCCGGACTTGATCCGGAATCCATTTTTGCTGAACATTTTTAACGACTAACGTGGATTCCGTTTTTCAACGGAATGACGGCAAAACAAAAACAATGAAAAAATTCAAACTTAGATGGCGTTATGTAATATTATTTTCTTTGGCGGGTTATTTGCTTTTCAATTCCGGCTCACGCGCTCTTGTGAGTAATTTTTTAGATATTCAAAAACTTAAAAGCAACATAAAAAAAGCCGAAGCCCAAAATGATCTCTATCAATCAAGACTGCACAGACTTGAAAATATTCCTGAATTTATGGAACATGAAATAAGAGCTGAACTGAAAGTCATAGGACAAGGCGAAGTAGAATACAGATTTTTGTCTGAAGAAGAAGAGAAGAAAGCTAAAGAAAAGTGACAAAAGCAAGCTTTTATTCCTTTCTTTTGTCATCCCCGAATGTTTCTATCGGGGATCCATTTTAAGATTCCGGCTCGGAGGCCGGAATGACAACTGGTTTACCGACAAGCAACCCTTAAACATTTATCAACAGCTTAGTATACTCGTGTTTCGGATTTTTAAAAATTTCTTCTGTATTTCCAATTTCAACAATTTCCCCGTTATGCATTACCGCCATTGTATCGGAATATCTCCTGGCTATACGCATATTGTGCGTTATCATAATAAGCGTCAAACCAAGCGTATTTTTTAGTTCGTTGATTAAGTCTAAAATCTGCTTTTGTATAGACGCGTCCAAACCGGTTGTCGGTTCATCGGCAATTAAAAATTCCGGATTATTCATTATTGCCATAGCTATTAAAACTCTTTGCTTCTGCCCGCCGCTTAACTGATGAGGATACGAATTAAAAATTCTTTCCGTATCGTCCAGCTTAACTTTTTTCAACGCTTCATCAACGCGCTTTCTTATTTCGTCGTTAGACGCCTGCGAATTATGAATTGTAAAAGATTCGGCAATCTGCTTTCCGACTTTTATTACGGGATTCAAATATGACTGCGGATCCTGAAATATCATTGATATTTTAGAACCTTTTAAAACTCTTTTTTCGTCAAAAGTCATTTTAAGCAGATCTTTCCCGCGGTAAAATATGCTTCCCGATTTTATTTTTCCGCCGTCAATTCCCGTTAAATCCATTATGGCGGAGGCAACTGTACTTTTTCCGCTTCCGGAACGGCCCACAATAACAAACGTTTCGCCTTTTTTGACGTTAAAAGAAACGTTTTTAACAGCCCCAACGATTGAGGAAGATGTTTTGTATTCAACTGATAAATTTTTTATTTCAAGTATGTTCATTTTAAAAATCAGAAGCTAAGAAGTTTAGAAGCTCAGAAGCTTGGTAAAAAATCATTTGCAAAGCCTCTAAGCTGCTAAGCCCTCCAATCTTCTATGTCTCCTTAGGGTCTAAAATATCCCTTAACGCTTCGCCTATAAGATTAAAAGACAATACTGTCAGTAAAATTACCATGCCCGGAAAAACCGATAACCACCACGCGACATAAATATAGTCTTTTCCCTGCATAAGAATCTGCCCCCAAGACGACATCGGAGGCTGAACGCCCAACCCCAAAAACGAAAGCCCGGATTCAATCAAAATAGCTCCGCCCACAGCTATCGCCGCGTAAACTATTATAGGAGAAATAATGTTAGGCAGAATGTGAACAAAAAACAAACGGGGTTTGCTGACGGCAAGCATTTTTGAAGCTAAAACAAATTCCCTTTCCCTTATAGACAAAACTTCCGCACGCACGATTCTCGCAAGCCCGGTCCATGATGTTAATCCTATCACTATCATAACGCTGTATATATTGGGCTCGAAAAACGCTATCACCAAAAGAATTAAAAAGAATGTCGGGAAGCAAAGCACTATATCAGTAAAACGCATGATAATACTGTCTGTAGCTCCTCCGAAATAACCCGAAAGCATGCCAAGAACCGCGCCTATAAGAACAGTCAAAAACGCTGCAAAAAAACCGACAGACATTGAAACTCTTGCCCCGTAAACCATACGCGAAAAAACATCACGGCCCAAATCGTCTGTTCCAAGAAGATGGACTGCGGAAGGAGCTGCAAGCCGGTTCGATAAATCCTGGGACGCCGGATCATATGGGGCTATAAACGGCGCGAACACCGCGATAAAAACAACTATCGCGATGAAAACTATGCTTATGAATGCCGCTTTGTTTTTAAATATTTTTTTCATAATTTATCGCCCTCTCCTTAATCCTCTCCCTGACAAGGGAGAGGAAAGAAAGACAAAAATTCTGTTTCCCCTCTCCATTGTCAGGGAGAGGGCAGGGTGAGGGAGCGCCTTTACCTATACCTAATCCTCGGGTCAGCAACCGCGTACAAAACATCGGCAATAATATTTCCAAGTAAAGTTAAAAACGCGGAAATTACGCCAATACCCATAATCACGGGATAATCCCTTGCCATTATCGCGTCAAAACCTAATCTTCCCATGCCGGGATAAGAAAAAACCGTTTCTATAATAAAACTTCCGCCTATAAGTCCAGGAATTGATAAACCTATTATTGTTATTAAAGGAAGCAAAGCATTTTTTAAAGCATGGTTAAAAATTACCTGTCTTTCGGAAAGACCTTTGGAATACGCGGTTTTTATATAATCCTGTTTTAAAACGTCAAGCATTCCGGAACGTATATAACGGGAAAGAACCGCGAAAGAACCAAGCGTAGAAACTATTACCGGTAAAACCAAATGGCTTGCCAAATCCCAGGTTTTACCGAAAAAAGAAAGTTCGCTAAAATCAAAAGAAGTAAGCCCTGAAATAGGAAACCATCCCAACCATAAGCCGAACACTATCATAAGCATAAGCGCCACCCAAAAAACAGGCGCTGAAAAACAAACAAAAACAACAACAGTCAAAACCCTGTCAAATAAAGAATATTTTCTGACAGCTGAATAAATGCCTACGGGAACAGCTATGACTAACATCAAAATTATTGATAACACGTTCAACAATATCGTAGCGGGCAGTCTTTCAATAATTTTTTCAGAAGCGGGACGGCCGTCTTTAAAAGATTTGCCGAAATCAAAAACAGCTACTCTTTTAAGCCAATTCCAATACTGCACGTGGACAGGTTTGTCTAACCCGTAAAGTTTGACGAGCCTTTCCTTTGCCTCGGAAGTTATCTGAGGATTAAAGTCAGTCATAGTGTCTATGGGTTTCCCGGGAGTAAAATACATAACGCCGAACGTAAGCACGGTTATGCCTATTATTATCGGGATTGAATATAATAGTCTTTTTACTAAATACTGAAACATTTATGTCCTTTGCTTACAATAATACTATGTCACCCTGAGCGAAGCCGAAGGGTCTGCCGTTAAGATTAACACTATAAAATAGTTTTATACAAATCACTCCATGATTTATTACTTGTTTCTATAAGCAAAATTTTCTTTTCTCTTCGCCAGCCCTTAAGTTGTTTTTCTCTTTCTATTGCTTCCGTTACATTATTAAACATTTCGGCATAAACCAATTTATTAACTTTATATTTCTTTGTAAATCCCGGAACAAGCCCTTCCTTATGTTCATATACTCTTCTTGCTATATCATTTGTAATGCCGATATACATAACACCATCTTTTTTACTTGCCATTATATAAACACAATAATTTCTCATAATCTTTCATCAAATTAAACTGCAGATGTTTCGGCTACGCAACTATGTTGCTTCGCTCAACATGACAAACAATGACAGACAACAACAAAATCCTTTACCTGTCGCTAAAAAAATATCTTTGCTGTGACTTCGGCACCCACCATTCGATAAAGTTATACATTATGCCTATCGGCGCGGGTTCAATTCCTTTAAAACGCTTATGCACAGCTTGCATTGAATCCGGGTAATATAAAAAAATGCATGGCAGATCCTCTGCCATAATTTCCTGTATTTCATAATACATTTTTTTTCTGGTTTCAACGTCAAAAACAGCTCTGGCTTTTTCATAAAGCCTGTCAACCCGGGGATTATTATAAGATAAAAAATTATACTCTCTCGGAGCAGTCTGGCTTGAATGCCAGAGCAAAAATTGATCCGGATCAAAGCTGAGACTCCATCCCATAATAACCGCGTCAAATTCTCTTTTGGCTATATACTGATTAACAAAAGTTGAAAACTCTATTATGCGTATATTAGCTTTTATTCCTATTTTTTTTAACTGCTGCTGAACAATCTGCGCGGTCAGTTCCCGCTGTTTATTTCCCTGATTTGTCGTAATGGTAAATTCAAACTTTTTGCCGAGATACTCCAGCCAGCCGTCATTATCTATATCTTCAAAACCGAGTTCTTTTAACATCGCTGCGGCTTTTTGCAGATTATATTCGGACTCGGCAATATTTGGGTTAAAAGCCCAGCTTTGCGGAGGATACGGACCAATCGCTTCTTTTCCCGTTCCTAAAAGCACGCCATCTATTATGTCTTTTTTGTTTATCGCCAGCTGCATCGCCTGCCTGAAGTTTTTATCGTCAAAAGGTTTTCTTTTCATATTAAAACCCAGATAAGTAAACGCGAATACAGGCTGGCGGAATTTATTGTAGAATTTAAAAAAACTGTCGTAAGCGTACCATTGGTCCGGCGTTAAAGCAACAGCGTCTAAAGATTGTTTCCGCAGTTCTAAAAATTGTACTGCCTGGTCAGGGACTATTCGTATTATATATCTGTCTATATACGGTCTGCCTTCAAAATAATCGGGGTTTGCTTCAAGAACAATTTTTTGGTCTGTCTGCCAGGACTTGAATTTATAAGGTCCGGTTCCGACCGGTTTTCTGTTTGCCGCGGCGGTATTTATGTCTTGTCCTTCAAAAATATGCTTAGGGATTATCTGCATACCCCATCTTTCAAGATTGGGCGCGAAAGGTTTGTCATAAAGTATTTTTACTGTATAATCGTCAATTATTTGGAAATCTTTTATTATCGTAAAGTTTGACGAATAAGGAGTTTTAACGTTTGGATCTATTAAAACTTCGTAAGTAAACCTGACATCTTTTGCAGTAAAAGGAACGCCGTCATGCCATTTAACGTTTTTACGCAGTTTAAAAATTATTTCAAGACCGTCTTTTGAAACTTCAAAGCTTTCCGCTAAATCGCCGGTAAGGTTTAAATCTTTATCGTATTTTACAAGTCCGTTAAATAACTTGTCTAACACCATGGAAGAAGAAGTGTCGCTGGCAAGAATCGGATTGAGAAACGATGCGTCGCTTAAGCTTGCGATTATAAAAGCATCGCCGTATACCGGCGCGGAATCATCTAAATCTTTTATTTCTATGTCAGAATTGTTTGAAGAACAGGAAAACATAAAAAACAGTAATAAAACAAAAGCGCAGAAGCAACGACTGGATTGCCACGTCAGCGCTTTGCGCTTCCTCGCAATGACAGGCTGGACTTTTGCTTTTTTGTCATTCCCGAGTGTTTCTATCGGGAATCCACGTTTGCTTTTTAAGGACTTAAGGAATAAACAAATTTTCAGCAACAATGGATACCCGCTTTCGCGAGTATGACAGCATTCAATTTCTTCACTCTTCACTTTTCACTCTTCACTTTTTAGTTTCAGGGTTTATTATCACCGTCAAAGACTGTTCGCCGAAAATTCTGTTAGCGACTCTTTTAATGTCTTGGGCAGTAACATTTTCAACATCATCAAGGTACTTTTCATCGTATTTATAGCCTTGTCCGACAATTTCGCGCCAAGCGTGATAATATGACCTTTTTCCGACAGTCTGCCTGTCCATTATGTAAAGACCTTTAATATATGTTTTCGTATCTTTAAGTTCCTGCGCGTCAACTTCTTTCGAACGGAAATCTTTTAATATCTCATCTATTCTGTTAAGCGTTAAAGATATGTTTTTCTTATCAAGCCCTATATAAACGGCAAAATAACTTTCCATTATTCTTGAAGGATAAACCGCGTTTACCTCATAGGCAAGTCCCAGTTTTTCTCTGAGTTCCATAAAAAGAACGCTTGTCATTCTGCCGCCTAAAATAGCGTTGATAACTTTTAAAGTTACAAAATCTTTATCGCTTAAAGACGGCGCGGAAAACCCTTGAAGAATATAAGCCTGGTTAAACTTTCCGGCAAAATCGACTTTTTCCGGACGTTTAAAATCCAATTTCCATACGGGCGTTTCAAATTTCTTTCCTGTTTCAATATTCCCGAAATACTTTTCAAGAGATTTCTTAACAATTTTTTCGTCGATATTCCCTGCTATAGATATTAAAACATTCGAAGCGTTATAAGAATATTTGTGCCAGTCATTAAGATTATCGGAAGTCATTGCAGAAACTGTCTTTTCGCTTCCCGGCACAGGCAAAGAATACGGCGCGGTTCCGTAAAAAAGTTTTATGAAATTATCGGAAGCGGTACGCCCTATGCTGTCTCTTCTTGAATTTAACCCGGCAATAGTATCTTTTTTTTCAAAATTAAGCTCGTTTTCGTCAAAAAGAGGATTTATTATAACGTCCGCAAAAATTTCGCAGGCTTTGTCAAAATATTCGGGCAAAAAACTCATATTAAAGCCCGACATATCGTAATCGGTGTCGGAATATAAATCCGCGCCGATATTGTCAACGTCTTTCGCAAGCGTTTCCACGGAACGGTTTTTTGTAGCCTTAGCCATAAGCCTTGCAGTCAAACTTGAAATGCCCGCGTTATTTTCACCTTCAACAATAACCGATACGGGAGTTACAACCCTGACCGAAACAACATTTGCTCCGCCGGTTTTATTGAATATAACTTTAATTCCGTTTTTAAGCGTAAAATCGTTCATTGCGCCTCCCGCGTTTTGAACTAAAACAAATTGAAACAATATAAATAAGCCTATAATTTTTTTCATTTTCCGGCCTTCGCATTAGGCAGCAATGCAGCGGTTGTCATTCTGTCTGCCGAGAAATATTTAACAAAAAAATTACGGACGTCTTCTGCAGTAAGAGCTTCTATTCTGGGCATATAACCGTCTATAGCGTCCGGTCTGCCCATAAGAGTCCAATAGCCGACATTATGCGCGATATCAAAAGGAGTCTCATGCGAAAAATTCCACGAAGTTTTAAACGCAAGTTTTGACCTGTTGAGCTCTTCTTCTTCAATACCGTTTTCAATTATATTTTCTACCTGTCTTTTTATTTCGGCTTTTATCGCGTCCAGATTTTCAGGAGCAAAAACAGCGCTGATATAAGCGACTCCCGTTCCTTTAACGGTCATAAACGCTGAGCCTATGGAATAAACCAAACGTTTTTCATCTTTTAAAACCCTGTAAAGTCTTGATGTTTTTCCGCCGCCCAAAACAGACATAGCCAAATCGGCGATAAAAATATCATCGGAAGTTATATCGGGTCCTAAAAAGCCCGAAACAAGATAGCCGACTTCAACTTTGTCGTGTTTAAGCCAATCTTTTCCTGTGTGAACTTTCTCTACAGTTACAGGGTCAGCCGGAGGCGTTCTTTTTTGAAATTTTCCGAAAGTTTTATCTATAAGTTTTTGAGTTTTCTTTTTATCAAAATTTCCGGAAACCACTACAACCATTTTTTCAGGCACATAATGCGCGCTGTAATATTCGTATATTTCGTCCCTTGAAACATTCGCGATAACGTCCGCGGTTCCTATAATGCTGTTTTTCAAAGCGCTTTCTTCATAAATACTTTGAAAGAAATTTTCATAAAGAACAGCATGCGGATTATCGGAATGTCTTTGAATTTCTTCAATAACGACTTTTCTTTCTCTGTCTATGTCATCCTTAGGCAAAAGAGGATTCTGCATAACGTCGGCAAGCATTTTAATTGTTTCTTCAACGCCGTCTTTCTGTATATTTATGTAATACACGGTATATTCTTTAGACGTAGCTGCATTGATATAACCGCCCATATTTTCAACGCGGCGGCTCAATTCATCGCCCGGGTAATTTTCGCTTCCTTTAAACATCAAGTGTTCAAGAAAATGCGACAATCCGGCTTGCGACGGTTTTTCGTCAACGGCGCCTGCGCGGACAAAAACGGTTACCGATGCGGCAAGGCTGTCGTTATTATGAATCAACACAGCCGTAAGGTCATTATCGTATTTTTTCACGGTTCTGGCTCCTTTAGAAACACAGCCGCAAGCTATAAAAGCGCATAAAACGGCCAGTAATATTTTTTTCATTCTTTACCCTCTGTCTTTTTGTATTCTTTATATTCATCGTATAAACCTCTTCCTATATCGGCAAAAGCATAAGCCCATACAAGCGCAAGAGGAAGATTTATCATAAGCATCAGATTGGTATTTTGAGACATAAGATTTTTCAAATATTCCCTCATGGCGGCATACTCTCTTGGAACCGAACTTAAATCTATTGTAAACGACATTACTATCGCAGCCGCAATAAGAATTAAAATAGAAGTACCGATAAGAATAAAGGCTTTTCTGTACTGTCTTAAAAAAATATGCCCAACGCCCGGTCCTAAAAACAAAGTCGCGAATAATGCTAAAAAATATTTTGCAAACATTTATGTTTCCTTTCTGTATGTCATTCCGGGCTTGACCCGGAATCCATTGTTACTATTATTGTCATTGCGGTCTCCGAGCCGCAATCTCTTTACACATAAAAACATCAGATTGCGGGTCAAGCCCGCAATGACGACTTTATACTTTACCGTCACAACTCCTGCTGCCATCCGTTTTCCAAACCAAACTCTTCAAGATAATAAAGCGCCTGGTCGTATTCGTCTTGCGTTAAACTCTTTGACAACTCCGGAAAATTATCAGACTTGTATGCCGTATGATACTGAGCCATAAGGCTTATAAAAGTTTCTTTTGACAATTCTTCAGCTATAAATTTTAAAGCGTTTTTCGTATTTTCAATACTGCCCGGCAAAACCATATGCCTTATAAGAAGACCTTTAACAGCAATTCCGTTATCATCTATTTCTAAATCGCCTGTCTGGCGTTTCATTTCTTTCAGAGCTTCCCGATTAATTTCGACATAATTGTTAATGCCTGAATACTTGAAAGCAAGATTATTATCGAAATACTTTATATCGGGAAGATACATGTCTATCAGTCCTTCCAAAAGTTTTAGAGTTTCAACGCTTTCATAACCGCTGGTATTTGAAAGAACCGGTATTTCCAAACCTTTTTGCCTTGCCAAATAAACCGCTTTTGCAATTTGCGCGCTGTAATGAGTGGAAGTAACAAAATTAATATTATGAACGCCTTTATCCTGCAGCCTGAGCATAATATCAACAAAACCGTCGATGCTTACTTCTTTGCCGTTTCCCAATTGGCTTATAGGGTAATTCTGACAGAAAACGCAATTTAAAGTGCAGTTTGAAAAAAATACAGTCCCCGAACCTTTCGTTCCGGTTATAGGAGGCTCTTCTCCCATATGTACATTATGGCTTGCGATAAAAATTTTATCAGCTGTTCTGCAAAGACCTTTCTGCCCTTTAATCCGGTTTACTCCGCACTTTTTCGGACAAATATCGCATTTTTCCATCATTGTATAAAGTTTATCTATGTTTTGCTCAATGATTTTACTGCTCACTTATTGCCTCTTAATTTTTTCGCTTTCTTTAAGCCGTTAAGTAATTGATTCTTTACGCCGTTTTCTTTTTCTTTGACGCATAACTCCGTTAGAACATCAAAAAATTTACTATCGGCATATTTAGGAATCTGAATTATTCTTGCAAATGCGTATGCACAACTCCAACGAATAACTGTGCCCTCATCTTTTGTGTTTTTCATTATATCTTTTATTACAGCATCTAAATCATTTGGGAACAAGTGGGCTGTATTACCGATTATTCTTGAAGCCTCTCTTTTTATATTGTTTGATTTTGACGCAATAAATTCTTGCGTAAATTTCAGCCAATCTTTATTTGATATCTCAGGATTTTTAGATGAGACATCTTCCATCGCCTCAAGAACCAAAGCCATTTTTTTATCATCAAGCGCATTTTTTAATTTTTGTATTTCTTTGATTGTAATTAACTTCTTTCTTATAGATTCGGCTATTTCTTTTCTTTTTTCAACAGGTTTTATTGATTTATCATCCAGCAAACTTACAATATTCATATAACCTATGAATCCAAAATAATCGTTACCGGACCGTCATTTTGTATATCTACAAGCATATCAGCGCCAAACTCGCCGCTTACGACGTTTAAACCCGACTGTTTTGCGATTTCCAAAAATTCTTCATACAGATTCTTACCCTGCTCATAACCGGCTGCTTCCGTAAAATCAGGTCTTTTGCCTTTTTTACAATTTCCGTATAGCGTAAACTGCGAAATAATCAAAAGACTGCCTTTTATATCTTCAACGGATTTATCAAACTTTCCTTCTTCGTTTGAAAAAATCCTCATATTTTTAATTTTTTCAAAGACTGTGCTGCATTTCTGCGCGGTATCATTTTTACCAAACGCAGCCAAAACAACCAAGCCTTCGGAAATCTCCCGCTTCTCTTTGCCGTTTATAGTAACCGATGCTTTTTTAACTCTTTGTATTACTGATTTCATATTATTTATCTTTAACTGCGCCCGTCCGGACTTGAACCGGAAGCGCCGGCTTCGGAGGCCAGTGTTTTATCCATTAAACTACGGGCGCATTGCTTTTCTCCTCTCCCTTGTCAGGGAGAGGGCGGGGTGAGGGCGTTCAGTATAATGACATATACCCCATCCAAATTAGACAAAACTTCATTATTCCAAAATCTTAAAACTTTAAAACCGTTATTATTAAAGAACTTTGTTCTCTTTTCATCGTATACTTGTTTTTTTGTATCGTTGTGTTGTCCGCCATCTATTTCTATTATAAATTTTTTAGCCAAACACACAAAATCTACAATATAACTTCCTATTTGGTGTTGTCTGCGAAAAGAATAACCGGTTTGCTTATTCCTTAATAAGTTCCATATTTCTTTTTCGGCATCAGTGCTTTGTTTTCTATTTGAGCGGGCAAGATTTGTTAATTTTAATTTTTCATTTTTGACAAATCTTCTCACGACTCGCCCTCACCTTAATCCTCTCCTCCGTTTCACTTCGGAGCCGGTGCGCTCACCACTCGCGCCCGCGGCAGACATGTGCTCCTTATTCGTCGCACTGCCGCCCTGACACGGGAGAGGAAAGTACTACATCCTTCTAAAAACATCGGTTTTTAAAGACGTTACTCTGTCTAAAAATACTTTGCCGTCGAGATGATCTATTTCGTGCTGAATACATATTGCTTCAAAACCATCGGTTTTTAACAATTGTTTCTTGCCGTTTAAATCTGAGTATTCTACTTCTATTTTTTTCTTTCTTGTGACATTTCCTATAAAATCAGGCACGCTTAAACAGCCTTCCCTTGAACTTGTTTTTCCCGAAGAATACGTTATAACCGGATTTATCATTGTTAATACTCCGGAACTTCTGTGAGGGTTTGCGCTAAGCGACACGTCAACAATAATAATTCTTGCCAAAACTCCTACTTGAACCGCGGCAATACCTACGCACGATTTGCGGTCAAGCATAGTATTACGCATATTTTCAGCTAAAGCACGGACTTCATCGTTAATATCTTTTACGTCAAAAGATACCTGCTTAAGCAGCGGGTCGGGAATAGTAATTATAGGAAGAACGCTCATATTTCCGAAGACTCTGCTCTGTTGACTGAAATACTCACGCCTAAATATTTAGATATTTCCGCAAGATCTGCCGAAACATTTTGAACGGAAAGTTTTTCAGGAAACTGCGCTTCAATAAGCATAATATAAGTTTTCCCGAGTTTTGAATCGGTAACTGTAGTTTGTACATCCATAATGTTTATTTTTTTACCGGCAAGATATTTGCTGATATTATAAACTATTCCGGTTTTGTCAGCGCCGTAAACGGAGATGACATAAGGATATATTTTTTCTTTCTTCTTTTTTGCATATTTCACGTGAGAATAAGAAACCGAAAGACTGAGCTTCTTTGCTTCTTTTGAAATATTGGAAGATAATTTTTTCAAAGTAACCGCAGACGGAAGTTTTAAAATAAGTATCATGGCAAACTGTCCGTGCAAAATTGTCATTGTGGAATCTTCAATGTTACACTTAAGTTCATACAAAACTTTTGTTATCGCGCTGACAATACCCGGTTTATCTTTGCCTATTGCCGTTAAAGAAATATAGTTTGCCATTTTAACTCCTTATTTAAAAGACAAAGTGAAAAGTGCAGAGTGAAAAGTTAAGATAATGTGTTTTTGCCTTGCGAAAACGAGATTGCGGGTCAAGCCCGCAATGACGATAATAACCGAAACACAACATCTCCAATCTCTACTCTTCAATCTTCACTCTGTAGTTATAAGTATTTTTCCGCGCCTTTTATCGCTTCGTCAATTTTTGAAAAATCTTTAGTGCCGCCCTGCGCGAAATCCGGTTTACCGCCTCCGGAACCGTTAATATCAGCTGCAAAAGCTTTGGCAATTTTGCCAGCGCTAACGCCGTTTGCAACATAGTCCTGCGTTGCCGAAACTACAAAAGAAGCTTTATCTTCGCTCTTGGAAACTATAATAACAACCGCGGATTTCATTTTTTCTTTCATTTTATCGGACATATCTCTTAAAAGTTTTACGTCAACATCGTCAACCGACAATGCCACAAGTTTCATTCCTTTAACGTCTTTCGCCATTTTAACATAATTGACGATTTCTCCGGAAATTAAACGGCCTCTTAAATCAATAAGTTCTTGCCCAAGTCTTTTATGCTCGGCAATAAATTTTTGCGCTCTTTCAAACATTTCTTCTTTTGAAACATTTAAAATTTCAGCTATTTTAAGAATAAGCGATTCTTCCTTCAGCACAACTTCTTCCGCCGCAAGCCCTGCTACCGCTTCAATTCTGCGAACTCCCGCAGCCACGGAAGATTCCGAAACTATTTTAAAAAATCCTATATCGCCGGTACGCGTTATATGCGTTCCGCCGCATAATTCCATTGAAAAAACTCCGTTTTCATTTTTAACTGACACCGCTCTTACGGTATCACCGTACTTTTCGCCGAACAACGCCATGGCGCCCGCGGCTCTTGCCTCATTTATTCCCATAATTTCCGCGCAAACCGGAATGTTTTCTCTTATAAGCGCGTTAACTTTTGTTTCAATTCTTATCAAATCTTCTTTTTTGACCGCGTTAAAGTGCGTAAAGTCAAAACGCAGATAATCGTTAGCCACCAAAGAACCAGCCTGCGTTATATGATCGCCGAAATAATCCCTTAATACTCTTTGCAGCAAATGCGTAGCGGTATGATGTCTTGCCGTTTGTTTTCTGTATTCCACGTTTATTTCGGATTTGACAACTGCATCTACTGAAACATCACCTTTAAGAACTTTAACTTTATGAACAAATAAATTTCCGACAGGCTTTATGACTTCTTCTATTTCGGCTTCAAAATGTTTTGAGATAATTTTGCCTTTATCGGAAACCTGTCCGCCTGACTGCGCGTAAAAAACCGTTTGCGAAAGAATAATCTCGCCTATATCGCCTGCCTTAAGAGTGTCCGCTTCTTTACCGTCTTTTGCCAAAGCCAAAACTTTTCCTTCAGTCCAATAATTGTCAAATCCGGCAAACTGCGTATCGCCGGCTTTTTTATGAAGTATTGAATAAAAAGTTATATCCTGCTCACCCGAACCGCCCCACGCGGCGCGCGATTTTTCCTGTGCGGTTTTCTGTTCAGCTTTAAAACCCGCCTCATCAACGTTCATACCGCTTTCAGCGGCAATTTCTTTAGTCAAATCGTAAGGAAATCCGTATGTATCGTAAAGTTTAAAAACAGCTTCGCCGTCTATAACGTTTAATTTTTTGGATTTATAAGAATCTATGATTCCCGAAAGCATATTTGAACCTGCTTCCAGCGTTTCCAGGAAATGTTCTTCTTCAACTTTTATAATTGATTTAACATTGCTAAGTCTGGATGAAAGTTCAGGGTAAGCGGGTTCCATAATGTTAAAAACTGTTGAGGTCAATTCGTTTAAAAAAGGCTTATCATAACCGTAAAGTTTTCCCTGTCTTAACGCTCTTCTTAAAATTCTTCTTAAAACATATCCGCGGCCTTCATTTGACGGCAAAACTCCGTCTGAAATTAAAAATGTCACGGCTCTGGCGTGGTCGGCAATCATTCTGAGTTTAGATATATTTTTTCCTTCATTTTTTATTTTAAGAATTTCAGCGGCGTTTTCTATTATTGGCATAAATAAATCTGTATCAAAAATACTTTTTTTGCCGTTTGCCGCGGCGACTATTCTTTCAAGCCCCATTCCCGTGTCTATATTTTTCTTCGGCAAGTTTTTAAGAGATCCGTCTGCCTGCTTGTCAAACTGCGTAAAAACGAGATTCCATATTTCCAAATGTCTGTCGCAGCTGCAAGCGGGACTGCAATCAGGCTTTCCGCAGCCCATATCTTCACCCAAATCTATAAGAATTTCCGAACAAGGTCCGCACGGTCCCGTGTCGCCCATATTCCAAAAATTTGTATCTTCGCCCAGTTTGATAATTCTGTCAGCGGGAACAATTTTTTTCCAGATATCAACAGCTTCGTCATCGTCTTTGTAAACGGTAAAATACAGTTTGTCTTTGGGCAAATCCATATTTTTCGTCAAAAATTCATAACCCCAGGCAATAGCCTCTTTTTTAAAATAATCGCCGAAGCTGAAATTTCCCAACATTTCAAAAAAAGTTAAATGTCTTGCTGTTATTCCGACATTATCTATATCTGAAGTTCTGAAACATTTCTGACAGCTTGCCGCTCTTGTAAAAGCGTCTTTGCTTTGACCGAGAAAATGCTGCTTAAACTGCACCATTCCCGCGGAAGTAAAAAGAAGACTCTTATCGCCAGACGGAATAAGAGAATCCGACGGAACAACAGTACTGCCATTTTTTTTGAAAAAATCTAAAAATTCAGCCCTTATTTTTGCGGACATTTTTTTCATTATTTCACCCTAAAGTTAAAAATTGTTTGATATTTCAATGATTTTACCAAAAAAAAATCATTATTGCGAACAGACAGGCTCTTTTGCAATAGATTATTAACTCTGACAAATCTTAATATACAAAGAAGCAAAGCAACGACAGAAAAGACAATGATTATGAAATTCTCCGCATCATTGTGTTTCTGTATCGTTGTTAATAAAATAGTTTAGTTCAGATATACCGGAGTTTGCGAATTATACGGCTCTGTCAGGCTGTGTTCAGGGTGATACGAGTCTAGGAACGGAGCAATATATCTTTGATAGCGTGAAGGTTTAAGTTTCGACATATCAACTACGACAAGTCCGTCAATACAATTATTGAAACCGGGATCAACGCCGAAATCCATAAACTCAACGCCGCCGGGCTCGCAAAGCTCTGAGTATTGTTTATAGAGCGTAGGGACTCCGCAGCCCATATTCGTAAGCATACTTTTAAGGTATGTAAAATCTTTTTTGTAGTCTATGCCGTCAAACTTTTTTGAAATTTCTTGAGATGATAGCATATACGGGCGTTTTGAAACAGCCATTTGTTTTTTAGATGAAAAGTGCAGTTTGTAGAATGACACCAATAATTCTTTAGCGTCAACAGGCAGCGCGCCCGAAATAGAAACCGGTCCGAAAAGATAACGATATTGCGGATATTTTGCCAGATATGAACCTATGCCCTGCCATAAATAATCAAGACCGCGTCTTCCCCAATAATTCGGCTGAATAAAACTTCTTCCGAGTTCAATGCCCTGCTCCAAAATCGGCTTCATCTCTTCGCTGTAATGAAACAAACTATGGCTGTATAAATTTTCCAACCGCGCTTCTTTGCTTGGGACAAAACGATACGCGCCGATTATTTCAATACGCTTCGGATCCCACAAAATTAGGTGATAGTAGTATTTATCATAAGTGTCCAAATCGAGCCGTTGTCCGCTTCCCTCTCCTACAGCGCGAAACGAAATTTCACGCAGACGACCAAGCTCATGCAGAATTGCGGAATGCCCGACGTCTTTGTATTTATATAGATATATTTCGCTGCCGTCTTGCATCGTTCCAAGCTTTTCGCATGACTCTACTGCCGATTTAAGCACTGCCTTGCTTTGCGGCAAGGCTATCGGCGCGTCACCTTTTATACAGCCGGCTTTACCCTTGCCAAGCATATAAATATGACGGTGAAACTGTCTGCTTAGTTCATCAGGAGATTCGTATTTATCTTTAAGGACAGAGTGGGGAATGCACTTTCCGATGCGTATTTTAAGGCTTTTACCGCGCTGCTTGAACATTTCACGCACAAGAAACAATGTAGATAAAGGCTTGCTAATCAACGAGGTTATATAAAAAAATGCCGAATTCCTGCCGTCAATGTGAACCGGAACAATCGGCGCTTTGGCTTTATCCGCTAAACGTAAAAAACCTCTGTTCCACTTTTTATCGCGCACGCCTTTAAGTCCGAAACGAGATACTTCTCCCGAAGGAAATAAAATCAGCACGCCGCCTTGTTTCAAATGTTCCTGAATCAGTTCTATTTGCTTACGGCTTGAACCTTTGCCGCTCATATTATCTACCGCTATAAACAGGTCTTTAAGAGGCTTTAAATACGACAATATCTGATTGGCGACAATTTTTACATCAGGTCTTATATGCGCCACGGTTTTTAAAAGAGCAAGTCCGTCAATCGAACCGATCGGGTGATTTGCCACAATTACGACCGCGCCTCTGGCGGGTATATTTTCCAGTTCTGAAATATCAGTTTCGCACTTTATTTGAAAATACGTAAATATCTGTTCAATCATCGCAATACCGTCCAAATGCGGAAATTGCTTATCAAATTCTATAAAAGTCTTTTCATGAAGAAGGGTTTTAAGAAACGGTTTCATTAGTGTAACTTTCCAAGGCGCCAAATTGCGCCCGGCTGTGTGATTTTGCAAGATGCTGTCAATGCTGATCATGCGATCCTCCTTACATATAAACTCAATTAAATCTATCTTTGGCTTTTATATTGTATAAATACATTATTTAGAAAATATTAAAAATTTGTTAATTTTTTATTAAGAAATCTTAAAAATTTAAAAATGATTGAGGTTTTTTAATGTTTTTATGCTGATTTACACAATCTTAATCATTTCTTAACTTTTGTTTATTATAATGTAAATATGGAAAAGTCTAGAAAAGTTCAAATATACAAACTTTAATGCAGAAAAAATAGCGGAGTTGATATAATATGGCAACTACTAAATGTCGTTGGATATCTCTAAACAAAATAATTTCAAAAACCACACAGTACGAAAACGTAAGCGAAAACGACAATTTTGCCGGAGACAGATTTTTCAACAGAGACATAAGCTGGCTTTCCTTTAATGACCGCGTGCTTGCCGAATCAGAAAACCCGAACGTTCCTTTGCTTGAAAGACTTTTCTTTGTGGGCATAGTCAGTTCCAATTTAGACGAATTTTTTACCGTACGCGTTTCGGAGTTATTAAGACTGCTGAAGATTTCCCCGAAAAAGCAGTACCCTGACGCTCTTACTCCGGAGGCTCTGGCGCTTCATGTCCGGGAACACGTATTACAGCAAAAATCCAGACAGGCAAAATCGTTTAATCTATTATTAAAAGAACTGGCAAATAACGGAATACAGATTTTAACCTCTTTTGAAAACGAAGATGAAGCCCTTGATAAAGAAATAGAAAAACATCTTCCTGAAATAGATATATGTTTTTCAAAAATCGGAACGCCGATTCCTGCTTTATACGGTTCAGATGTTCATATATTCACGCACTTTTTAGATGAGTACGCGGTAATAAGATTAAAAAAAAGAAACGACAGGATTTTAGAACTTCCTTCAAATAACGGCTCTCGTAAATTCGTGCTGCTCGAACGCTGGCTTATGTTTAAAGCGCAAAAACTGTTTAAAAACAAACAAATTTTAGGAACTTTCGCTTTCCGGCTGCTTAGAAACGCTGACATACCTATATATAATGTTGAAGAAAATGAAAGGGATCTGGAAAGAAAGGTCGTAAACGCCGTAAACAAACGATCTTCATCGCGCGTGGTACGACTGGAAATTGATTCACCTAAATATCCGGACAGCGCGCTGCTGCTTGCGACAAGCTTAAGGCTTGATTCCGCTTCTATATACAGATTTGATTTGCCTCTGAGCTTGCGTTTTCTGACATCGTTTAAACAATTATTTACCAAAACGCACAAAAATTTATTGTATCCGCCAGTAAACCCTGTAGTTCCTCTTATAGTTAAGAAAAATCCTGATATTTTCTCGGTTATACGCAACCAAGATATAATACTTCATCATCCTTACGATTCTTTTGATATAGTTATTGATTTCCTGGAACAAGCCTCAAAAGATCCAGCCGTAACCGAAATTTTTCATACTTTATACCGCACAAACGATATCGAATCGCCGATTATAAAAATCCTTAAGAAAGCCGCGAAAAACGGCAAAAAAGTAATAGTTTATGTCGAATTAAAAGCGCGTTTTGATGAAATGAATAATGTTATGCATGCCAAAGATTTGAGAAAAGCCGGGGTTAAAGTAATAACCCCTATAGGAAAATATAAAGTTCACAGCAAACTGACCTTGATTACAAGAACCGAAAACGAAAAAGCTGTCCGGTACGCTCATTTGGGAACCGGCAATTATCACGCAGGAACCGCAAAACAATATACGGATTTAGGACTTTTAACCGCGCATGAAGGCATAGCCGCGGACGCGTTAAAATATTGTGAAATGCTTCAAACGCGTGACGTTAAACAAAAATTTAACCATCTTCTTGTTTCTCCGGTTAATCTGCATAATAAAATAATTTATATGATTGAAAATGAAATAAAAAATAAAGAAAGCGGAAAAAAAGCGCATATTATAGCTAAAATGAACGCTTTATCCGACATAAAAGTCATAGAAGCCTTGTACAAAGCTTCAAAAGCCGGCGTAAAAATAGATTTGATCGTGAGAGGAACCTGCTGCCTTAAACCCAATGCCGCCGGACTCAGCGAAAACATAAAGGTGACAAGCATAATAGACCGTTTTTTGGAACACAGCAGAATATTTTATTTTCATTCAAACGGAGAGAAAAAAATCTATTTATCAAGCGCAGACTGGCGCCCGAGAAATTTTGTAAGACGTTACGAAATAGCTTTTCCTATACTGGATTCAAATATTAAACAATATATTACCGACACCATCTTATATAACAGCCTGAAAGATAACGTTAAAGCCACGATTTTACAGCCGAACGGATCGTACAGGCAGGTCTCGACGTTTAAAAACGCTGTTCCCTACGCTCGCAGTTTGTGTTTGAAGATATAGCAAACAAATGCTATAAAGATACGCCTTTATACGGCAGATCAAAAGTTTTTGAACAAAATTGATTTATATAAAAAACGAAAGACATCTGTGATATTTATCTTTAGTTTCAGCTTTCAGCCTGAATTTCGAAACTACCGCCGCATCAAACTTAACAAGATGATGCAAATTGTTAAGCTTTTCTTCCAGAGAATTTTCTTCCGCCTTTATTTCATTTTCATATTCGCAAAACGTAGCCATAGGGTATATGCTTTCTCCGCGCACGTAAAAAGTACAGATTTTATCTATGGAAGGTTCAAGCATTATATTGTCACGATTCACTATAAATTTCTCCTTCTTATAAAAACATATAAGATTACCGGTCGATATTTTTGACAATATTTCATGACCGAGATGCTTTTCCATAGCTCCGAACATTTCTTCAGGAAGATGATTAAACATTATCGACCGTATATTTTTTTCGTCAAAACGGACAAAATGATTATGACTTTCCTTAAGCACAACTTCGGGCAGCTTGCCGCTGTTAAATTCCGATCTGAATAAAATGCCTTTCTGTAAAAATCCGGGTCCTTTGTATTGAACATAAACTTTTGCGCCGTCCTGCTTATAGCGTATGCGCAGACTCGCGCCTTTTTTTGCTATAGCCATATCCTCCGTATCTAAATACTGGTCAAAAAAAGATACTGTTTTTTCGTGACTTGAGCTTTTTTCCGTCAGAAAATTCCGGAGTTCTTTAAAATCTTCGAACTTTAATTTCCTTTTACGTTCGATTTCAATAAACCTTTCGTCTTTTATTTGAAGACTGTCGCAAATTCTTTTTATTTGCAATTGAATATTCATAAATTTCCTTTTTCCTAGATTCCCCCGATATGAATATATAATATCACTTTTTTTAAAATTAGTGAATAATACGGAATAAAAAATTGAAATTCCGATTATGAGTTGTTAATTGCCGTTTCAAAATTATATAATTTCTTAAAAGGAGCTTAAAATGAAAAAAATTATTTCAATTGCGTTTATTTGCGCGGCTTTAACAGTTATATCTTTTAATTATGCCCTGGCTGAAAATACAAAAAAGATTCTGATAGCTTATTACTCTCATTCCGGAAATACGGCTAAAATCGCAAAACAAATACAGAAATATACCGGCGGTGACCTTTTTGAGATAAAAACCATAGACGCATATCCGGCAAAATATAACGACTTAACCAGTCAGGCAAAAAAAGAAATATCGGAAGGTTTTAAACCCACGTTAGCTTCCAAAGTTATTAATTTTGAAAAATACGATATTATTTTTGTAGGTTCTCCCAACTGGTGGAGCACAATCGCGCCGCCTGTGGCGTCATTTTTGTCCGAATATGATTTTTCCGGAAAAACCATTATTCCGTTTTGCACACACGGAGGCGGCGGCATAGCAAGATGTTTTGACGACATGAAAAAACTGCAGCCCAATGCCAATTTTTTGGAAGGCAAAGGCTTTTACGGCTCCGATGCTTCGGAAAACGAAATATCAAAATGGCTTAAAAATCTGAATTTAAAGTAACGACATTAAATATACTGCTTCATTTATAATTCAAAAATCTATTTTTTAAATTCTTTCGCTAAATTCGAATCAAATCCAATCATCATATTGACAATTTTCGATATGATATGTATAATCTGTCATATCGAAATTATTAGATATGAGGTGATTATGAACACGAAATATTCGGAAAATGCAAAAATTTTTAAAGCGCTTTGCGACGAAACTCGTCTTATGGTTTTAGAACTGCTGCAAAGCGGAGAAAAATGCGCCTGCGTGCTTTTGGAAAAAGTGGATGTCGGACAATCGACGCTATCGCATCATATGAAAATACTTTGCGACGGCGGTATTGTAAAAGGCCGCAAAGAAGGCAAATGGACTCACTATTCCATAAATAAAAAAAGCGCCGATGCCGCCAAGAAGCTGCTTGAACAACTTACAAAAGCATCTTTCCCGGCTAAAAATAAAAATTGTAAATGTGAATAAATTAAGGAGAATAATATGGAAATAAAAGTTTTAGGTTCCGGCTGCGCAAAATGCAACGCCCTTATGAAGATGGTTAGCGAGACAATAAAAGAATCAGATACAAAGGCCGATATAGAAAAGATTGAAGATATAAACAAAATTATATCTTACGGCGTTATGAACACGCCTGCTTTGGTTATAAATAACAAAGTAGTTCTTTCAGGCAGGCTTCCTGCTAAAAAAGAGTTAACAGAATTAATCGCCGCAAATAATAAGGATGATATTAAAGAAATGGTAAAGCAGCGGTACAATGACGCGGTTTCCTCAAAAGCAGTAAAAAGCTGCTGCGGCTCTGATGCCTGTTGCGGATCCGATAATAAAATATACAGCATAATGAATGAAGATTACAGCCGGTTAAACGGTTATATGCCTGATGCTGATTTGGGATTCGGATGCGGATTGCCTACGAAATATGCCGGAATAAAACCCGGAAATACCGTTGTAGATTTGGGCTCCGGAGCCGGGAATGATTGTTTTGTCGCTTTGGCTGAAACTGCTGAAAGCGGACATGTTATAGGAATTGATTTTGCCCCGGAAATGATAGCCAAGGCTAAAAAAAACGCCGAAAAACTCGGCGCAAAAAACATAGAATTCCGGCAAGGCGATATTGAGAATATGCCTGTTGACAGCAATTCGGCGGATGTCGTAATCAGTAATTGCGTTCTTAATTTACTTCCCAAGAAAGACAAAATTTTCCATGAAATAAGCCGGGTATTAAAAACCGGAGGACATTTTTGCGTTTCTGACATTGTGCTTGAAGGAAAACTTCCTTCAGTTTTAAAAAATGCCGCTGAAATGTATGCTGGGTGCGTGGCAGGCGCAATACAAAAAAACGATTATATAAATAAAATATTAAAAGCCGGTTTCAAAGATGTAAAAGTAGTTAAAGAACATAAAATAACAATTCCGGATGAAATTCTTTTAAATTATTTGGATTCAAAATCTCTGGAAAAGTTTAAAAACGGAGATTCTGCCGTTTTATCTGTTACCGTAACAGGAGTCAAATAAAATGTCTTTTTTTAAAGAAGAATGGAAGAGATTATTAGTTTATATTACAGCTTTTCTGATAATCTATCACCTGCCTATAGGCAGCAAACAGTTTGACAGCGCGGTTTTAAATTCAATAGCCTCATTAAACGCATATTTTAAAGAACACTTTCTGTTCGGATTATTTCCGGCTATGTTTATTGCCGGCGCGTTAAGCGTATTTTTAAAATCAAACGAAATTATAAAGTATATGGGCGCGAAAGCAAACAAATTTGTCGCTTATTTGTTCGCGTCTGTTTCGGGTCTGTCTCTGACAGTT
The DNA here is from genome assembly GCA_009778965.1 of Candidatus Endomicrobium labiotermitis. Classification (GTDB taxonomy): domain Bacteria; phylum Elusimicrobiota; class Endomicrobiia; order Endomicrobiales; family Endomicrobiaceae; genus Endomicrobium; species Endomicrobium labiotermitis. The sequence continues at coordinate 102,919 of WRFE01000001.1, forward strand.
TGTTCCTGCACGGTTATGCCATTATTTGCCGGCATTTACAAAATGGGCGCCGGACTGGGACCTGCAGTCACATTTTTATTTGCCGCGCCCGCGATAAACCTTGTCGCCCTGACAATGACGACAAGCGTTCTGGGTTTGCAAATCGGCATAGCAAGAGCGGTAATGTCGGTATTTTTTAGCTTTTTTGTCGGTATTTTTATGGCGTTTGTTTTCAGAAAAGAAGAAGTAAAAAGAATTGAATCCATAACTGTCTGCGACTCCGGCGACTCGCAAAAACCTTTTTCTGTCAATTTGATGTTTTTCGCTTCAATGATAGCATTGTTTGTATTCGCCAAACTGCATTCCGCGGCTATGTTTTCAAACATACTTTTAATTTTTTCCGCCGTACTTTTAATTTTCATACTTGCAAAATACTTTAAAAAAGACGATTACGATATTTGGTTTACTTCAACGTTTGAATATATTAAAAAAATGGTTCCGCTTTTGACGATAGGTATTGCCGCGTCAGCTTTTTTAATGGGATTCGACGGAAAAGAAGGCATTATACCCGCTTCTTATATTAGCACCGTTGTCGGCGGCAACGGACTTAAAGCGACTTTTATATCTTCTTTTTTTGGCGCGTTTATGTATTTTTGCACTTTAATAGAAGTGCCTATAGTGCAGGGTTTTATGAATAACGGTATGGGAAAAGGACCCGCTCTTGCCTTGCTTCTTGCGGGACCTGCCTTGTCGTTGCCTAATATGCTTTTAATAAGAAGCGTACTCGGCAATAAAAAAACTGCGGTTTATGTGGGAACCGTAATTATTCTTGCAACAGTAACAGGTTATGTGTTCGGAAATTTTTTCTGAGGAATTAAGGAACAGATTGCGGGTCAAGCCCGCAATGACGACAACAGCAGTGTTGTCACACTGCGCGAAGTCAAAAAAGGCAGATGTTTCGGTTTCGCAACTACGTTGCTTCGCTCAACATGACAATACTAGATAATAAGGATGATTGACATGAATTGTCAAAATGTAAAAGAATGTGCTTGTCCCAAAACGTCTTGCCCTAATCACAAGAAATGCTGCGCCTGCGTTATAAAACACAGAGAAACAGACAGCCTGCCTTTTTGTCTGTTTTTAAATAACGACGGCGACAAAAGCGTTTCCAATTATTACAGTAAATTGAAAGAACGATTTGAGAAAAGCAATTAGAGTAGTATTATTAGATTGCGGATCAAGTCCGCAATGACGACATAAACAGAACAGGAGTCTTTGCCGTGTTTGGCAAAAAACTCCTGTTTTTGTTTTATGTATTTTTTGCTAAGGATTATATTAAAAGGATAGAGTGCTCACCATCTCGCACCCGTCGCCAAGCTTGTGCTCCTTATTCGTCGCACGGCGACTGACGCTTGCGACGATAAAACACAATTTTGCAAAGGATTTTGAGTTTAGACAAGGAAGAAACAAGGGAAGTTTGCGCGCAAAGGCAAATGACCGAAGTTTCTGACGCTGTATAAACTCAAAAGACACAGCAAATTAGCAGTTTACTTTATCAAGTCGCCCTGTTTCAGGATCAATTACCAATCCGTTTACGGTTATACCCTCAGGAAGCAACGGATGATTTTTTATAATTTTGACTGTTTCTACAACGGATTCTTCAACGCTGTCAAAGCCTTTAAGCCATTTATTTATATCAACACCGCAGCAATTTATAAAATCAAGTTTTTCCTTTCCGATATTTCTGTCCGTCATTTTACCGGTAAGCTTTGAAGCATCCATACCCTGCACGCCGCAATCATAGTGGGCTATTACCAAAATTTCTTCCACGCCAAGCGCGTATATGGCAATCAAAAGACTGCGCATTACGCTGCCAAACGGATGAGTAATAATTGCGCCGGCATTTGTTATTATTTTGGCGTCTCCGTTTTTCAAGTTCAAAGCCGCGGGTAAAAGTTTGGTTAAACGCGCGTCCATGCATGAAAGTATAGCAAGCTTTTTATTTGGATACTTTGCTATCGGATATGCTTCATAGCGCTTTTCCTCAACAAATTTTTTGTTAAACTCTAATATTTCTTCTAAGTTTGACAAGATACTCCCCCTTGAAAACTATAAATTTTAAATCCATTTTTCTTAATAAAACCTACTTCCTTTCATAAATCCCGGTAAGAGTTATCTCGCCAAGCGAGTGCGACTTAACCGCTTCCTCTACCTCATACGGTTTCATATCAGGACTTAATTCTATTTCTTCAGTATTCAGCGCATATACGGTAAAATTGTAGCGATGTTTTCCGTGTCCCGGCGGCGGGCACGGTCCGTCATATCCCGGAGCGCCCCAGCTCGTGGTAATTTCTCTGGCAGGACTTGCGAACTTTGCGCCCTTTTTTATGCCTATCGCAGTTACAGGTATATCAACTACAATCCAGTGATACCAACCATGTTCCACCGGAGCGTCAGGGTCATGAACTATTAACGCCAGACTTTTTGCTCCTTCAGGAGCTTTGCCCCACTCTAAATCCGGAGAAATATTTTTTCCGCCGCATTTATCGCTTGCCTGTTCAATTGACATAAATGAATTATCGCGTATGGTTTTACTATAAAGATCAAATGCCATTGCCTCGGTATTTGCAAAAATAAACATTCCTGTAAATATTACCGCAAAAATCTTTTTCATGGTTAATCATACCTCATTTTTATTTTTTCATGCCGCTTTTTCTTATAAGCTGCAAAGAAATTTTCCAGATTTCAACAAATATCAAAGGGAAAATCGACAAAAATGCCGCGATAATCCAATGCGTTAAACTTATTCCGACAAGATAAAAAATATCCGTTACGGACTCTACAAGAACTACCCCTACCATTATCGCGACTGAAAGCATAGCGCCCCAAAACAGCGGTTTGTTTGAGAACCAGCCTATTTGAAAAATAGATTTATCTATGCTTCTGACGTTAAAGACGTGCACAACGGAAGAAAGGCCTAAAATCAAAAATGCCATGGTCTGCCCGACTTCATGAGACGGCGCTATACCGCCGGCGCTGATAGTGACGAATTTACCTATATAAAAACCTACAAAAACCACAATACTGCACACTACCGACATCACGGCTATTCTAAGACCGTAACCTTCCGCAAACACGCTGCTTTTTATAGGTATAGGTTTTTTATCCATTATATCTTCTTCGGCTTTTTCCCTGCTAAGCATAAACGCAGGTATGCCGTCAGCCACGGTGTTAACAAACAATAAATGTATCGCGGTTACGGGAAGCCCCCAATTAAAGGCAAAAGCGGTAATCATTATTATTATTTCGGAAATATTACAGGTTAAAAGAAGATAAACCGTTTTCCTTATATTGTCATAAGCTTTTCTTCCTTCTTTTACCGCCGCTACAATAGTAGAAAAATTATCATCAGTCAAAACTATAGCCGCCGCGCTTTTGGCAACATCGGTGCCGGTTATACCCATAGCCGTGCCTACATCCGCGGCTTTTAAGGCAGGCGCGTCATTTACGCCGTCACCGGTCATGGCAACTATTTCATTATTTGCTTTCCAGGCACGGACTATTCTTATTTTATCTTCAGGGCTGACTCTCGCGTAAACAGCGTACTGCCTGACGTTTTGAGTAAGTTCTTCATCCGTTAAGACGCTAAGCTCTTCCCCTGTTATGGTTTTGTCGCCTTCTTCAAGTATTCCTATTTCAGCGGCAATAGCCGAAGCGGTTATGGCATGGTCGCCGGTTATCATTACCGTTTTTATTCCCGCTTTTTTTGCGTAAGCAACAGACTGAACGCTTTCGGGTCTTGGCGGATCTATCATTCCTATAAGACCTACAAACTTCAAATCTCTTTCCAAATCCTCAGCGCCTAAATCTTTGGGAAGTTCATCATAATATCTTTCGGCAACGGCTATAACTCTTAACGCCTTTCCCGCAAACTCATCGTGAACTCTCATTATTTCTTCTTTAGTCGCGCCTGCCGTAATAGGAATTCTGTCCACCGCGCCTTTGGTTATTGAAATATAACCGCCGGTATCAAGATGATGAACGGTAGTCATCAGCTTTCTTTCGGAATCAAACGGTATTTCAAAAACTCTGGGAAATTTTGCAAGCAATTCTTCTTTGCTCTTGCCTTTTTCCTGCAAAAGGCGTATTATCGCGGTTTCAGTAGGATCCCCGATAACTTTTTCCTGATCATCTTCGGTTTTTTCTATGGAAGCGTTATTGCAAAGACTTAATATCGTGAGAAGATATTCTTCAACACTGCCAAATTCATCATCCGTATTTTTAGGTTCGTTTCCTACACCCCAAACGGCTTTTATTGTCATCTTGTTTTGCGTAAGAGTACCGGTTTTATCGGAACATATAACGGACGTATTGCCAAGTGTTTCTACCGCGTTTATTTTTCGCACCACGGCATTTCTTTTTGCCATATTCTGAATACCGTATACCAAAGTCAGCGTAACTATAATCATTAGGGTTTCAGGCACAGCGGCGACAGCCAAAGCAACCGCAAGCATAAACATATCCATAAGCTTCTCGCCGCGCATAACGCCCATAACAAAAAATGTCACTGCCGACAATAAAGCTACAACCGTCATAAATTTGCCGATATATAAAAGCCTTTTCTGCAAAGGAGTTTTAGTTTTTTTTGTTGAACTTAAAAGTTCTGCTATCTTTCCGACTTCCGTGTCCATTCCGGTAGCGACTACAACCGCGACAGTCCTGCCGTTTGTTATAAGACAGCTTGAAAACAGCATATTCAGCCTGTCGCCTACAGGAGCGTTCTCTTCAATTTCAGCGTCAGCATCTTTTTCAACGGGAACGCTTTCGCCGGTTAAAATCGCTTCGTCAACTTTCAAGCCCGCGGCTGTTATTATTCTCGCGTCAGCCGGAATTTTATCGCCCGCGCCAAGCACAAGTATATCACCCGGCACAAGCTGTTTAACATCAATCTTTTCTTTGGAACCGTTTCTTATAACAACGGTTATATCGGCATTCATTTTCTTAAGAGCTTCAAGAGCTTTTTCCGCGCCAAGCTCCTGACGTAAACTTAGTATGGAGTTTATTATGACAATGGACATAATTACTATAACTTCCGTGTAGCCGTGTCCTTCTTTTATAGCCATAAAAAGCGAAATTGCCGCGGCTATTATAAGAATTATTATAGGCAGATCTGATATGGAGCGAAGTACTTTCGCAAGAATACTTTCTTTTTTCTCTTCTTCAAATTCATTCAAGCCTTTTTGCTGCTGTATCTCGGCTACCTGAATGTCTGTAAGACCTTTGTGCGGGTCTGTAAATAAAGCTTTAAAAATGTCTTCAAGCTTTTCCTGCGTCCATTTCATGACTGTACCTCTCTATATTTAATTTATTTATCAATTTTTCGGTTGTCATGTTGAGCGAAGCAACGTAGTTGCGTAGTCGAAACATCTGCCTTTTAACTGCAGTTCCGGGGCGCTCACATCTCGCGCCCGTCGCAGACTCGTGCTCCTTATTCGTCGCACTGCGACACCTTCGACTTCGCTCAGGGTGACAAAATTGTCTTTTAGTTGTTTTTTATATATGTTTTGTAAAAAAAGACAAAGAAAAAAATCGCAAGCGTAATTACGCTTACCATTTTGACTGTCTATTATAGCAAATCTCCAAAAAAACAGCTAACTTCTTGTTTTTTCTAAAAATACCGGTAAAACCAATAAGGCAAAATCTTCATTGCCCAAGCTATAAACCGCCAGCGTTTTGTTATATATGTATATGGCTTTTTCTTATCAATAGCGGCTGCTATCTGTTTGACTGCCTTATCCACAGGCGCTACCCAAAATAGACCCTCATCCCCATCCCCTACGCCTTTAGCAAGCGCCGTGTCTACAAAACCGGGAATCAGGTTACAAACTGCTATATTTGCTTTTTCTTTAAAGTTCTTAATACGCAAACCTTCAAGATAGTTGCTTACATAAGCCTTGCTGGCATAATAGGAAGGAGCCGACCAGCCGCCTCGTAAAGACGCAATACTTGATATTGCCGCCAAAGTACCGCCGCTCTTGCTTTTAAGATAATTATAAGAAGCAACAGCATAATCTGTAAAACCGAAAACATTGGTATTAACGGTTTTTAGTTCAAAATCCGCTTTAAGCTCTATATTGTTTTCTCCGAAACCGGCGCAAATAATAATAATGTCTATGCGTCCAATTTCTTTATCAGCCTGATCTATAACCTGCGAAGCTTTGCCCGCAGTAATGTCATTTATAAAAGTAAAAACTTTATCCGGCGATTTTTCCTTAAGCGAAGCAAGCAAATCCGTGCGGCGGCCTGTAACTGCCACTTTACAGCCTTTTTCCAAATAATATAACGCAAGCCCTCTGCCTATACCGGATGTCGCGCCTATTATCAAAACATTCATTGCATACCTCTGTTATTTTATTTCGGATTTTTCCCTTAATGACTAGCGACGTGTCATGCCGAACTTGTTTCGGCATCGTGCCATTAATTTTTAGACCCTGAAACAAGTTCAGGGTGACACATTAAAAATTTAACAACATATAAAGAGATAATTCCATTTTACTTTGCTGCGGCGCGCAGAAAGTACTTCTCAATCTCAGCGGCAATAAGAGGAACCGTAGATAAAACTATTACTATAACCCAATGCGTAAAACTTATCTGGGTGAGATAAAACATTTCAGCCACGGGCTTTATTAAAGCGACCGCGAACAATATTCCAAACGTAATTATCGCGCTCCAAAACAATGACGGGTTGCTCATCCAGCCCAGTTTGAAAATTGATTTCTTTATACTTCTTACGTTAAAAACGTGTATAATCGCACAAAAACCTATAACTAGAAATGCCATGGTTTTTCCTATTTGCGCGGACGGCTCCATACCGTTTATAGCTACAAATTTACCTATATAAAAACCGATAAGCGTTGCAATGGTAAATATTAATGACATTACCGCCAATTTTACGCCAAAACCTTGTCCAAAAACGCTTGTGTCCGAAGATATGGGTTTTCTGTCCATTATATCGTCTTCGGGCAATTCTCTGCTTAACGCAAAGCCCGGAATACCGTTTGCCACAGTGTTAATAAACAGTAACTGCAGAGCGGTCAGCGGAACACCCCAGTTAAGAGCAAAACCTAAAATCATTACCAATATTTCTGAAATGTTAGCGCTTAAAAGAAAGTAAACCGTTTTTCTTATATTGTCATACGCCGTTCTTCCTTCTTTTACAGCTGCTACAATAGTGGCAAAATTATCATCCGTCAAAATCATTTCAGCGGCATTTTTTGAAACGTCCGTGCCTGTTATACCCATAGCCGTGCCTACATTAGCGGCTTTAAGAGCAGGCGCGTCGTTTACGCCGTCGCCGGTCATCGCCACTACTTCATCATTAGCCTGCCACGCCTTGACTATTCTTATTTTATCTTCGGGGCTGACTCTGGCGTAAACTGCATACTGTCGTATATTTTTTTCAAGTTCTTCATCGCTCATATTACTGAGCTCGGTTCCGGTTATGGTTTTGTCGCCTGACTCAAGTATTCCTATTTCCCGCGCGATGGCTGACGCGGTAACCGCGTGGTCGCCGGTTATCATTACAGTTTTTATTCCCGCTCTTTTTGCTTCCGCAACCGCATGAATACTTTCTTCCCTGGGCGGATCTATCATACCTATAAGCCCTACAAATGTCAGGTCTTTTTCCAGCTCGTCAACGCCAATATCTTTAGGAAGCTCTTCATAATGTTTTTCGGCAACGGCTATAACCCTTAAAGCCTGTCCCGCGAACTCATCATGAATTTTCATTATTTCTTCTTTAGACACGCCTTTTTTAACCGGAATTCTGTCCACCGCGCCTTTGGTTATTGAAAGATATCCGCCTGTATCAAGATGATGCACAGTAGTCATTAATTTTCTTTCGGAATCAAACGGTATTTCAAAAACCCGCGGGTATTTTTCCATCAAATCTTTTTTATTTGTCCCTTTGTCATGCAAAAGACGTATTATCGCGGTTTCGGTAGGGTCGCCTATAGCTTTTTCTTCTTCAGCTTCTTTTTTTTCTATAACCGCGTTATTTGCGAGACTCAATATAGTAAGAAGGTGCGTTTCGGCTTCGTCAAAATTATCTTCCGCTTTTTTAGTTTCGTGTCCGGCAGCCCAAACGGCTTTTATTGTCATCTGATTCTGGGTAAGCGTACCGGTTTTGTCGGAACATATAACTGACGTGTTTCCCAAAGTTTCAACAGCGCTTATTCTGCGTACCACCGCATGCCTGGCAGCCATGTTTTGAATGCCGTAAACTAAAGTCAACGTAACTATAATCATTAGCGTTTCAGGCACAGCGGCAACAGCCAAAGCAACGGCAAGCATAAGCATATCCATAGCCTGCCCGCCGCGCATAAGACCCATACCGAAAAGCAGCACGGCAGATAATAAAGCGGCAACAGTCATTACTTTTCCTATGGCAAAAAGTCTTATTTGCAAAGGAGTTTTAGTTTTTTTCGTATTATTTAAAAGACCTGCTATTTTGCCTACTTCCGTGTCCATTCCTGTGTTTACAACCACAGCCGTTGCTCTGCCGTTTGTTATAAGACAGCTTGAAAACAGCATATTCAGCCTGTCGCCTAAAGGCGCGTTTTCATCAACTTTAGCGGCAGCGTCTTTTTCCACCGACACGCTTTCGCCGGTTAAAATCGATTCGTCCACTTTTAAAGCCGCGCTTTCTATAAGCCTTGCGTCAGCCGGAATTTTGTCGCCCGCTCCCAGCACAAGTATATCGCCGGGAACAAGCAGCCTTACGTCAACTTCTTCTTTAATGCCGTTTCTTATGACAACAGTTGTGTCCGCGTTCATTTTTCTGAGCGCTTCTAAAGCTTTTTCAGCCCCTAATTCCTGACGCAGGCTTAACACGGAATTTATTATAACAATCGCCAAAATTACTATAGGCTCAATCCAGCCTTCATTCGTTTTTAAAGCTAAAAACCCGGAAATTACTACGGCCGACAAAAGGATTATTGTGGTAAGGTCCGACAAAGAGCGCAGTATTTTTATAAACATACTTTCTTTTTTCTCTTCGTCAAACTCGTTGAACCCTTTTTCGTCATGCAGCTCTGATACCTGATTGGTTGTAAGCCCTTTGTGGGAATCAGTGTATAAAGCTTTCAAAATGTCTTCTATTTTATCTTGCGTCCATTTCATCGTAACCGCCTTTAAATGTTGAGACTATGTGTTTTGTGAAAATTTTAGATTTCTATTTTCATATCTGTTAGTTTGTCATTGCGAGGAGGAAACTTTGTTTCCGACGCGGCAATCCAAGTTGTTATTTAAAAAAATGGATTGTTTCTTCGCAACTTTCGTTACTCATCGCAATGACGCCAAAGACAATAATTGTCCAAAGGAATGATTTCTTAAAAAACGCCTTCGCTATAATCTTTTATTCTCATTATAGCATCATACTCTTCACGGGTTATTTTAGATTTTGACTTTATATCGTCTTCTTGAGAATCAGAACTTTCCGGCATAACGGATTTTCCGTCAATTAAACCTTCTATACGTTCCGCTATATAAGAAAACAACGGATTTGACGAAATTCTGAAAAACAGATTCATATTTATTCCCAAAACTCCGCGTTCCCCTTGGGCATTCGATATAAGACCCAGATTCAAACCAAACTCATTCTTGTTTTTGGGATCAGGAGAAGAACCGTACAGAGGATCATCCTCGGGAAAAGGCAGAGAGATATGCGAAAGAGAAAAAACATCCGGCGGATATACCATTCCCAATTTCCTTGCCGCGAAATCCATTTCACCGGGCTTAGCGCTAAACTCTACGGCGCTTGAATCGCCCGGAGCCGCGTTGCCGATTATAGTCATTTTGTAACGCTGCGGCAAATCCGGCAGCATATTCGACATCATATTGATGAAAACCGGACGAACCAAAGGCAGAAACGCCGTATCGCGGTTTATGTCAAATAACACCAATTCGCTTCCGTTTTCCGGCAAATAGCCGTAAAGGTCATTTATCAGCGCCGGCGTGCTTACCGTATAATCGGTAATTGACTGAAAAGTAATAATCGGAGGAAGTTCTTTTATACGACCGTTTTTATGCAGCCTGTCTATTTGCCGTTTTCTTTCGGCAATAAACAAACGCGCCTGTTTAACGGCATTGATAGGAAATGAATTATACTTAAACGGATTGAATTCCGGAGTTATACTAAGCCACGCGGCTTTTTCAAACC
>WRFE01000002.1 GCA_009778965.1 Candidatus Endomicrobium labiotermitis
AAGTATCGGGAACTATTAATGCCTGAATATTATCACCTATTCCCCGTTTATCGGATTTTTTATTTATATATTCAAAAAGCGCCGCTTCTTTTGTTTTTACAGATTTTACCGCGTCATGTTTTGTAAATATGTCTTTAAAAGACATGTCAAACATGAGAGTATCGGCATATTCACGCTCATATTTCGCCTGCATTAATCCGCTCTGGTTTTGCATAAAACCATAATGAGCCCCTTGCGAGGACGGCGAAAGCCAGGATTGGCTCTGCAATACATATCCTAAGAATTCAAAGCATTGCAGCAATACCAATTCTTTGGCATTATCGTCTAAATTTTTAGTTTTACTTTTTATTGAACTCATAAAAAGTAAGATGTCCTTATTTGCTTTAGATAATTTAAAATTAGACGTTCTTATTTCCAAGGCAAGCTTTTCAATCTCGTCAAATGACGGAACGCTGATTTCTTTGGAATATGCTTTAAAAACAGAAGCTTTAGTTTTAAACGGAAGCATATTATACAAGTAGTGTAAAACAACATTTCCGGAAATAATAAAAGGCGCAAGTAAAACTACGGGAACAGCAAAAATTTGAAACGCAATCAGAGGAAATGCTGAAAACGCGGAAAACACGCCGGCAAGGATCAGCCTTTCTTTCCAATGCTTTTTCCAGTCAAAGCCTTTGTGAGCCATAGAAAATATAATAGCTCTGGTAAATATAAATACGGCAAGTCCGGCAATGCCAAGCCCGCTTAAAGCGCTGATCGTCAAAACAATGCTTCCAGCTATATCAAAAACTTTTGTCATTTTGCTTGTTTTTAACGTATCTTTTATTTCTTGTTCTCTCTTGTTTTTAAGAAATGTCTTAGATAATACTTTAGAAAACAGTTTGCTGTCCGCGATAAAACTTGTTCCCGGAAGCATATATATCCATTCCCACAAAGGAGAACTTTTCGCGTATTCGCCTCCGAATACAGAGGCCTGGTGTCTCAAGTTTCCAAACATTATATCTAAAGTATTCCAGCTAATCGTAGATTTTTTCGGCTGGGCTTTATCAGGAATAATAATATTTCTAAAGCCATTCTGTTCTAAATATTTTTTTATGCCCGAAGACACCGTATCATAAAAAGTTATTCCTTTTTTTCTTGCTTTCAATTCACTTTCTAAAATTTTCATAAAATCGTTAAAATCTACGTCTACGCCGTATCTCTTAGCAATTCCAATAAAATCATCGAATTGTTTTCTGGCGACAGAATGCTCTTCAAAATTAGTAATCTTCTCTTCCGAAATTGTTGATTTTCGGTATTGATAAAAATTTGCCAATCTGTCCGAAATCAGGTACGCCGAAATATCGGAGTATAATTCGTGCAGAGCGGCTTTTTCTTTATTTCTGACTTTAAAAAACAATATTCTTCTAAAAGTACTAAAGTTTTTTTCCTTAAGAATAATATGACCGAGTTCATGAGCTATTGTTTCAGGCAAATAATCCTGGACTTTCTCCCGCATAAAATATTCTTTCCCGAAAGATAAAGAAGCGTTGGCGTTATCATATTTTGCGTCAAACCTTGCGTTTAATATACGCTGATAAATCCTGCGGTTTTCCCCGCCGTGTATTTCAGGATGCTTTTCTGTCATAATAAGATAAACAGCCGAAATGTAAGACTGTAATATTTTATTTTGAAAATCCGTTCTCAAAATTTCGTTGCCAAAAGTCTTTTCCCATGAAAAGTTCTTAACTATCTTTTCGGCATCGGCAATAAGCGTCTCTCTGAGATTTTCTGGAACATGCTTATTTCTGCTTTTTAAAAGCGTATACGCATACAAACGGAGTTCAATATATTCACCGGATTTGATAATCTCCAGTAAGACTCTATCGTCTGACCTGTTATTCTTCATGGAAAGAGCTGATATTTTCATATATTTGCGCAGTGCGGGCGATAATTTATTTTTTACATCATCTTCAAGAGAATCATATTTTGCCGCCAATGCATTATTTGTTAAATTTACTAAATACCCGGACTTGTGCCTCCAAGTCAGCTGCTCGGAAATAAATATCAATTTTTCGGCTATTTTATTAATTTCGTTTTTATTCTCAAGCAATTTAAACGCTTTCAATGCCGCCTTAAATCTTTTTTGTTCACCTTTAGACAAAGGATCATTATTGTTTTCAGCCACTGTTTCTTCAATATCAGCCAGACATCTTCGTATATCAATTGCCTGATACAAATAATTATTTTTTAAAAACACGGCAATTTTCGCGGCAAAAGTAACATTGAAAAATCTGTGCAATGTCATGCTGAAAAATAATGCTGCAACCAGATATGAAAAACCAAATGCCGCAGATATGGCAAGAGGAACAGAGAAAAATAGTGATGAGAAGAATAAAATTCCGACTTTTTTAAAATTTTTGTTAAAATCATTGTTATGAGCCGCGGTAAAAATAAGACTTCTTGTAACAAAAAATGTTATAAGGACGGTAGCTGACGGAATATTAGAAAACACAGCCGCAGCAAATAATAAAGATGCCGCAATATCAATAAACTTCATAGCCGGTTTAAATGTTATAGCTTCGTCTATGATTTCTCCGGAAATATTTCTTAAAAACAATTTTTTCAAAATCTTTTTAAAAATTGGAGTCTCCATTATAATGCTCGAAAACGGAACCGCATAAACCCATTCCCACAGAACAGCCGATTTTGCGTATTTGCGTCCAAAAATAGAAGCGTAAGGAATTGCGCTGTTGTCTTTAGGCAGGTTTATCTCAATAAGCTGGCTTCTGGTCGTATTTGCAAAAGATATTTGTATTTCTATACTGCCGTCGCTATTGCTTTTTACGCCGTTATTTACCGGGCGGTTGTATTCTCCGGAAAGATGCTCCTGAAGCAGAGCTTCGTCAATTTCACATATTTTATTTACGATTTCGTTTATAAACTGCCCGATATTCAACTTAGAATTTCTTTTTAACTCGTCATGCAAAAGAGTTTCCAAAATCTGGACAAACTGTTCCCGGCTTCCGCCCTGCGATATTACCTGCAAGGCCAACGCGAAAGAATCGGTTTTTAAACCGCTCAACAGTCTTTCATTATATATTTCATCGGCAATTTTAACATCTTGCGTAATTTTGGGAGTTATAACGGAATAACTTATTTTCTTTTCGTCAAATTCTTTTATTAACCCCTGTGTGTGAAAACCTCCGCAAACAACTACGCTTGTTCCGGGCATTTTGCTGTTAAATATATTCTTAGCGAAAATTTTGTCTCTGTCAATATTGGTTTCGTAATAATCTTTTAATAGAGCGTCGTATTTATCCAATAAATGTATTTCTTGCGAATCCGTTGTTTGTTTCCAATAATATTTATAGTTTTCAATTCCGAATGCCGTTATGTATTTATAATCTTCCGAACCGAGTTTTGCCTGATAATAATCGCAAAAGTGTTCAAATAATTCGGAAATAATTACCGTAAACATTTCTTGTTCGCTTGCGCTTGCCTTAACCTGCAATGCTCTTAAAAGTTTTCTTTCGCTGTTTAAAAGGACTACGGGATTTATATTTGCGGAAGAGTTTTGCGCCTTTATAAAATTATCTAACTCTTTATGTTTTACTAAGTCTATAAAACCGTCCGCATTAAACTTTACAAGCTCTTTTATCAACTCTTCCGTATTGCCCGCTGAGTTTGTCTTATTTATAAATTCGGCATAAATTCCGTAAGGAAGTTTATTTTTTAATTCATTTAGAACCTCGGCAAGCTGGTTTTGAACAACTTTTACGTTTGTTTTTCTTAATCCTTTTGATGAATTTACAAAAATTGATATTTCGGAATAATCTTCGGCATTAACATCAAACCCTTTAATAACGCTTCCGTTTTTAGTTTCTTTTTTAGTATATGACAAAAGTCTTTTATAATAATCAACGGAAGATATTTTGCCGTCGCGGTGTCTTTCGGAAAGCGCCGCCAGCCTGATGTTTAAAGCGCCGTAATTTTGTTTTTGTATTTTACCCAGAGCAAGAGAAAAAGAAGACAATATGTCTGCTATTTCAGATTGGGCCTCTGTAATCATCGAAAGCCTTTTTAAATTTGAGAGATGGACATCTCTGTCTTCTATACCTTTTAATTTCGCGCCTGCGTTATGCTTATAGGCATAATATTCGGCTCCGGTTAATTTTCCGCTTTCAAGCAGTCTTTCCGCAACGCTGCCTGAAAAACTTTTGTCTTTTATGGACATAAGCCAGCCCATATCAATATCGCCCTGCGCGCCTTCAAGATAAATATTATTTATTTTTAATTTGTCATCAAGGATTTTTATTATGGAGCTTATATTTCTTTGTGTTTGAGGATGGCAGTGCAGATCCTGTATTATTATAATTTTCTTGGAAGAGTTGTAATTTTTATCCGCAGTTATAGCGCCGAAATCCGAAAATGTTAATGATGTTTTCACTTCGGACGCAGAACTGTCTTTGGGCGGAATACTGCCCAAAACGCTTGTTTCCAATAAAGCTATGGCTAATAGTATTGAAAGGCCTTTCCTGATCATGTTTATAGAATAACTCAATTTTGTTTATTTTTCAATAAATATTTGATAATATTTCCATTATGGAAAAACAAGAACTTTTCAAAAATTTTAAACAATATGTCCAGCATAATATTTTATCAAATTTTACTGATTTTGAATGTGAAAAATTTGCAATATATTTTGATGCTCTCAAAGAGTGGAACAACAAATTTAATTTAATCTCATTTAAAACGGATTTTGATTTAATTTACAGGCATTTTTGCGATTCTTTATACAGCGCTAAAGCTATTTTGGGAATAAACCCTAATCTTTCAGCTTGCCGCATAGCAGATTTAGGCACAGGTTCCGGTATGCCCGGAATACCCGTAAAAATCGCATTGCCTGATATAAAACTTACTCTTGTAGAATCAATAACAAAAAAATGTACTTTTTTGGAAGAAGCAAACAAAAGGCTTGGTTTTAATATTGAAGTATTAAACACACGGGCTGAAGAAATAGGACAAAACCCTGCACATAGACAAAAATACGACTTTGTTTTATCGCGCGCTGTAAGCAAATTCTCCCCAAACCTTGAAATTTCTATTCCTTTGCTTAAAATAGGAGGACATTTTTTAGTTCATAAAACTAAAAATTCCGTTGAAAGCAAAGAAGAAGGATTGGCTTCGGTAGAAAATGCTTTAAAACATTTGGGCGCAAAACTTGAAAAGATTATAGAGTACAAACTTCCTGAACAGGAATTAGATTATTGCCTGCTTATTTTTAAAAAATACAAAGACACACCCGCACAGTTTCCCAGAAAAACCGGAATCCCCGAAAAAAAACCGCTTTAAAACGGCAATTAACAATTAACAAAAATGAATATTTAATAATTTCCAAAAAAGAAAAAACTCCGATTTGATTGCGTAGCCCTCTAAATCCTATATTAGATTTGTCCAAAAGAGCTCATGCTACGTCCAATTCTCCATACATCTTACCTTCCGCCGTTCTTAAAACAGATACAGTTTTATAAAAAAGTTGTAATTAAATCCCGATATGTCTCTGTAAATTTCCGTGCTGGCAACATTAAAATCGTCATAATTAAATTTTCCGTTAAACATATATCCTATTTCAAAACCGACAGCTAAAAATTCTACAGGACTGAATTCCGCGCTGCCAGATATATTCGGCAAAACCTGCCAAGATACATCGGTTTTCTTTTTCCCGGTGGCAATTTCGGTATATTCAAAAGTGTTAAACGCCGTAAAAACTCCAGCGTAACCCGCAATCGCAAACATTTCATGAAGTTGTACTTTTATATACAAATTCTCTGTAGTCGCGAAAATTTTTGAAGTAAGTTCTGCTTCGGGATCTACAAGGTGGTTTTTCCCGAATTGCGAATAGCCGAGCCTTATGCCCAAACTTATGTTGTCAGCCAAACCGAACATTCCTTCTTTGCCTAAGAAAAGATCTATTCCCCATACGCCTGCTTCCGCTTCGCTTCTGTTGTCCGGTACCGCTACTGAATTAAAATCAAACTCCGTAGTTCCCAAGATCTGTCCCCATCTTCCGACAATACCAAACTCGGCAAAAGATAACGATACACTAACTACGACAAACATAACCGTAAAAACTAATTTTTTAAACATAGCATCTCCTTTTTTAACAACAATGCTCTACGGGTAATGATAAATAATTAAAATAATAATCAGGACTTTTGTTTTAATTTTGGAGCGCTCGTCAATTTCCATTTCAAACTCTAGAAGCCTTTTATCGTCTATACTGCTTGCCTGAGATAAAGGTATTTTATGAGCCCCCTGAAACTATTACATCAAATCTTGCTATACAAAATCAGTAATGCCGCTCTACGAAGAGGAGTGTCGTTTGCTTTGTTGTCATTCCAGAAATTCGTTATTGGAAATCCACATTTGTATCGTCGTTAAAACTTATATATCGCCTGCAAACTTCCGCTTCCGCCTTGTCTTATTCCGCCGTAACCCTGCAAGCCTATGTCAAGCGTCAATGCTTCCGAAACGTTTACGCTTATGCCAAGTTCGCCTATTCCTGTTGCGCCTTTCAATTCCGGAGCGTCAATGTCTGCGCCGTATATTCTCGCTTGCGCTTTACCGTTGAACTCATAATCAAGATATGCGCTTGCGTATGGAGCAAAACCGCTCTTTATTTCACAATTCAAACGCCCGCCTATTCTTGTTCTCATTGAATTTGCCGCGTCAAACTCTACTTTGTCGCCCTCAATGGCTACGCTGTCCGCTCCCTGACTTGTATAAAACAGTTTGCCCGATACGTCAAGCCCTAACTTATCGTTAAGTTTATGCAGCCAGCCTGCGCCTATATGCGCTCCGTAGTATATTGCCGAAGTTTCATAGTTTACATTGCTGTAACCTATAAAGTCCGCGCTGTTAAAATCCGTCTTTGTTGAGCCTGCGCGCAAAGAGCCTTCGCCATACCAAGCGTCGCTTATGTTATAATGTCCTAAAAAACCAAGCCCATAATAGTTGGTGCTTCCGTTTCCGTCAACAGACGCTACGGAATTAAAGCTGTTGAAACTGTCATAATTACCCCAGCCGCCTTCAACAAACGCGCCTGCCGTTATTTTTTCATTCATCTTTTTTGCAAGTCCTGCCATTACTGAAAAACCGCTTACTTTAACGTTTGAGCCTGTTTTATATTCAGACCAGCCTCCGCCCATTGCGGCAAATATTGTTGTGCTTTCTGCGCTGCCTGCCGCCTGCATTAAGCTGCTTATGCCGTAGTTTGAAATAAAGTCAGACGCCTGATTAAGAAACGCAAGCCCAGCTAACTGCCCCTCGCTTAACGCTTTGGGCTGCGGGTTATATATTTCGCTTGTTACTGTGGCAAAAAGGTTTAAGCCATCGCTGTAATCAAGTTCAAATTCAAAGATTTTTGATACGCCCTCAACGCCCAAAGCAGTGGTATTAACGCCTGTCGCAATAAGCCCGCCTGCCGTTGCGTCTATCAGCGTTACCGTGTCGCCAACATTTATGGCAGATACGGAAGACCTTGGAGCGTCAACGCATACGCCGATTTTGCTGTTGGTAATATTTACCGCGTTGTCCACTATAAGCATTGTTCCGCCGTTGCCCATAGACGCGGGAATATAAAAGTTAAGGTTTTCAAAGTTATATATACCTTTGACTGTCAGTTCCGAGCGTACATTTAGCGTGTTTCCGGTGCGTGCGTCCATTAAGGGTATCGGAGTGAACATTCCATCGACGACAAATCCGCCGTAGATAAAAGACGCCGTTAAATCAGCATTAGCCCCGCTGCCGAGAGTGACTGTATTATGAGTAGCCTCGCCGATTCCCGTGGCATTGCCAACAATACTAATCCCGCCGTAAATATTGCCCGCTATCTTACTGTTGGAAATATTCACGGTATTATAATTTGCCTCGGTAAGCGCGCCCGCGCCGTTAGAATCCGCATACCCTCCTAATACAAAACCGTTTACCGTGCCGCCGTTAATGATTACGCTGTTAGCGTTTGCTGTGGCTGAGCCGGCATTGTTGCTGCGTGCGTCCCCGCCGGTGACTGTATAGCTCACAGTGACGCCATTAGCGATGTTCACGCTGTTACTGTTTGCTTCAGCTGAGCCGGAGAGACTGTGGGCATTCCCGCCGGTGACAAGATGGTCCATCATACTGCCATTGGTGATGTTTACGCTGTTAGCGTTTGCTTTAGCTGAGCCAGAGGTGCAGGAGGCCTGCCCACCGGAAACATTCCAACCCACCTCGCTTCCATTGGTGATGTCCACGCTGTTCGTATTTGCTTCGGCTGAGCCAGAGCCATTGGAGGCCTGTCCGCCATAGACATAACTGCCCACAGTGCTGCTGTTAATGCTCACGCTGTTAGTATTTGCTTCTGCTGAGCTGCCGGAGGCGCTGTAGGCCTGCCCGCCATAGACATAATCACTCCCCGCACTGCTGTCAATTTTCACGCTGTTAGTGTTTGCTTCAGCTAAACCGGAGAGACTGTAGGCATCCCCGCCGTAGACATAATTACTCACCGTACTTCCATTAGCGATATTCACGCTGTTATGGTTTGCCTCGGCTGAGTTTGAGTTGCTGTCGGCACGCCCGCCGTAAGCAGAACGCGCCGAGCTATTGTCAATAATTACGCTGTTATGATTTGCTGCGACTGAGCCGGAGGTGCTGTAGCTGCCACCACCGTAGACAGACCAGTTCACCACGCTGCCGTTAACGATACGAACCGTGTTGCTGTTTGGGTCTGCCAAAGCGGAAATTCCGTCCCAATAACCGTTTGGTAAGCTTCCGTTGCCGTAAACACTGTTCGCAATTGGTAACCCATCAATAATGATCGTCTGACCCGCAAAAGCAGGACGGACTTGTCCAGGAAGCCCTGCAAAACTGCATAAAAATGATACGGCAACAAATAATGATAAAACTTTTTTCATACATTTTTCTCCTTGCTGAGAGCTTCACAAGTTCTACTTGCTAATGCAACAGTTGAAGTAGTTTGTGAAACCTATCTTTTACCGATAATTTTGCCTGCTCTATTTCTACGGCTTTATGAATTTTCTGTTTTAATAATTTCTGCTGTTGCATGTTTATAAGATAATCGGCGACTTTTATATTGTTCTTAATTGTCGTATCAGTGATACGAGAATCGCTTTGCCGGGAAAATTTTTCGCAAATTGTTAAGCTATGATGATAAGGCTTACTGTGTATTTAATTAAAATTAATGGATAATATCTGTTGCAACCGCATCAAAAAACAATAATTTAGACATAATCGGCAGAACAGCTTTAAAAGATAATGAACTTTAAAGTGCTGTATTTTTAAATAATTAGCAGTTTAGCACAGGAATAAATAATAAACCTGTTTAATTTTTTCTCGTATTTTCCAATTCCGCATACATATTATTAATATTTGTATATTGAATTATTAAAATCTTATCATCAGAGAATTTGTGGAAGAGGCAATCAATTCATTATCCCGGTATAACAAAATTTTTTTAGATAGTTCAGCTAATATCTGGAAAGTATATGACTTGAATACGAGGCAGAGATTACAGAATTTAATTACTCCCGGCTTCTCTTTTCAAGAAAAGCTTAATTAAATCTTATTTGAGTTAAAAAGAGAAAGGCAGGTAGGCTTCAAGTCCCTTTTTGACAAAAGAAAAAACAAACCTGTTGGTTTGTTTTTAATAAGCGGGCGATGGGACTTGAACCCACGACCTTCTCGTTGGCAACGAGACGTTCTACCACTGAACTACACCCGCATTGTTATAATTACGAATTATTAATGACGAATTACGAATAAACGACAACAATTATTTTATTTAATAATTTTTTACGAACGATTTTGTATTTTTGCGACGGCGAAGTTTAGGAAAAACCTAAATGAGCCGAAGTATAAGAAAACAAAAATTCAAAAGCGGAAGTAAAAATATGCTGAGGGCGGGACTTGAACCCGCATCCCGTTAAGGACACGCCCCTCAAACGTGCGCGTATGCCAGTTCCGCCACCTCAGCGTAAGTATTACCTTAATTACCGCCCGGTTCGACCGGACCTGTTATAGGAATATTAGAGAGCCTATCTACCACAGACATCATATTCATATTTGTGGAAAGCTTTGTCAACACCAAAGACGTAAAAATAAAAATGCACGCCATGACAATAGTAAGCTTTTTTATAAAAGCCATTCCCGAAGGAGCATTAAAAATCTCGCCCGATCCGCCGCCTCCGAAAATTCCCGCCATGCCGCCGCTTTTACCGGCTTGAAACAAAATGACGATAATCAGCCCCGCACAAACTGTGTAATGTACAAACTGAAGCAAATAGAATACTGTATGTAATGAATTCATAGTTTTCCGATTATATCACAAAATTTATTTAGTGTCAACTTTTTAACTAAGGAAGATGGGAGGATGAGAAGATGAGATGCAGAGCAAAAACAAAGACAAAGTCGTTGCACAGCTTCCCATCCTCTCAACTTCTCATCATCTGATTTTTATTTTTCCGGCAATGCCGCTATTCCGGGGAGTTCTTTGCCTTCTAAAAATTCAAGAGAGGCTCCGCCGCCCGTAGAAATGTGGCTTATTCTTTTATCTACTCCGGCTTTTTTAACCGCGGAAACAGAATCTCCGCCGCCGACAACAGAAATCGCGCCGTTATCCGTAGCTTCTGCCGCAAGTTTCGCTATTTCAACCGTTCCTTTAGAAAATGCGTCTATTTCAAAAATTCCTAAAGGTCCGTTCCAAACTATAGTTTTTGCCGATTTAACAACTTCGGCAAATTTCGCTACTGACTTAGGACCTGCGTCAACGCCCATAAATCCCGCGGGAATAGAAGCGTCATCCGTTACCTTTACAATCCCGTCAGCCGGAACCGCTTTATTCGCGAAATCAACTTTATCGGCAATAACATGATCTACCGGAAGCAAAAACTCGACATTTTTTTCTTTGGCTTTCTTTAAAAGTTCCAACGCCAAGTCGAGTTTATCGTCTTCAACCAAAGATGTCCCGGTGCTTATGCCCTGCGCTTTTAAAAACGTATAAGCCATAGCGCCGCCGATTATAATAGAATTTACTTTACCGAGTAAATTTTCAATAACATTTATTTTATCCGAAACTTTCGCGCCGCCGAGAATCGCGACAAAAGGTCTTACCGGATTAGCAAGAGCTTCTCCTAAAAACTTCAATTCTTTTTCAACCAGGAAACCTGCGGCCGCATCTTTAACATATTTAACTATACCGGCAGTGGAAGCATGCGCTCTGTGAACTGTTCCGAAAGCATCCTGAACAAAAACTTCGCCCATAGACGCAAGTTCTTTCGCGAACGCATCCATAGCGGCTTTATCTTTTTCACCTGCGGCATTTTTGCCTTCTTCTTCAGAGTGAAATCTCAAATTTTCAAGCAAAAGAATTTCGCCGGCTTTTAAATCCGCAGCTGCTTGTTTAGCTTCGGCGCTTATTGCGTCGCCCGCTACAAATTTAACTGGTTTTCCGAGAAGTTCGCTGAGTCTGGGAGCAACCGGTTTCAGGCTCATAGAATCAACAACTTTGCCTTTTGGTCTTCCTAAATGTGATAAAAGAATTATAGCTGCGTTTTGTTCCAAAAGATAATTTATAGTAGGAAGAGTCGCGGCGATTCTTTTGTCATTTGTTATATTCAAATTCGCGTCTAAGGGAACGTTATAGTCCACTCTCACCAAAACTTTTTTGCCTTTTACGTCAATGTCTTTAAGCGTTTTTTTCATGTTGTACCCCTTTTTGTTGTTATCATCTGTCATCCCTGAATGTCTTAATCGGGGATCCACGTTAATTTTTAAAATGGATTCCCGACAACGAATTTCGGGAATGACGGATAGAGGGAAAGACAAAACAAAAGCTTCCCTTTTATCCGGGGAAGCTTTTGTTTGTTTGCTTTATTATTATCCGTTTACTTTTTTCATGTAGGCGATAAGATCCAACACTTTGCAGGAATAACCCCATTCGTTATCGTACCAAGAAACGACCTTAACGAATTTGTCTGTCAAAGCTATGCCGGCTTTCGCGTCAAATATGGAAGTGCGCGCATCTCCGATAAAATCAGAAGAAACAACTTCATCTTCCGTATAACCTAAAATGCCTTTAAGTTCATTTTCCGAAGCTGCTTTCATCGCCGCTTTAATATCTTCGTATGATGCGGGTTTTGCAAGATTTACGGTTAAATCAACAACTGAAACGTTAAGCGTAGGTACGCGGAAAGCCATACCGGTAAGTTTGCCGTTCAATGCCGGAATAACTTTACCTACTGCTTTTGCCGCGCCTGTGGATGAAGGAATTATGTTGCCTGCTGCCGCTCTGCCGCCTCTCCAGTCTTTCGCTGAAGGACCGTCAACTGTTTTTTGCGTTGCGGTGGTGGCGTGAACGGTAGTCATCAAGCCGTCGGTTATGCCGAATTTATCATTTAAAACTTTCGCTATAGGAGCAAGGCAGTTTGTCGTGCATGAAGCGTTAGATACAAACTGTGTTCCTTTTACGTATGAATCAGTATTTACTCCGCAAACAAACATAGGAGTATCATCTTTTGAAGGAGCAGACATTACAACATATTTCGCGCCTGCGTCGATGTGAGCCTGTACTTTATCTTTTGAAAGGAAAAGACCGGTTGATTCTACTATATATTCAGCTCCGACATCGCCCCATTTCAAATCAGCCGGATTTTTTTCTGCTGTCACGCGAATAGCTTTGCCGTTGACAACCAGTTTTCCGTCTTTCACTTCTACGGTACCTTTGAATTTACCGTGAACAGTGTCATATTTAAGCATATAAGCCATATATTCAACGTCAATAAGGTCATTGATGGCCACAACTTCCAAATCTGTTCTTTCCTGCGCTGCGCGGAAAACCAAACGTCCGATACGTCCAAAACCGTTAATACCAACTTTTAATGCCATGATACTTCCTCCTGGTGAGATTTTGTTCAAGACAAGATAGTATAAAATATTGAAATTGTTGTCAAATTCAAAGGGAACGCTGCGCCTCCCAACCTCCGCCTCACTTTTTCACGAGCGAAAAAGTAAGCAAAACGCCCGCCGCCGGAGCGCATTCACAGTCAATTTTTTAAAACAATTTCGCAAACTCGCGCAAAATAAAGACTTTAACGGTTTGCGCTCAAACAGTGCGGAATAGATATTTCAAAAATCGGCTGCTCATAGACTCGCGCTAATGCGGCAAAAACAAAGCCGGAAATTTAACAAAAAAACGGCAGTAGCAATTTGATTTTGCCGCTGCCATTATTTGTTATTTGTACTTTGTTAATTGTTCTTTGTTATTCTTAAAACCCGCTTGCTTTTATGACTTCTCTTACTTTTTGCGCGGAGTTTTTAAACGCCGCAAGTTCGGCTTCGTCAAAATCAACTTCAAACGCCTGGCGTATGCCGCCTTTATTTACAACCGCGGGAACGCTTAAATATATACCGCTTTCGCCTTGGTAATTATTAAGCAAAGACGATACGGAAAGAACAGTATTTTCGTCTTTCAGAATCGCTTCCGAGATTTTTGTAAGGGCAAGCCCTATTCCGTAAGAAGTTTCACCTTTTTTAGCAATAATTTTATAGGCGGAATCTCTGACTTCTTCAAAAATATCTTTAAGTTTTGCTTCCGGATTTTGCCCGCAATTTTCTTTATTGCATATTTTGCAATAGTCTTTAAATAAAATGTCTCCGACAAACGCTTTGCTCCACATAGGAAATTCAGTATCTCCGTGCTCTCCCAGAATTGAAGCATGTATGCTTCTTGAATCAATGTTACAATGACTGCCTATCAAATATTTGAAACGCGCCGAATCAAGAACAGTGCCGGAACCTATAATTTCATTCGCGGGTTTACCTGATATTTTATAAGTAATATATGACAAAATGTCCACTGGGTTTGACACAACAAGAATTATAGCGGCAGGCGCATATTTTACTATCTGCGGAACAATACTTTTGAGTATTTCGGCATTGCCTTTTATTAAATCTATTCTTGTTTCTCCCGGTTTTTGACCTCTTCCCGCGGTAATAACTACCAAATCCGAATCTGCAATATCAGAATAATCACCGACGTAAATATTGACCGGAGAAACATACGGCGCGCCGTGTGACAAATCCATAGCTTCGCCTTCGGCTTTTTGTCTGTTATAATCAACAAGGACAATTTCTCTTGCGATACCCGCTATTATAATTGAGTAAACATAACGCATACCGACATTTCCGCACCCTATAACCGAAACTTTTGGTGATAATTTTGACATAACAATCTCCTTTGTTTATGACAACAATTATATCATTTTCAAATTATATTTTTGTATAATGGATTGCGGATCAAGTCCGCAATGACGGAAAAGAGGAAAAATGCCTATATTTGAATTTTTATGTAATAAATGCGGTAAAAAATTTGAAACGCTGGTTTTAAGCGGCGATGAAAAAAACGAATGTCATTTTTGCAAAAGCAGCGAAGTCACCAAACAGTTTTCAAGTTTTGCAACTGCTTCACCTGCGTCAAACTGCGCTAATGCCGACTTTTGCCGACCTAAATCCAAACATAAATGTTCGGGCGGATGCTGTCATTAAAGGCAGTGTGGAGTTTGAAGAGTGGAGAGTGAAGTTAACTGCAGAAAATCGGATTAAATCTAACTTTTTTCTGAAAACAATACTAAAATGAATAACATTTCTACAACAAATACCAACGATAATACAAAAATAAAGAAATTTTTAATTCCCATTTTAATTCTTGCAGCCGTTACCGCGGCTGTATATTTCGGTAATTATTATAACCATTACGGCTATTACTACGATTATAAAGAAATTGTTTCAAACGAATATGTAAATCCTTCGGTGACAGACGTTAAAACGCTGTTTACAAAATTAGAATCTTTTCATTTTTACGTGCCGCTTAAACACCTTGCCAATTACGTTTTAAATCATTTTTCCTTTTTAAACCCGCACATTTCACACTTATTCAGCGATTTTTTACATATATTTAATGTTATTTTGTGTTATCTGCTTATTATAAAACTGTCAAAATCTTACAGAGTCGCTTTTTTGACCGCCTTGATGTTTGCCGTTTCTCCGGTAGGCTCCAACGCGGTTAATGAAATTGCAGCAAGAGGGCATTTGTTTACGGCTTTTTTTGGAATGCTGTCATTTTATATGTATATATTGTCCGATACCAAAGGGTTAAAGAAAAATCAGGATTTATTTTTTGTAGCGCTAGCGGTTGTTTTCTATATTATAGGTCTGTTTTTCTGGACTACTATAATAGTGTTGCCTTTACTGTTTGTCATATATGAATTTATAAAAGATCAGCGGCTTACAGCTAAAAGAATATCTTTAAGAATTTCGCCTTTCCTTTCAAAAGCTTTCGGGATTCTTTTAATAACCGTTTATGCTTCGTATTTAAGCAACAAACTTCAAGCAGGTATAGCTTTTGACAACAGCCTTGTATTCTCATTAAACCTTTTCGGCTGGGAATCTTTTTATAAAATTCCTACTCTGATAGCCAACTATATAACCTATTGTTTCGTTCCGCCGTCTTTTGACATAATTTTTGCTCCGCCTCTTCCGGATTTATTTCAGGCGCCGCTAAAATATATTTTGGCTTTCGCGGTTTTAGCCTTATATTCATATGCCTGCGTATATATCTATAAAAAAGACAAATCTTTAATTCCCGGGGTCGCGATATTTGCGGTATTTTTGCTTCCGGGGCTGATTTTTATGCATAAAGCCGAACCCGTATCTTTAAGATATATGTATCCGGCTTCAATGGGCATATTTTTTATGGTATTTGTCTTATTAGAAAATCTGGTTTGGAACAGAAGCAATGTTTCTAAAGCTTTAAAAATAACCTGCGTTTGTATTTTAGCCGGCTGGTTTGTTTTTGCCGCTACAAATACATATTTACGCAAATATGACTGGAAAAACCCTGAAACCGTTACAAACGCTATGATAAAAAGCGGTAACATTGCAGAAGTTTGGGGCTGGTTTCTTAAAACCCATTGGGAAACAGACAATAATTTAAACAAAGAATATCTTTTAAAAGCCAAAGAGGCGCTTGAGAAAAACAAAAACTGTTACAATTTTCAATGCGATTTGATAGACCAAAATATTACTGAAAGAAGTGAATATATTGACGCCCTCAACAACGATTACGAATTACAAATGACGAATGACGAATCAAAGACAAAAAAATAATTCCCATCCGCCGAAAAATGCTATAATAACGACAATTAACAAATAACAGTTAACAATTAATAATTTATATATTTTTGTCTTAAGTCGTTTCCGTTAATTGTAATTTATTAATTGATAATTATTAATTGGGGTTTTTATGCCGGAATTTATACATTTACACAATCATACTGAATATTCGCTTCTTGACGGGGCTTGCAGAATTACCAACGATAAAGGCAAACCCGGCGAGCTTTTTGACCTTATCGCCAAAGAACATAAAATGTCCGCGCTTGCCATTACGGATCACGGCAATATGTATGGCGCGATGGAGTTTTACTGGGCAGCCAGGGAAAGCGGCATAAAACCCATAATAGGCTGCGAAGTTTATGTAGCCCCGAAATCCCGCTTTGACAGAGAAATCGACAAAAGTTCCGATGAAGGAAGATATAACCATCTGACTCTTCTTGCCAAAAATTTTAAGGGCTACCAAAACCTTATGCGCATAGTAAGCATAGGCTTTACAGAGGGGTTTTATTACAAGCCCAGAGTAGATAAAGAAATTCTGCAAAAATACAGCGAGGGAATAATAGCGATGTCAGGCTGTTTAGCAGGCGAAGTGGCTTCGCTTTTGCTTAGAGGAAACAAGGAAAAGGCGGCAGAAACAGCTGTTTTTTACCGCGATACATTCGGCAAAGACAATTTTTATCTTGAAATAATGGATAACGGCTTGCCTGACCAGCAAAAAATAATACCGGATCTGCTTGAACTTTCAAAAACTACCGGAATTCCTCTTGTTGCCACAAACGACTGCCACTATTTAAGAAAAGAAGATGCCGAAGTTCAGGATATTTTGCTCTGCATAGGCACGCAAAAAACTCTTAAAGATGAAAACAGGCTGCGTTTTGACGCAGACACTTTTTATTTCCGTTCGCCCGATGAAATGGCAAAATTATTTTCGTATGCTCCGGACGCCTTAAAAAACACGCTTGCTATCGCTGAAAAAATAAATTTAGAAATCAATACTGACAAACTTCTTTTGCCGAGCTTTCCTGTTCCGGCTGAATATAAAACCGATTTCGCGTATATGGAAAAACTTTGCAGGGACGGCTTAAACCGCCGTTACAAAAACATTTCCCAAACACACGAAGAAAGGCTTAAAACAGAACTTTCCGTAATCAATAAAATGGGTTTCGCTTCTTACTTTTTGATAGTTTCCGACTTTATGCAATACGCAAGAAACAGCAATATTCCCGTAGGTCCGGGCAGAGGTTCTGCCGCGGGCTCAATTGTGGCTTACTCTTTAGGAATTACAGATATTTGCCCTTTAAAATACAATCTGCTTTTTGAACGATTTTTAAATCCTGACAGGCGCTCAATGCCTGATATAGACGTTGACTTTGCCGACTTCGGACGCGAAGAAGTTATGAATTATGTCCGTAAAAAATACGGCGAAGAAAAATGCGCCCAGATTATAACTTTCGGCTCTATGCAGGCGCGGGCGGCTATAAAAGACGCGGCAAGAGTAATGGACTTTACACCGGGAGATTCCCAAAACATTGCAAAACTTGTACCGACGGGCTCAACTATTGAGGACGCTTTAAAAACAAGCGCCGACCTCAGAAAACTTGTAGACGGCGATGAAAGAATAGAAAAACTTATATCTGCCGCGAGAAAAATCGAAGGATTAAAAAGAAATACGGGCGTTCACGCTGCAGGAATGATTATTGCCAACGAAGAAATAATAAATTATTCCCCGCTTGCCATAACCGCGAAAGATAAAGCTGTTACCACAACGCAGTACGATCAAGAAGTTTTACCGCGCCTGGGTCTTTTAAAAATGGACTTTTTGGGGCTTCGCAACTTAACCCTAATAGACGATTGCGTTAAAATGATAAAGAGAAAAGAACCGGCTTTTAATATAGACGATATCTCCCTTGAAGATAAAAAAACTTACGAACTTTTTTGCAACGCGCAGACTATGGGTATATTTCAGCTTGAAAGTAAAGGAATGCGCGACCTTATAAGAAAACTAAGACCGTCTATCATCGATGATGTTGTCGCGCTGGTAGCTTTATACCGCCCGGGTCCTATGGAAGCGGGAATGCTTGATTTATTCGTAAACCGCAAATACGGAAGAATAAAAACAGCTTATGACCATCCTCTGCAGGAGCCTATTTTAAAAGATACTTACGGCGTTATTCTGTATCAGGAACAGGTTATGAGAATGTCCTTAGATTTGGCGGGTTTTACTCCGGGAGAAGCCGACGATTTACGTAAGGCCATGGGCAAAAAACTCCCGGAAATCATGGAAAAAATGCGCGGAAAATTTATGAACGGCGCCGCGGCAAAAAAAGTTGATAAAGCAATTGCCGAAAAGATATTTAACGACATTGTAAAGTTCGCGGGTTACGGTTTTAACAAATCGCATTCCGCGGCTTACGGAATAGTAGCGTACAGAACGGCTTTTTTAAAAGCCAATTATCCTCTTGAATATTTTACCGCTCTTTTAAATTCGGAAATCGGGCGTTCCGCGATAAAAGAAGACGAAGACAGCAGACTGGTAATGTATCTTGAAGACGCGGAAACTTTCGGAATCAAAATACTTCCGCCGGACGTTCAGTATTCGGACAGCAAGTTTAAAGCAGAAAATGGAAATATACGTTTCGGAATGCTTGCGGTAAAAGGCGTCGGCGAAGGCGTAACCCTGGCAATAGAAGCGGCAAGAAATGACGGCGGCAAATTTAAAGACTGGGACGATTTTTTGCAGAAAATAGATTTAAAATCCGTAAATAAAAAAGCTCTTGAAAATCTGGCGAAAGCCGGAGTTTTTGACTCTTTCGGAAAAAATAAATTAGAAATAAGAGCCGATATAATCGCAAGCGTAGACAAATCCGTTGACGCGGCGGCAAAAATTAAAGCCGAAAAAGAATCGGCGCAGGGATTTTTGTTCGGAGAAGACACAGATATCGGAAAAACAAACACTTTAAAAAAAGCCGAAAAACCTTTAGAACAGCTTGAAGCGCTTAATTTTGAAAAAGAAGTTTTGGGATTCTATATTTCTGGACATCCGCTTACGCCTCGAAAAAGAGAACTTATAGCTTATTCTAATTACAGACTCGATAATCTTCCAAAACCAAAACCGGATGTGGATTTTAAAAACGCGCAAATCATCAGAGTAGCGGGCATGATGACAGCAATAAAAAAAACGCTTTCAAAAAAAGATAAACCTATGGCGCTATTTAAACTTGAAGACTTACACGGCAGCGTTGACGTCGCATTGTATCCTCAAAAGTACGACTTGTTTGAGAAATATCTGATTCCCAACAGCGTTGTTGTTATAAAAGGACTGCTTATGGGCACGGATGCGCTCCCCAAAATTTCAGCCGAAGAAATAATGACGATAGACGAAGCAAAAACCAAGTTTCAGCCGAATTGCGGTAAAGTTCATATAAAACTTTCAACCACAAGATATGATGACGCTTTGAGCGAGGAATTAAAAAAAGTTTTTGCCACGCACAGAGGTAAAGCTAAAGTATTTTTAGATTTGGAAGACCCCGCTCACGGAAATTTCAGCATAGAAACGGAATATACGACAGACTGTTCAGACAATTTTGTAAACGACATAGAAAAAACCGTAGGAACAAAAAATATAGTAGACCTGCACTACACGAATTAAAGACAGAGTGAAGTTTGGAGTGTGAAGAGTGGAGTTAACGACAATAGGCGTTGTCATTCCGGGCTTGATCCGGAATCCACGTTAGCCCGTAATAAATTACTATATAAAGCACTGGAGATTAAAATGTTAGACATCAAATTCATCAGGGAAAACCTCAAAGCCGTTGAAACGGCAATGAAAAACAGAAATCAAAACATAAGTTTCGACTGTCTGCTCGCGTGGGATTCCGAAAGACGCGTCGCAATCGGTGAAATTGAACAATTAAGACTTAAAAGAAATCAAAAATCCGAAGAAGTCGGCAAGCTTAAAAGAGAAAAACAGGAACCTTCTCCGGATCTTCTTGCCGAAGTCAACGAAATAAGGGACACCATACAGGAACTTGAAAAAGGGCTTTTAATGATTGAAAACCAGATGGAAGATTTTTTACTCCGAATCCCCAATGTTCCCGATGAAAGCGTGCCTGTAGGAAAAGATGAAAAAGACAATAAAATTGTCCGCTTTATAGGCGACCCGATAAGACATTCTTTTAAAGCAAAAGCTCACTGGGAAATCGGCGAAAAACTCGGAATTTTGGACTTTGCGACCGCGTCAAAAATTTCAGGTTCGCGTTTTACCGTAATAAAAAATGAAGGATGCGCTTTGGAAAGAGCAATTATAAATTTTTTCATTGATACGCACAAAGAAAGGGGCTACAGCGAAATAATGACTCCGTATTTGGTCAACAGACTTTCAATGCAGGGCACGGGACAGCTTCCGAAATTCGAGGAAGATGCGTTCAAATGTTCCGAAGACGATTTGTATCTCATACCTACGGCTGAAGTTTCCGTAACAAACATTTACAGAGGCGATGTTTTAGAAGACACGGAGCTTCCGAAAAAATATGTTTCATATTCAGCCTGTTTCAGACGCGAAGCCGGCTCTTACGGAAAAGATACAAAAGGTCTTATAAGAAACCATCAGTTTAACAAAGTTGAAATTGTTAAATTTGCCAAACCGGAAAACTCTATGAGCGAACTTGAAGCTCTGGTTTTAGACGCGGGCAATGTTTTGGAAAAACTCGGTCTTCCTTACAGAGTTTCGCTTCTTTGCACGGGCGATATGGGATTCGGATCGGCTAAAACTTATGATTTGGAAGTCTGGCTTGCCGCGGATAACGGCTACAGAGAAATTTCGTCATGCACAAATTTCAACGATTTTCAGGCAAGACGCATGGATATAAAAGTAAAAAACTCGCAGACTAAAAAAAGAGAGTTTTTGCACACGCTTAACGGTTCGGGCGTGGCTGTAGGCAGAACTTTTGCCGCTATACTCGAAAACTTCCAGCAGGAAGACGGCTCGGTTGTAATTCCCGAAGTGTTAAGAAAATATACCGGTTTTGACATAATAAAACCGAAATAGTACAATAATTTTCCTTTCAATAACTACATGCGCCCATAGCTCAATTGGATAGAGCGTTTGACTACGAATCAAAAGGTTAGAGGTTCAACTCCTCTTGGGCGCGTTTTCGCTTTAACATTTTTCATTATGCTTTGTTGCAGCACTTGTCGTTTGCCTTTATGCAAACTTCCTCGTGTTGCCGCCTTGCCTAATAAAAAATCTTTTCGCAAAGAATAGTTTTACTCATAATTAATTAGTCCTGTTTTAGTCCCATAAAACAACAATATCTTTAACCTTTGGCGACAATACGTTGTCGCATATGTTTTATATAATATGGAAAAATACAAAGGAAGTTTTTAATGAACAACATTGATTTAGATGTCGCAAGCGTTTTATCAAAATTACAAACGCCAAAAAAAGAAATTACAGGGATTGCGACAGGATTTAAAGAATTTGACGAAATAACAGGCGGTATAAACGCAGGAGAAATAATGCTGGTGTCCGCTCTTGGGTCTATGGGTAAAACTGCTTTTGTTTTAAGCGTCGCCAAAAATGTCGCGATAGACAATAAAAAAAGCGTTCTATTTTTTTCAACGGAAAATTCAAAAGATACCATCACTGTCCGCCTCTTATCTTTACTATCGCAAATTCCGTTGAAATTGTTTAGCAAAAAACACTCCGGCGATGATAAATTTCAGCTTATTAAAACGGCAGGACAAAAACTTTCGCAAGCGCCTATATATATTGATAATTCGTCGTTTACCTTAACCGACATAGTGTCAGAATCAAAACAATTAGCCGACAAATTAAAAAATACCGATAAGCCTGTATCTTTAATAATTATAGATGATTCCGCAATCTTGAAAACTTCAAACAAAAAAACAGAAACAGCGATGAAAGAATTAAAAAATCTGAATATACCGATTATAGCAACAACCCGTTGGAAGGGAGTCAAAAATTATAAAGGACAAACTCCGACATATGCATATTTAAGATATTTAAGCGCCTCGGAACGCAACACCGATATAATAACTTTCATTCACAGAAATTCTTATTTTACAACAGACTATGATTTTCAATATTCCGCAGACTTGATAACAGTAAAAAACACTCGCGGGCTTTGCAAAACAATACCATTATCTTTTGAACGCGACTTTGGCGAGTTTAAAGACAGAGAGCCAAACCCAAAAGTCGGAATTTTCTTTATTCTTGGAAATGGCGTTATTGACGCTAAACCCCAGAGCCTTAAAGAATTAAAGTCTAACGGGTATTCTATTGACAGCGATTTTAGCCATAGCGATGTTTTTGACGATGCAATTTCTAAATTATATCCGCAATATGTTGATTACTTAGAAATTCCGAGAGGCAGAGTGGTTTATCTTGTAAAAAACAAACAATTTGTAGTTTATCTTGATGAAAGCAAAGACACGCCGTCTATACGCAAAGGAATTATTAATGTATTTGATTTGCCGGAAAATACAAAATTTGAATACGACGAGCATTACACGACTGATATAAAAAAATTACAAAAGTTGTTTAAAAAAAGGATATAGTAACATAATGAAAATGGAGAAATTTTATGAGTACAGTTTATGTTTACGTTCTTGATACTTTAGCCGACTGGGAGTTGGGATACGTTATTTCGGAGCTAAATTCCGGTCGATTTTTCAAAAAGGGTAAGCAACGTATACCGATCAAAACGGTTAGTTATTCTAAAGAGCCGATTAATACAATGGGCGGTATTACAATAATACCCGATTGTTTGATTGATGATATTGTTATTAATGAAACAAGCATATTGCTATTACCGGGCGCAAATACATGGAACGATCAAAGGCATGGCGCTATCATCGAAAAAGCAAGCGAATTTCTTTCTTTAGGCGCTACGGTGTGCGCAATCTGCGGGGCTACCGCTGCTCTTGCCAACTTTGGCCTATTGGATAAGCGTCCGCATACCAGTAATGGACCGGGATTTCTTGAAATGGTTTCTCCTGGTTATAAAGGGCAAAGTTTTTATATAGATAAGCCGTCGGTAGCTGATAACAACCTTATCACTGCAAGTTCCACCGGAGCTTTGTTGTGGGCGAAACAAATTATTGAACATTTAGATGTTTTTCAATCAAACACACTGGAATCTTGGTATGAATATTTTAGTACCGGCGAGCCTAAACATTTCTTCGCCCTCATGCAAACTTTGCCGTCTAGCAATGAAAACAATATCTAAAAACAAATAAACAGTGGTCAACTTCTCTATCTCCTGACCACAAAAAAGAGAGAAAAGCCGATGAGTAAAAAAAACAAGGGCGAGCCGACTGGCTTTATAAGAAAATTCGACACAACGAAGAAGAAGAATGGAGGCGGGCTGAGCGATACAGATGCCGCTATTTACGCAGAGCTGGAAAAAGAGATTCGTAACGGAATCGTCTTTCCGGCGGTACGCAAAGGA
Organism: Candidatus Endomicrobium labiotermitis; assembly: GCA_009778965.1. Classification (GTDB taxonomy): domain Bacteria; phylum Elusimicrobiota; class Endomicrobiia; order Endomicrobiales; family Endomicrobiaceae; genus Endomicrobium; species Endomicrobium labiotermitis. The sequence continues at coordinate 23,679 of WRFE01000002.1, forward strand.
GAGCTACACTTTTACTACGGTGGCGGCTGCCTTTATAATTGGAAAGGAAACAAACTCAAAAGAGATGAGAAATATGACAAAAATCCCGACTACCAACCCAAAAACGCAAAAGATCTAAAATCCTACCCCTACAAGTTGGCCAAAGAGCAAAACAAAATAAGATTCGCCGATGAGGAGCGACAACTACTAGACCGCCTAACCTGCCACACTTTCGTCAAGAACCGAAAGACCGATGTAGTAGTGCTTGACATAGAAGTCTGCCTGAACGGGAAAAAAAACGGAAGAAAGAAGTGTGACATGGTTCTACTGAACACAAAAACGGACGAAATCATGTTCGTAGAAGGCAAATTTTATTCGAATAAGGAAGTATTTTGCAAGAAAGGCATGCCGTCAGTTGGGAAACAAGTCATTTGTTACAAGGAAGCCATAAACGAACAACGTCCAAGAATTATAGAACAATACCAAAGACACATCGACATAATCAACGAATTATTCGACACGCATTTCAGCAGAGAAATCACCATTTTAGACAACCCTGGACTGCTCGTCTACCTAACCCCAGACCCGGAGAACCGAACAAAGAACGAACGTGCCAGCATGGAAACCCTGAATAAGCATCTATCTGGAAAGAAAGAGCTTGGAGAAACTGAAACAAGGAACACCGCTTGGTTCAATGTGGGTGAAGAGCCGCCGGAAGACGAACTCGAAAGACCAACAATAGACAATGTCTGGGCAGCCCTGACGGAAAAGATCGATGAAAATTAAGATACATAGAGGAACCCACCAAATCGGCGGATGCATAACCGAGATAAAAACGGCGAAAGCGCGAATTATAATCGACATAGGGTCGGAACTGCCGACCGCTGAAAAGAAGAAAGACACGGGAATAGCAATAGAAGGCGTAACCACAGGCAAGCCCGACTGCGACGGCATTTTCGTTACGCACTACCACGGTGACCATATCGGTATGTTCGAGAAAGTTTTGCCAGAAGTGCCAATTTACATGGGCGAAATAGCAAAGCAGATTTTCGCCGTAGTCCAGCAAGCAATCAAAACGAAACTAAAAAAAGGAAACCCTGAACTCATCGAAACTTTTAAGACATTTACGCCGGGAAAAAAGCTGAAAATCAAAGACATCACAATAACACCGCTGATGGTCGACCACTCTGCCTTTGATGCCTATGCGCTGTTGATAGAAGCCGAAGGGAAAAGAATACTGCACACAGGCGACTTTCGCATGCACGGAGCAAGAGGCAAAAAGATGCCGCTCGTCTTCGCAAAATACGCCGGCAACCTTGATGTACTGATAACCGAAGGCACTATGCTTGGAAGACCCGGCGAGAAAGTAATGACCGAACATGAGATGGGCAAAATTGCTGAAAAACTAATGCGAGAAAACAAAAATACCTTAGTGCTTTGCAGTTCAACAAACATAGACTCAATAGCGGCATTCTACAATGCGGCGATAGCCAACCGAAAGCCGTTCATCGTTTATGATTTTCAAGACGACATACTGAAGATAATGAACGCTACCTCCAAATCATCGTACTACGATTTCACAAGGCAAACGGTCTACAAATACAACCCAAAGAACAAAAAACTACACGACTACATGAACAGCCGTGGCTTCTGCATGATGATAAGAGCAAACAACAGAGCGAATTCCGTACCGCAACAGGTAATGAAAGCATTCCCGGACAACCTGCTGATTTACTCCCTATGGGCGGGTTACCTAGAAAAACACCGCCCTGCATACGATGAATACAAGGCAGAATTCATAGACAATGCAATAAAGACCGGAAGCAAGTTCGCGGAACTGCATACAAGCGGACACGCCACAGCCGAAGACATAAAGAAGCTCTGCGAAATAACCAAGCCTAAGATAGTTATTCCGATCCATGTCGAAGAACCGCAAGCCTTTACGCGGCTGGGAATAAAAGGCAATATAAAGGTACTGAATGATGGCGAATTTTTTGACTGCTGATAGAAAAAAGAGATGCTTTGATATGGCGCTAGACTAGGCTTTTTTAGTAAATCCAAAATACTTGTGCTTTAATTTTACTTCACTGTAGACGTTTATTGCAGATATTACTGTGTTTGCCGTTTTAAAAAGTTCCGACAGCTCGTTAATTTTTTCAATGTTTGCTTTAAGTAAAAATAAACCCTTATTGGAAAGAAGATAAAAGAATATTTCATTTAATTTGGGCACGGAAACTTCTTTGACCGGTTCTGCCTTTTGTAAGTATTCTTGCGCTTCTGTAACAAATTTTATTGCGGCGTTTTTAATTTCAGCCTTGCTTGCGCCGTTTACAAAACCTCCGCCAAAACTGTAATACAAACTAGCATCTCCGGTAATATAACTTATGAGGGTTGCCGTGCCTTCTTCATAGCCTATATCCATAACAACGCCAAAAACAGAAATGTCTTTTTCAGACAGATTTTTAATTCCTATTTCTTTCGGATTTGTCAAAATGGCGGCAGTTCTCATTACAGACCAAAGTTTATCTTCAGACATAAAATACCCCCGTTACAACTCAAAATGATATACTTTTATGGTCATTTTATATAATTTTAATATATCTGTTATGGTGCAAATGCACCACAATATTTATCTAAACATTTTTTAAAATATAAATTAACGAATACGCTAAAAGGATTTTATGCGAATTGGAAATAATTATAAAAAAACTATTGCTAAAAACTTGCTTTTCCAAAATATGTCAGAATCAGAAATAGGGCAGTTGATGCCTTATTTATATATTAAAAAACACGAATATGCAAAAGACTCGTTTATAGAATGCGACAATGAAAAATTTTCGTATACTGCCTTTCTTCCCAAAAAACTTTATATTCTTATAGAAGGTCAGATTCACTTAATTATTGAAGATGCCTGCGGTACCAGACTAATGGCGCAGCAGTATGAAGCGGGAGATATCTTAGCGGGAACGCTTTTTGACGTACCTGCAAAAATATTTGCCGGATATCAGGTAATAAAAAAAGCTATTGTAGCATCGTTATCTTTTGATTTAATAATCAATACGCAGCGCTTGCCAAATGAAACACACATCAAAATGCTGAAAAATTTATGCTTGTTTTTTGCGGATGACCGAATAAAACTGTACAAACGGCTTGAATGCTTAAGCAGAACCTGTATAAGGGAAAGAATAAAATTTTACCTTTTAGATCAAAAGCACAAGACCGGTAAAAATAAATTTGAGCTGCCTATAACTAAAAATGATATGGCAAATTATTTGTCTGTAAACAGAAGCGCAATGACAAGGGAACTTGCAGCAATGAAAAAAGAAAAACTTATAAATTTTAAAGGCAGAAAATTTACTTTGTTTTTTGAATAGGAAAGCTTTATGATAAACAAAATTACTGCGACTAAAGCCTTTAAAGTTTTGTCAAAAGATGATGCAATTCTTGTTGACGTGAGAAGACCGGAAGAATTGGAAGACTGTAAAATTGATATTGCCATAAATATCCCGGTTGACACACTGCCTGCGCACATCAAGGAATTGCCTAAAGACAAACTGATAATCACAACATGCGCAAGCGGTCATCGCGCTCAAACGGCACAGGAGTTTTTGTCTGATTCCGGGTTTGATGCTAAATGCGTAGAAGGATCCATAACTGAACTTGCCAAACTTTTTAAATAAAAACAACCGTTAAATCAGTCTGGTAATAAATGGAGGCTTTATGACAAGTTTTCCCGTAAGAAACCCGAAAGAAGATTGGCTTATCACACCGCAAAATGCCGCACTTGTAATCATTGATTACCAGCCCACGCAAGTTCAGTCTATTAATTCGATGGATCGTTCTCAGCTTGTTAAAAACATTACAGTTGTGGCTGAAATCGCAAAAGCGTTTAAGCTGCCTGTAGTGCTGTCTACCGTAAACGTTCAAAGCGGAAAAAACAAAGAAACCATACACGATTTAAAAGCAGCTTTGGGAGATATACCTTCCTATGACAGAACGTCTATAAACGCGTGGGAAGACAAAGAATTTTATGAAGCGGTAAAAGCAACCGGACGCAAAAAGCTTATAATGACGGCATTGTGGACTGAAGCTTGTCTTACTTTTCCTACAATTGACGCGTTAAAAGAAGGTTATGAGGTTTTTCCGGTGGTTGACGCTATAGGAGGAACATCAAAGCCGGCGCACGAAACTGCCTTGAGACGAGCGGAACAGGCAGGTGCGCAATTAATAAGCATAGCCCAGCTTGCCTGCGAACTGCAGCGCGACTGGAACCGCGCGGACACTGTCCCTGATTTTTTAAAAATAATGTTTGAAGCAGGCATATTTTTAAAATTATAAACAAAGGAGGCTGTAAATGTTAAGATTTATAGATCACAAAAAAATGGGACGCGGCGAGCATTCATGGCTTACGTCTATTCATCACTTTTCTTTTGCTAATTATTACAATCCCGACAATATCCAATTCGGCGTTTTGCGTGTAGTAAATGACGATTCAGTAACTCCCGACATGGGGTTTGACACTCACCCGCACAAAGACATGGAAATAATTACTTATGTGGTTGACGGAGAAATTACCCACGCTGACAGTATGGGCAACAAAGGCACGCTTAAGCGCGGCGAAGTTCAGTATATGAGCGCGGGAACAGGCGTATTTCACAGCGAACACAATTTCGGAGAAAAACAGCTTCGTTTTTTACAGATTTGGATTTTACCTGACGCGCCAAATCATAAACCAAACTACGGAGATTACCGCTTTAAGTGGGAAGACCGTCAAAACAAATGGCTGCCTATAGCGTCTTATACAAAAAATAAGAAGAGTGACGCGCCAATAAAGATACATGCCGATGTTAACGTTTACGCAACATACATTACAAAAGGCAATGACATTACTTTGAAAATAGGCAAAAACCGTCAGGCTTATCTGGTGTTAATTGAAGGTGACGCGGATGTTAATTTAACCAAGTTAAATGCGCAGGACGCGCTTGAAATTGTTGAAGAAGATATAACAATAAAAACTAAAAGTTTCGCGCATGTTATCGTTTTTGAAATGGCAGAGTCCAAAAACGCGCAATTTCAAGGAGAGTAAATATGAAAAAGATTAAAATTACAAAAAACGGACCGTATGTTGTATCAGGTGATGTTTCTTTATATTTAAAACAACTGGCAGAAGAAGACGGGCTTAATGTTTTAAAAACAGTAAAAAAATTTGACACCCCTGAAACAGGTTATACTTTGTGCAGATGCGGAAACAGCGCTAATCCTCCTTTTTGCGACGGTACGCACCAAAAAACCGGCTTTGACGGTACCGAAACAGCAGGACACAGCAAATACAAAGACAGAATAGAAGTTATGAACGGCGAAGGCATGGAATTACTTGATGATAACAGATGCGCCTTTGCCAGACTTTGTCATAAGCACCTTGGAAACGCGTGGGAGTTAACTGAAAATTCAGCAAATCCTGAAGCAAAGAAAGAGGCTGTAGAAGCCGCATCGGCATGTCCTGCCGGCAGGCTTACGGCAGTGCTTAACGGATTGCCTGTAGAACCAACGCTTGAAGACAGCATAAGCATAGTTGAAGACTTGCCAAAAAGAGTCAGCGCAGGTATATTTGTTACGGGAAATATTGTTATTGAAGACGCGGACGGAAAAATATACGAAGCCCGCAACCGGCAGGCGTTATGCAGATGCGGAGAGTCAGAACTAAAGCCTTTCTGCGACGCAAGCCACGTAAATGCTCATTATAATGACGGTATAAAAAAGAAAAGCGGCAAAAAAACTAGTATCTAGCTGTACTTATTGGTAATTAATCCCGTTTTAGCGCCATATTTTATTTATGGGACTAAAACGGGATTTTTTTATTTATTTTTATACTGCCAGTGCAGGACAAGCGCAGGTATCAAAAAGAACAATACTATCATAGCTTCCATCATACCAAACACAATCAATAATGCCTGTCCGATACTACCTTCCGTGCCAAACATAAAAGAACTGCACGCCGATATGAAATTAGGAAATAATACGCAAAACAGAATTCCCGCAAAATATACTATGAATCCAAGCAGCGTCATTTTATAAAACGCGTTTCTGACTTCTATTATCTTTTCTCTTTCCATAAAGCCTCTCCTTTTTACTAAACAGTATGCAAATTATAATAAATGCATACGGTGTAAGACAACTGCCATTGCAAATACTCTTTATTAAAAAGCAGATAGAAAAATGGACAACCTTTTTGACTTTACCTATGAATTGTAGTTTAATGTGGTTTGCTGCAGGTTGGCTAAAAAAATATTACTTCAAATCTGATAAATCAACGGATCAAATTATGACAAAAGAACAGGAAAAGACACAACAGCAGCCTTCCAAGCCGCCTATGGAATACAATAAACTTACTGACAGGAAAGTGACAGCCAGGCTCAAATATCTGGTGAAACGCTTAGATACCGTGTATAACTCTTGGTGGAGAAACCTGCTGCAGGGCATAATACGCGGAATAGGGATCGTTTTGGGAATGACTTTGGCTATAGCTGTTATTGTAAAGATTTTGAGTATGATAGTGACGCTGAATATTCCTTATATAACCGACTGGATAAGTGACATTATCAGAATTATTCAGCAGAAAGTATAGCTGTAAAAAGTTGCAGAAAAATACTTGATAAATTTGTGACAAAGCTATTTAACAAAGGAACAATAAAATGAAAAAAATAGTAGTAATAACCATCTGTAGTATTGCAGCTGTGCTGGCATTGGCGTTTGGCGGAATGATGTTGAAAATGAAATCGGAAATGTCGGGATTTACCCCCATGGCAACAGGAAAAATTGTCAACGATATTTTTGTAGTAAAAGATGACTATGCTAACATGTTCGTTATACAAGACGGCGGGCAATACATAGTTATTGACTGCGCGACAAACGCCGCGACGGTAGCGGAACAAATGAAAAATTTGGGGATTAACCCAGACGCGGTAATAGCGGTACTTCTAACGCATACCGACGGAGACCATGCAGGAGCATTGAAGCTGTTTGACAAAGCCAAAGTTTATATCTCAAAAGAAGAAGAGCAGATGATAAACGGCAAAAAATCGAGATTTCTATGGTTTGGCAATTCGATTCCCCGTACAGACTATATTCTCTTAAATGACCGCGAAACAGTCCAAATAGGCAATTTGAAAATTGAAAGCATTCTTGTTCCCGGGCATACCACCGGAATGACGGCTTATTTAGTCAATGACAAATACTTATTCACAGGTGACATTGTAAGCCTGAAAGACGGCAAAATAGCGCCAATTCCCGAATTCTTTGATATGGATAAAATTCAGGCGGCGGAAACCAGAGATATTATCCGCCATATACCTAACGCCGAATACATATTCACAGCGCATTGGGGATATACTGACGATTACAAAACAGCAGTAACGTTTTAAAAATATAGGAAAAATGCCATGAATAAAGAAAATTCTCTTTTAGAAAAGAATGTCTTCCGCAAAAAAAACGAACGGTTTTACGGCGTCAATCTCGGCGCCTGGCTTATGATGGAAGGATATATGACCGGCGGAAGAAATATATCCGAGCATGTTTTCAAAAAAGAATTTTCAAAAGTTAACGGTAAAAAAGCGTTAAAAGAATTTGAAAAGGCCTATCGTGACAATTTTATTACAGAGCTTGATTTTAAGAACATATCAAAATTTGGCGCAAATACGATAAGACTGCCTTTTAATTACAGTCTTATAGAAACTGCTCCTTACAAATACAGTGAAGAAGGTATAGGGTATTTAAAAAAAGCATTGGACTTGTCTAAAAAGTACGGACTTAAAGTTATACTTGATTTGCACGCTGCTCCGGGCGCTCAAAATGCCGACTGGCATAGCGACAGCACCGGTATAGCAAAATTTTGGGACAGCGACTATAACAAAGACAGAGCTTGTAAACTGTGGGCTGTTCTTGCAAAACGGTTTAGAAAGCACGAAGCGCTTTTAGGTTATGATGTTTTAAACGAACCTGTCGTTTTAGAAAAAAAGAAGAAATTTCAGATATTAGACTATTATAAAAAAGTAATTAAAGCCATAAGAGATGTTGATGAGCAACATATAATCTGGCTTGAAGGCAACCTCTGGTCGCAAGATATAGATTTTTTAGCGCCTCTCATAAAGCCCGGCATAGAAATAAGCATGCATTCCTATGCTCCGTTAGATTATGTATATAATTATACGCCGACTCTAAAATTCCCTTGCAATTCAAACGGCGAATTTTGGACAAAAGACAAAATAAAAAAACATTTAAAGAAATATTTTGATTTTGCAAAAAAATATAATACAAACATATTTTGCGGAGAATTCGGAATCAACTGGCGCGGCGGTCATTACGGAGAAAAAGAATGGTTAGACGCTATGCTGGGTTCTTTTAAAAGTTTTGGTTTTGACTATACTTTATGGTCTTACAAAGAATATGCAGGATATCTTTTTCCGTCAGGTTTATATTGGTGCGTAAAAAATACAAACTATATAAAGAGAGAAGGACCTGTATATGGTTTCGAAACTTATATAAACGGCTGGAAGAAAGATAAAAAAGAAATTATAGATTTGTGGCGTACCGACAAAAGTTTTATAATTAATAAAGATTATGCAAAAATAGTGTCAGGATACTTTAAAAAATAGAATTTATGATATAATAACCGTATAAAAATTATAAAAGGAGCCGGAAATGGAAAAGAGCTTAAAAGAAAGAGTTGAACAAGCATTGGAAACAGTAAGACCCCATTTACAGGCAGACGGCGGAAACGTAGAACTTGTTGACGTAAGCGATGACGGAATAGTATTTGTTAAACTTACAGGCGCATGCGGAACATGCCCGATGGCGACAATGACTTTGCAGTATGGCGTAACAAACGCCGTTAAACAGGCTGTTCCTGAAATAAAAGAAGTAAAATCAGTATAATTTATGCTGATTGGCGTTATTTCTGATACGCATAATGATATTTCTTCAATAAAAGAAGCGGTAAAATTTTTTAATCTCCGCGGCGCAAATCTGGTTTTGCACTGCGGAGATATTTTTTCGGCTTCGGCGGCGAAAGAATTTGCAGCATTAAAATGCGGTTTTAAAGCGGTCTTCGGAAACAGCGATTTTGAACACTCCGCGCTTGAAAACGTAATATCAAATTTCGGAATTATACAAAATGCGCCGTTTGAATTTACTTTAAAAGAAAAGAAATTTGTTATGTCGCATCGTATTTTTACGACTGCGGCAGGAAAATACGATTATATTATATACGGACATACCCACATACCGCGTATAGAAAAAATACGAGAAACCGTATTCCTTAATCCCGGGGAAGCCTGCGGATGGCGTTACGGCAGAAGAACCGTCGCGTTAATAAATTTGGAAACAAATCATTGCGAAATTTTTGATTTGGATTTGGAGAATTGATTATGGAACACAAACATCACAAACTTATAATTAAATACCAGAGTGAAGAAGAAGCCGCAAGCATAGTTTGCGCAATTATAGCTGCCAAAATCAAAAACGCCCTTGATAAAGAAACTTTGCTTAAAATATCCGCGCAAAAAAAAGAGCACGCGGAAATATGGAAACGTTACAGCGGAAAAAATATTCCCGCTAACCGTTTTAGAATAATGTGGCATATTATTCTGAATTACATTACGGGATACACCTTTTTAATAAAATTTTTTAATAAAAGCAGATACGCGGATTATGAAATTTTGGCGCAGGATATCCCCGAACTTGCCGAAATTATTGAAAATGAAAAAATGCATGAACGCGCACTTGCGGAAATGCTCGATGAAGAACGTCTGAAATATACCGGGGCGGTTGTGCTTGGTCTTAACGACGCGCTTATCGAATTTACGGGAATTCTCGCAGGTCTTACCTTTGCTTTGGCTAATACAAAAGTTATATCTCTTACGGGAATTATTACCGGAACAGCGGCTACCTTGTCTATGGCGGGGTCAGAATATCTTGCCGAACGCGCCGAAGCAAATCCGAAAGCTTTACAAGCAAGCATATATACGGGTTTTGCTTATCTTATTACCGTAGCTTTGCTGCTGCTTCCTTACATACTGTTTCCGAAACATATGTATGTCGCGGCATTCGTCATAATGATGACGACAGCCATTCTCATAATTTTCTTTTTTACCTATTATATTTCCATAGCAAAAACCCTTTCGTTTAAAAAGCAGTTTTCCGAAATGGCTTGTATAAGTATAGGCGTTGCGATAGCCGCTTTTATTATAGGGATTGCGGCAAAAAAATTACTGGGAATTGACATTTAACAACCTTTCGCATATTTTACATAACTCTAAAAAAGTGGTACTATCTACGGCAATATGGGAACAAGCATTGTAGCTTCTATCTTTTTCATATCTTTAGTATTAATACTCGGGCAGGTTTTTTCAGCTACTTTTCAAAAAACCAGAATACCGGACGCTCTGCCTTTGATGGTAATAGGTCTTATCGTCGGTCCTGTTCTCCACCTTGTCCATCTGGATCATTTCGGAAGACTGGACAGAGTTTTTACCGAACTTGTCCTTATTATTATAATGTTCCGTTCCGGAGCGGCTCTGCGCTTTTCGGCTCTGCGCGAAGCTATCGGACAAGGACTTTGGTTTACCGTAGCGGCAATCGCGGCGGTAATTCTTTTAACTTTTTGGATTTCGGTAGTATTCCTGGGTTTAAATCCTGTTTACGCGATACTTCTTGGAAATATAATAGCTGATAATTCTCTTGTAGTAGTAGCGCCCCTGCTGTCTAAACTCAATATTTCCCAAAAAATGAAAACAATTTTGGTAATTGAAGGAAGCGTCAGCAGCATAATAAACGTTGTGCTTGTTTTGGCGCTTTTAAGTATGTCCCAACAGGCAAGTTTCAGCACTTCGGCTGTTTTCGGCAAAATGGCTTATTCGTTTCTGATTGCTTCGGTAATAGGCATTCTGGCAGGTTTTTTCTGGTCTGTCATCTTAAACAAAATAAGACAGCTTGAAAACGCCAATTCTTTGTCGTTTGCGTTTATTCTTTTGGTTTACGCTGTTTGCGGATTGTTTAAATCCGAAGGAGCTATCGGAGTTTTGATGTTCGGTCTTACAATAGGAAATATGAGAGTGCTGCACAAACTTTGGGGAAAAGTTTTTAGGATAGAAGCATTGTCTTTCAGACTTGAAGAAAAAAGCTTTTTTTTAGAAGTGGAATATATATTAAAAACGCTGTTTTTTGTTTACATGGGAATTTCCATGCGTTTTTCAAGCGTCGGCTATATTATTTTGGGATTGGTCTTTATGATTGTTAAAATCGGCTCAAGAATTCCGATTGCAAACTATACTTTGTCAAAAAATATAGACAGAACCGACACAAGCGTCGCTCTTGCGATGTGTCCCAACGGACTTGTTACGGCAGTGCTTGCCGCCACAGCGGCTCAAACATTGCCTGAGCCGAACGGCATCAGAGATTCTATCTATTCTCTGATATTTTTCTCTTTTATTTTCTGTGCTGTTTTATCATTTCTTATTGAAAAAGGTTATTTTGAAAAAGCTTCGGACAAGCTTTTTGCAAGGCATAAGAAAAGAGAAGAAAAGCCTGCTGTTGATACGGTAATTTCGTAAACAAAATATCAAATAATAACCGCCGGTAAAAAAGGCGGCTATTATTTTGCCAAAAAAGAGAGGTCTTATGAAGAAACAAGGTTTACTTGCCGTAATTGCGGCAATCGCAATTCAGCTAACGCTGGGAATCGCTTACATTTGGAGCGTGTTCCAGACAGGCATAGCCGATACTATTTTTAACGGCAACAGCGCTTCCGCGGCGCTTACGTTTTCAATTTTGCTTGCAGCTTTATCAATAGGAAGTATTATCGGCGGCACCCTGGCGGTCAAGTATACTACGCGTTCTGTTGTTTTTATCGGAGGAATTATTCTTAGCGCGGGGTTTTTCTTCGCGTCTTTTGTAACAGCCGGCTTCCCGCAAATGTTGTGGATAACTTACGGTCTTATGGGCGGTATCGGTATGGGTTTTACATATTCTACCACTATTGCCTGCGCGCAAAAATGGTATCCGCATAAAAAAGGTCTGGTTACGGGAATAATTGTATCCGCACTCGGTCTTGGCGGCGTTATATTTACCCCTATTGTAGAAAGACTTATCACAATTTTTGGCGGCGTTGGCTCCGGAGAACCTAAATCTTTCATGGTTTTAAGTTTTGTTTTCCTTATTGTATGCTCAATCGGGAGTATTTTCCTAAAGAATCCCCCTGAAGGCTGGATGGCAGACAGCATTGCTTCAAAGTCCGCAGCAGCAAAACCGGTTAAAATCTATATGCCTAAAGAAATGCTCAAAACCCCGCAATTTTATTTATTAACCGTCACATTTATGCTTGCCTGTATGGGAGGACTTATGATGATGGGTTTTGCCAAACCTATCGCGGTAGCAAAAGGACTAGGAACAACCGCCACAATCGGAGTTCTTGCTATCACAATGTTCAATTCTTTAGGCCGCCTGCTTTGGGGTATAATTTCAGATAAATTAGGAAGAATTAATACAATATTCATACTTCTTGCCGGAACAGCGGTACTTTCACTTTTGGTCAATTCCGCAAACGGTTATCTGATTTACGTTTTAATCGCGTTTATCGGATTTTTCTACGGCGGATTTTTAAGCAACTTCCCGTCATTGACTGCCGATCTTTTCGGAGCAAAGCACATGGCGACAAACTACGGTATAGTACTTCTTGGTTTTGGCGGCGGAGCAATTATTTCATCTATAATTGCTGGTCACTATAGAGATATTGCCAGAGATGCTGGCGATATCAGCCTTATGTTTCCGGCATTCGTAATTGCGTCATGCTGCGCTGCGGCAGGGATTATTATGATGTTTGTTTTGAAAAGAATGATTAAGAAAAACAGCAACTAAGAAACGGAACATACAAAAAATAAACTCCCGGCAATAAATTGCCGGGAGTTTATTTTGACTACAAATTTTTCTTCAAATAAATCATATCAACAAGCTGCATTCCTTCTTCAAACATAGGATGATTGTAATTATCGGTAAAAAAATTCTTTATACGATGCGATTCTTCAAAATCGAGATTTTTGTAAAAAGATAATATACTTGGAACTTCTCCTGTCCCGACAAAAATTGTATTATATTTGCCTTGATAGTAATCAAAGATGAATTTTATCAGTGTTCGTCCGTATCCCTGTCCTTGATATTTTTTATATGTTGCTATATTCTTTAATTCACAAGTGTTTTTATCTATCGGCGCTACAACACAAATACTTTTCAAATCACCGTCATATAATGCAAACAAGTCTCCGCTTTCCAGATACTTGTCAATCATATTTTCCTGTTCATCGGCTAACAATAATAAATCCAGAAATTGTTTTTTATTGTTTGTAATTTTTTCTATTTTCATATGGTTATTTACGATTAAATCTTATGATGTTCGGTTGCGAAAACCGTATGTGAGTGAGGATTTTTCAAAGCTGCAGCCCAAAATTTTCAGCCGCTATAATACCTGCATTTTTTATATTCGTGTTACCCAGAGGACAGGTTCGTTGTTGTCAAAATAATAAATTCTTCCGTTTATATTTTTTATGTGTTCTTTTTCGTCTGCAATAAAAAATTCATTAAAAAAATCCGCAAACTGCTCAACGGCAAGTTTAGGCATATACGAAATAGCAAAAGAAACATTTGTTGAGCCGTCTTTTTGTATCTTCATATCCTGAAGTTTTACGCCCAAATCGCTCATAATTACTACACGGATACCGTCAGAATCTTCAACGGCTATGGCTTTAAAATGCAAATCATACATATACGAACCGTAAAACATCGACGTTTTACTTTTCGATATGTCGGTTTTAGACGACTCGTTCACACTGTAATTCGCTTTGCCGCCGGATTTGACGCATGCTGAAAATGAAAGACAAAGCAGCGCGGTTAAAAGTAAAATCTTTACCGCCGCGCCGCTTTTATGTTTATTCAAGATTATTTTATCCCTTTATATTCCTCAAAATACTACTGTTAAGATACTGCGCAATTTTAGCGTTGAACGTAGCGTTTATAATCTCGTTTTCCTCTTCATCGTCAAAATCTAAATTGCTTTCTCTGTATTCTATGGTATACCCCTGATTTGTATAGACTATTTTAGCGGTTACAACACATTTTGGAGTATCAACCGTCGCAAATATTACATTGTGACCGTCAAGTTTTACAATGTCCCACTCTTTTCCCGCGCATGCTTTGTTAATCGCGTTTTCAATGACATTCGCGCTTGAAACAGACACTTTTTCCCTTATAGTCGCCGGCTTTTTTACAGCCGCGTAAAGACCTGCGGTACAAAACACCATAACTAGCAATAAAACCAAAATTTTCTTCATTTCCCCTCCGTTTTTCATATACTCGTTTTGCTTCAGGCTTTTAACTTTATTTTCCCAGATTTTTCAAAATACGTTTATTTAAATCCGCTACTCTTGTTTCATATATTACGTCAATAATCGATTTACTGTTCACTTCAGCCAAATTAAAATTACTTTCTCTGTATTCTATAGTGTAATCCTTGTCTGTATAAGCTATATTGAGAACCAAAGCTGACCTTTCATCATCAAGAAAAGCAAGAATTACATTTTTGTCTTTAACTTTTCTGGTTGCCCAATTATCCTCCTTGCATGATTTATAAATCGCTTTTTCTATGGCATCCGCGCTTGAAGCAGACACTTCTTCTTTTATAGGAGCCGGCGTTGCTACGGCGTCATTTCTTATATTTTTCAAAATCGCGTTGTTTAACTCCGTAATTTTATTGGTATATACCTTTCTGATAATTTGGTTATCTTCCTCATCTTCTTCATCCAGATTGCTTTCCCTGTATTCTATAATGTAATTCGTGTCAGTATAAGTTATTCTGACGGTTAAAATACATTCATCCGTTTCAGTTGTTACAAATATTACATTGTGACCATCCAGCTTTACCGCTTTCAAATTATGAATAGAACATGCCTTTCTAATTGCATTTTCAATAGTTTTCGCGCTTGGAACAGATACTCTTTCCCTTATATCGCCGGGTTTTTTAAAAGCTGCAAAAAGTCCTCCGGCGCAAAACGCCAAAATAAATAATGAAATTAACAGTTTTTTCATATTTCCTCCTATTTCTATATTGTCAGTTTTTTAGATAAACCGCTTAATAAAAACGTATCCGCATACAGATTTATTTCAATATATGCCTTTATTGTATATAAAAACTGCTGTTTTAATCAATAACGATTTGAAAAAAATATGAAAAATCACAGATTTTTCACAAAGCTTTATCTATCATTAAGACACAAATAGCCATATAATAGTTACAAAACTCTTTCGCAGAATGACATCTATTCTGTAATTCCATAGTACTATTGATAGTGTTTTTTGCCGGGTCTTACGGTAATAACCTGACCTATACGCAGGTATTTTTGTTTGGAAAGTTCTGGATTGTCTTTGTATATTTCTTTTGCCGTGGTTTTATATTTTGCCGCTATTTTATCAACAAAATCACCCTTAACAACTTTATATTTGACAACTCCGGGCGAAGGATTCAGGTCTTTCACATTAGATATGTTTTCAAGAAATTTTGCTTTACTGCCATAGGGAATTTTAAGCTCAAAACCCGGATACCCCTGAGGCGTACACCACGCTTTTAAAGCCGGATTCAGCTTTTTTATTTCTTCAAGCGTGGTTCCTGCGCATTCTGCGGCAATTTTTAAATCTATAACTTTATCGGTCTTTACGACATCGTAAAGCACAGGCTTTGCATACTTTAGCTCATCCGGCTCAAATCCGTAATATTCCAGATTGTTTGCTATTGTTACGGCGGCGATAAACTGAGGAATATATTTTTGCGTTTCTTTCGGAATAGCGTTTCTGCCGGTCATTTCGCTGATGTTTGAAGCATTGGAAAACTTCATGTCTCGTATAAGTCCGAACTCGCCTCTGTTGTAGCCGGCAAGAACAAGATGCCAATCGTTAAGCATAACATAAAGGTCTTTCAAATATAAGGCCGCGGCTTTTGTGGCTTTTTCAGGATCAAGCCTTTCGTCTATCCAGTAATTTATTTTAAGACCCAGCGCTCTTCCCCTGTGAGGCATAATCTGCCAAATACCTGCCGCTCCGGCTGTTGAAATAACTTTATTATTAAAATGACTTTCGACTATGGGCAAATACTGAAGCTCTTCGGGCAGGTTAAAACTTTGAAGCGTTTTTAATATCATATCCTTATACGCGCCGCTTCGCTCCAATGACGCTTTTACCGATTTTTTATAGCTTGTCGAATATATTTGTATATATCTTTCAACAAGAGAATTGTCTTCGCATTCCATCGGAATTGAAAGTTTTTCAGATTTTAAGACAGGCGCGGGAGTATCAATGGAATGAATTCTTTTTAATTTTGTAATCAGGCTTTCCAAATCGTTAAACATAAAAAAATAAAGACCCGGATCTACCGAAGCGCTTTCAAGTTTGTTTATAAAAAGCGAAAAATATCTTTTAGCGTCCGCGGATTTGCCTTCTTTAAAAGATTCTACAATTTTTCTATAGAGAGCTTCCGCTTCCAAAATAGCGCCTTTCGCTTCATTGTCGTTTGGAGCTCCGGAAACCGCCTTTTCTATAAAACTTAAGAGAGGATTGGTTTCTTCATCTTCTTCCGAAACAAAATCTTCTTCCGGAGGCAAAATAATTTTCTTCTCCGTTATATCGCTTATAACGGGCTCTTTAATTTTCGGCTGACTTTTTTTCGCGGCGGAATAACCCGGCTGGAAAGAAAGCAAAAAAATGATAAAAACTGCCAGTATTTTTTTCATATTTATTAATGTGTGTGAACCAAATGCTGCGCCGCAAGCATTAACGCCGCTCCGGCAAAAATCATTAAAGGAGCAAATCTTGTTTTGCATTTATGGGTTTCCGGAATTAAGTCAGAAGCGGCAATAAAGATAAAAGAACCCGCTGCCGCTGCAAGAAGAGCTCCCAATACTTTCGGAGATATATTATTAAATAAAAATATTCCTAAAATTGTGCCTACCGGAGTAAGCAAAGATACCAGCAAAGAGAAGTATACTATTTTCTTTTTTGACGCCCCGGAGTGAAGCAAAATACCGGATATCATTATTCCGTCCGGAAACCTGTGAAGCAAAACCGCCAAGGTTGTAAGTATCCCTAATCCTTCGCCGGCGGCAAAACCCGCCGCTATAATTAAACCGTCTATAAGCGAATGAAAAGAAAGCCCGGACGCGGCAGCTATCCCGATTTTTGTATGCGTGTGGCAATCATCGTTATGGCACGGATGAAACAAAACCACGAATTGTAAAAAAAACATTATAAGAAAACCCGCTAAAACGTATAAAGACGCGGCAGAATTCGTATCCATGCTTTCAGGTATAAGATGGACAAAAGCTATGGTAAGCATTACGCCGGCCGAAAAATTTATTATCAAAAACGAATGTTTTTTAGCTTTTTCGTGAAACCGTAAAACCAAAACAGCTCCGAGCATTGCCGCGACTGCCGCCATCAACGAATAGATTATTGCCATCAACATTTTTTCTTTTTCCTTTCAGACGTGTTAAAAAACGGCTGTTCGCAAAACACTATTACGAATAACCGTTTTTCACTTAGGTTTTTATATTATAAAAGCAGCGTTATCCCTACACCTACGCCCTGAACGCCCTTTTTAAAATCATTTATTACATCTTCCGTACCGGCAGTACCCGATTCAAAAGGATTGTTTATGCCCGGCATGGCAAGATACGTATATTTGGCGTTAACTAAAAGCCAATCAACAATTTTTACGTTTATACCGCATTGAAACTGCCAAGAAAATCCGTTTGTGTCTTTTTCCTTTTGAAGATCCGCGACGCTCCATTTTAAATTAGGAGACCCCAGACCTATGCCAATACCCAAAAAAGGCGTAAGCAAACTTTTTTGAGCGTTCCAAAAGTCGTATATTAAGTTTGCAAATATTGCGGTGGATTTATATTTTATGTCCAAATTGGCATGATCCGTTTCAAAACTGTTCTCGCTGATTATTATATACTGCCCTTCAATTCTGACCTTAGAGCCAAGCCTGTAGCCCATTGAAAAATCATAGCGCGCGCCGTCAAACATTGAATCACTTTCCGGGCTTTTATTAAAAAAACTATCGGCAAAAGAACCTAATGCAAAATGCGAAAAAGCCTGCGACAGGCTTGCGCTTATATATACAGTGCTGTTATCTGTTTTTGCAAAAGCAGTATTTGCTAAAACTGCAAGACAAAATGCCGTTAATATTAGTTTTTTCATGGCTCCTCCTTTTTCGGAAGAATAGTTTTCAATTCTCTATCTTAATTTTTACTGTTTTAGACTTAACTATGGATTTTGTAGCGTCAATCTGTTTCAATGCTTTTTCTAAGTTTTCGCGCAGAGTTTCATGCGTTATAATTATTATCTGCACATAATCTCCGCCGCTTATGTCAGGCTGGGCAAGACTTGCTATTGATACTTTATATTTACCAAGTATCCCTGAAATTTTAGATAATACTCCCGGCTTATCAACAACAGTAAACCTTAAATAATAAGGAGCTTTACTTTTGCCTGCCGGAGCTATTTTAATTTTCTTTTTACGGTCATAAACCACATCCGGAACTATCCCCGCGGTATTAGTCACTATAAATTTTGACAAATTAATAATGTCTGATACTACCGCGCTTGCAGCAGGGCTCTGTCCCGCGCCTTTACCGTAAAACAAAACGTCGCTTGAATCTTTTCCGCGTATTTCAACCGCATTGTATTCGTTTTCAACCGTTCCCAGCGCGTGATCCTCTTTTACAAGACATGGCTGAACGGACAAATCTATGCCGTTTTTGGTCTGGCGCGCGGAACCTATAAGCTTAACATAGTAACCGAATTTCTTAGTCATTAAAATATCGTCAACATTCAAATCCGCTATACCTTTTACGGCTATATCTTTAACTTTTATCCAGCCGCCCCAGGCAAGAGATGCAAGTATCGCAAGCTTGTTCGCGGTATCGATTCCTTTAACGTCAAAACTCGGATCGGCTTCGGCAAAACCCGCTTTTTGCGCGCTTTTCAAGGCTTCGTCGTAAGAAACTTTATTTTTTGTCATTTCGCTTAAAATAAAATTTGTCGTGCCGTTTAATATACCTTTTATTTCAAGAATTTCTTCCGACGCCAGACCTTCGCTTAAACCCTGTACAACGGGAATAACGCCGCCTACCGACGCTTCGTAATATACGGACTTACGGCAGCTTTGCGCCGTAGTAAAAATCTGGTCCCAGTACTTTGCCAAAACCGCTTTATTTGCGGTAACTACGTTTTTGCCGGCTTTTAGAGCTTCTAAAATAATTGTTCTCGCGGGCTCGTAGCCTCCTATAAGCTCTACTACCAAATCTATTTCCGGATCTTTTATTATGCTTCTGAAGCTTTTAACGTAAAGTTCCGGCTTGTCTATAGGATATAAATCGCAAATAGATTTAACTTTTATCAATTTGCCGACTTTTCTTAAAACTATTTTTTTATTCTCTTCCAAAATCTTAACTACGCCTTTTCCGACAGTGCCGTAGCCAATTAAACCTACATTTATATATTTTTTTTCCATAATTATTTACTTCCTTTAGCATTTTTCGTAAATTTGTTTATTCTTAAAAGCGCGTCGTGAAAACGTTTGTCATGAGTTACCAAAGACATTCTTATATATCCTTCGCCGTGCTTTCCGAATCCCACGCCGGGAGAAACCGCCACGCCCGTTTCTTTTAATAAATCTTCCGCGACTTTGAGCGACCCTTGTTTTTTAAGACAGTCGGGAAGTCCCGCCCATATATACATTGTCCCTTTTGTTTCAGGCGCATGCCAGCCGATTTTTTTTAGTCCCGCGGTCATCATTTTCATTCTTCTTTCATAAGTCGCGGATATTGCTCTAACGCAATCCTGCGAACCGTTTAACGCGGCTACGCCCGCAAGCTGCATAAACGTAGGAGCGCCGTAGTCCAGAAAAGATTTGAATTTTTCCAAAGGATACAAAAGCTTTTTCGCTCCGCAAACCCAGCCGAGTCTCCAGCCCGCCATATTAAATGTTTTTGAAAAAGAATGAAATTCCAGAGCAACGTCTTTCGCGCCCGCAAACTCAAAAATCGAAGGAGCGCAGTAATCTCCGAAAGTAAGTTCAGAATAAGCGTTGTCCGAAACCAAAAGAATATTGTATTTTTTACAAAACTTTATAGCTTCTTTCCAAAAATTGTTATCTTCTACAACAGCGGCAGTCGGATTATTGGGATAATTTAAAAACATTATTTTTGCTTTTTGCGCTATTTTTTCAGGAATTTTTGTAAAATCCGGCAAAAATTTATTTTTTTCAAGCAAAGGCATAAAATGAATTTTCGCTCCTGCCAAAACCACGCCGTTAAAATGCACGGGATACGCAGGATCGCACACCAAAACGTAATCGTTCGGATTTAAATACGCCATGCATAAATGGGCAACGCCCTCTTTTGAACCTATAAGCGAAAGAATTTCATTTGCAGGGTCAAGCTCAACGCCGAAACGTCTTGCCATCCATTCGGCTATAACTTTTCTGAACTTCGGCATCCCTTTAGCCTGCGGATACCTGTGCGTATTTTTATGATGTTTTACCGTATCGCAAAGCCTGTCAACAATGTGAACAGGCGTCGGCAAGTCCGGATTTCCCATGCCCAAATCTATAACATCGAGATTTTTCGCATAAGCTTCGTTTTTTAAATTGTTAATTTTCGTAAAAAGATATGGAGGCAGCTTTTCCAGTTTTTTTGACGGTTCTATATTTATCATATTAGATGTTGAGAAGGTGGGAGGGTGGGAAGATGGGCAAAGACTTTCTTAGCCGTTACTCATCCTCTCATCCTCTCATCATCTATTCCTCTGTTTATTGAATTATTTTTCTTAAAGTCGTAGTAGGCTTAAACGATACCTTTTTTCCGGGCGGAACAGGAATAACTTCGCTCGTTTTCGGGTTTCTGCCCATTCTGGCTTTGCGGTCTTTAGCTCGGAAAGAGCCCAGACCTGACAAAGAAATGACATCACCTTTTTTTAAGCCGTCTTGAATAACTTTTACTAAAGCTTTTATAGCTTTATTTGAGTCTCCCTGAGTAAGCCCCGATACATCGGAGACAAGTTTAACAACATCAGGTTTTTTCATCGGATAATACCTCCGCGCATAATAAACACTGCATTAAATTTTCAAAAACTCATTTATTTTATAATAAAATTTGATAAAAAAGTCAATAATTTTTGAAGATTTCACAAAATTTTAACAATGACTTTATTTTACAATGTTTTTTTTGTTTTGTTTGCTTTGGCGCTGAATTGCATTCGTTCGTATTTTTTAAGCAATTTCAAAACTCGCTTAAAATAACAACTTTAAAGGATTACACTCAAACAGTTGAAATTGAATAATCTTAAAAAATACTCACTCATATACGCAATAATGCGCCTGTCGCAAACAAAATCGGATATTTAAAGGCAACTTCTTAGCTGCATTAATGATTTTCTTTTTAAATGGAGATTTTGTATAATTACAATCTGTAAAAATCCAAAAACAAGGAGTTTTTATGAGTTCAAAAAAAATCATATTAGATGAAAAAGATTTGCCGAAACAATGGTATAACATTCAGGCGGATTTGCCTGAACCTCTCGAGCCTCCTTATAATACCCGCGCGGGAAGACCCGCAACACCTGAAGATTTGGAAGCCATTTTCCCGAAAGAAATAATTAAGCAGGAAATGAGTTCTGAAAGATATATAGACATACCTGAACCTGTCCGTGAAGCGTATAAAATATGGAGACCGTCGCCGCTTGTAAGAGCAACCAACCTCGAAAAATTTTTAGATACGCCCGCAAAAATTTATTTTAAAAATGAAGGCGTAAGCCCGTCAGGAAGCCACAAATCCAATTCGGCAATAGCCCAGGCTTTTTATAACAAGGAAGAGGGCGTTAAAAGAATTGCCACCGAAACCGGCGCAGGACAATGGGGGTCGGCTTTGGCGATGGCATGCCAAAAGTTCGGCATAGAATGCGTTGTATATATGGTAAAAGTTTCTTTTGAACAAAAACCATACAGAAAATCTTTAATGCAGGTTTACGGAGCACAGGTTTTCTCAAGCCCTTCAAGCCAAACAGAAACCGGCAGAAAAGTTTTAACCGAAGATCCTGATAACCAAGGTTCTTTAGGTTTGGCAATTTCCGAAGCTATTGAAGATGTTTTGAATAATAAAAATTCCAAATATTCGTTAGGCAGCGTTTTAAACCATGTGGCTATGCATCAGACTATTATAGGGCTTGAGGCTAAAAAGCAGCTTGAAATTGCAGGAGATTACCCTGATATAGTAATAGCTTGTCTTGGCGGCGGCTCAAATTTCTCCGGAACCGCGTTTCCTTTCATAATGGATAAACTTCAGGGTAAACAACCGAATTTAAAAGCAATAGCGGCTGAACCATCAGCATGCCCGAAACTTTCAAAAGGCGTTTTGGCTTACGATTACGGCGACAGTTCCGGTTTTACGCCGGCTCTTAAAATGTATACCTTAGGACATACTTTTATGCCGGGAGGAATACATGCCGGAGGACTTAGATATCACGGAGCTTCTCCTTTGGTATCGGCTCTTGTAAAGCATAATTTAGTAGACCCTGTAACAGTAAAACAGCGCGAAGCTTTTGAAGCGGCAGTAACTTTTGCAAGAACTGAAGGAATTTTGCCTGCGCCGGAATCTGCGCACGCCATAAGAGTTGCAATACAAGAAGCTCTGAAAGCAAAAGAAGAAGGAAAATCTAAAACGATATTATTTAATTTATCCGGAAACGGTTATTTTGATTTGTCTGCTTACGACAACTATCTTTCGGGCAGCATGGTTGATTACGAATACCCGAGCGAAAAAGTATGCGAAGCGCTGACGCATTTACCTAAAATTTAAAAAGACAGAGTGGAGTTTGAAGATTGAAGAGTGAAGATATTGTGTTTCGGCAGAGCCGAAACTTTCAATAGATTTTCGCATAGCGAAAATTCATTATCTCAACTCTACACTCTTAACTCTTCACTTTTTAAGGAGCAGTTTGTGAGTAAAACAGGAATAATTTGCACTATGGGACCTGCTACGCAGTCTTTGCAGGTGTTAAGAAAAATGGCAAACGCGGGGATGACTGTCGCAAGACTTAATTTTTCACACGGCACCCATCAAGAATATGAAAAAGTTTTCAATACAATAAAAACTTTAAACA
This sequence comes from Candidatus Endomicrobium labiotermitis, assembly GCA_009778965.1. Lineage (GTDB taxonomy): Bacteria > Elusimicrobiota > Endomicrobiia > Endomicrobiales > Endomicrobiaceae > Endomicrobium > Endomicrobium labiotermitis. Next base: position 46,914 of record WRFE01000002.1, read on the forward strand.
AAAAATACAAAAAAAATGTCAAAATTTTGGCTGATCTTGAAGGACCCAGGATAAGAGTCGGCGTAATTAAAGATGATAAAGTTCAATTGAAAAAGAAGCAAAAGCTTATTCTTACAAATAAAGAAGTTTTGGGAACGAATAAGAAAATTTTTATAGACTATTCCGGCTCTTTGACAGACATAAAAAGAGGCATGGATATTTTTATTGATGACGGCAACCTGAAACTTAAGGTTTTGTCTTCAAAAAAAGACACTCTTATAACAGAAGTATGCATGGACTACGTTTTAAAAACGCACAAAGGCGTAAATATTCCTCAAGCTACGCTAAAATTTCCCCCAATGGAAGAAAAAGACCGACAGGATATGCTTTTCGCGTTAAAACACAATGTGGATTTTATAGCTAACTCTTTTGTCAGAAACGCAGATTGCATGAGACCGCTTAAAGACATTTTAAAATCGGCAAACAATACAAAATGCAAATTGATCGCCAAAATTGAAGACAGATCCGGAATACACAATCTTTTGCCTATCATTGACGTATGCGACGGAATAATGGTGGCAAGAGGCGATATGGGAATATCAATTCCGTTATGGACCGTTCCTGTTGTACAAAAATACATAATAAAAAAGTGCAGATCTCGTAAAAAATTTGTAATAACCGCTACGCAAATGCTTGAAAGCATGGTTGAAAACCCAATCCCCACAAGAGCCGAAGTTTCCGACGTTGCTAATGCCATAATAGACGGCAGCGATTATGTAATGCTTTCGGCTGAAACCGCAGTAGGAGCATATCCCGACAAAGCGGTAGAAATGATGGGAAATATCATTAAGTTTACCGAAAAAAACAGTTACAGATTAACCGAAATGAAATAATTTCAGTGAGCGAGGTTTTTATGACATTAGATTTATCGTCATTAAAAAAGGCCGTAACTAGGCTAAAAGAAGTTTTAATAGAATTAGAAAAAGACAATGCAAACAAATTTATCAAAGATGCTGCCATTCAAAGGTTTGAATATACGTATGAACTTTCCTATAAAATGTTACGCCGTTTTTTAGAAATTGACGAGCATGACAAACAGGAAATAAAAGAAATGGGGTTTGCTAATATTATAAGAACGGCTAGTCAACGCGGTTTGTTATTAAACGATCTTGAGAAATGGCTGGCATACAGAGAAAAACGTAATATAACAAGCCACGTTTATGATGAAAATAAAGCAGACGATGTTATCAGCGTGATCCCCGATTTTTTAAAAGAAGCGGAATTCTTGCTGAAAAAATTATCTGAGAGATCTAATAATATATGAGCTTGGCAATAGAAGACCGCCATTTAAAAATAATAAACGATATTTTAAATGAACATTTAAAACCTGCAAATGCGGTCGTTTATGTTTTCGGCTCAAGGACAAACGGAAAATCCGGCAAATATTCCGATTTGGATTTGGCGGTAGATTATTCGGGACAAAAACTGCCTTTTGAAATATATACGAACTTAGTTAATTTATTTGAAAACTCCGCTTTGCCTTACAAAGTTGATATCGTTGATTTAAACGACATATCGGAACAATTTAAAAACAATATAAAAGATACTCTTATTAAATTATAAGGATTTTCAATCTAATGAAATTGTGGAACAAAATTATAGACGGCGGTAAGATTGTATATCGTTTTTTAGGCATAGAAGTCTATAAAACGCTTAAATCCTCAAGCAATGAGTCTCATTTTTTATTAAAAATAGAATTTCTTAAAAAGAAAATTTCGCCCGAAAAAACAGAATATTACATTTTAGGCATTCCCCTATACGCAAAAAAAGACGATTCTTTTCATAAAATTCACTCTCAGGAATTTTTAAACTATATTTTAAACCAGCAGCTTGATAAAAGCAAATTTGTCCCTATAACCGATAAGCCCTATAAAAGACATGAAGACGACGTCAAATTGATAGCTTATTATTTGCCGCAGTATTATCATTTTCCTATAAATGACGAATGGCACGGCAAAGGCTTTACCGAATGGACTAATGTAACTAAAGCGCAGCCTCAATTTGTCGGCCACGAGCAGCCAAAGCTCCCCATAGATGTCGGGTTTTACAATTTAGAAACTACAACGGCTATGAAACGCCAGATTGAATTGGCTAAAATGTACGGGATTTACGGCTGGTGTTTTTATTACTACTGGTTTTCCGGCGAAAGAGTAATGGAAAAACCGGTTCTTAATTTTCTTAACGATAAATCTTTAGATATGCCTTTTTGTCTGTTTTGGGCTAATGAAAACTGGACCCGTAACTGGGGAGAAAAAGACTCTAATTTAAAAACAAAACTTTATGACGCTAATATACAAGACGGCGACTCGGAAAAATTTATGCGGGACGCGCTGCCGTTAATGAAAGACAGCCGTTATATAAAAATCAACAATAAGCCTGTATTAATTATCTACAAAATACACTCCGACAACAAAGAACAATTAAAACAGTTTATTGCGCAAATCCGCGCCATAGCGCGTAAAAACGGCTTTAACGATTTGTATTTGATGAATGTCAGAGATTACAAAAGCAGCACGGATTCCGTATCTGACTGCGGTTTTGACGCGCTTGTAGAATTTCCGCCCGTAGGAATTACGCGGTTTGAATTAAAAACAGCGGACGTTAAAATTATGAATCCTTTGTTTTGTTCTAAAGTGTGGGATATGCGCCGTCTTTTAACCGAAGATTTTTATATAGACAATATAGATTTTCCGATTTTTAGAGGATGTTTCCCGTCGTGGGATAACGCCTCGCGCAAAGGATATTCCGGAGGTTCCCACGCTAACGTTTATCAGACAACTCCGGATTTATATAAAAAATGGCTAAAAAATTTGATATTATGGACAAAAGAACATAAAAACAAAGAAGAACAATTTGTTTTTATAAACGCATGGAACGAGTGGGCTGAAGGAGCGCACCTTGAACCTGACCACAGATACGGATACGCGTATTTGCAGGCAACAAAAGAAGCTGTAACAGAAAACGGAGACGGAAAATGAGTTTTTGGAAGAAAACCGGCGACAACAGTAAAAAAACATATTTGCTTTGCGGAATAGAAATTTTTAAGAAAAGAAAAGAGTCCGATAAAAAGGCTTACTACTTTCTCGGAATAAAATATTGGGAAAAGAAATTTTCGTTTGAAAAAACAGTATATTTTTTATTTGGAATAGAAATTTTCAAGAAAATAAAAGAGCCTTATAATAAAAAATACTATATTTTCGGCATAAAATACAGGCAAGAAACAAAAATATTGTTTATCAAAATTATGCCGGAAGGATACCGCGCTCAAAACGGGAAAAATATACTTTTGGTAAACCATTCAATGACTCATACCGGTGCTCCGATAGCTCTTTTGCGTGTTGGCGAAATTTTAAAGGAAAACGGCTTTAATCCGTATTTCTTATCTCCGGAAAAAGGCGACCTTGAAGAAAAAGTACTTGCAACCGGAATACCTGTAATTTATTGCCGCGACATTTATGCTTCTGGTCAGAGCGTTGACTTAAAGACAGATTTTAGCGCGGCGTTATGCAATACCGCATGTTCTCTGTTCCCGTATGATAATATTTGCCGTACTATGCCTACAATGTTATGGCTTCACGAATTGGTAAGCGAGGATTTACCGGAAAAAGAGTCTGATATTCTTAATCAGGCTACAAATGTTTATGCAGGCGGACCTTTGGTAAATAAATTTTTGGAGTTTTACGGTCAAAACGGAAAAGTCTTATTGTATCCGGCGCAAGATAAATGTATCACACCCGATTTTAACCGAAATGAGTCGGAAACAGTTAAATTTTCAGTTATGGGAAGTATATGCAAAAGAAAAAACCAGGAACTTTTTATATCCGCTATAAAACTTATCCCGCCTGATATACGCAAAAAAGCCCGTTTTGATATTGTAGCGAACATGACAGATGATGTTCCTCTTCTTAACAAATTAAAACAGAATTCAAAAAATATAAATGAACTTTCTTTTATTCCGCTTATAACCGATGAAACTAAGTACAGGCAGTATTTGGATTCAGTCGACGCGGTTGTATGCTCTTCTACTGAAGATCCGTTGCCTATTGTAATAACAGACGCAATGATGCATGGTAAAATTCCGATTGTAAGCAGCATGACAGGGCATAAAGAAATGATCGAAAATGGAATTGACGGATATGTGTTTGAAAACGGACATCCTCAAGAACTTGCCAAAATAATGCAAGAGTTAATAGAACATCCTGCTTCTATGACGGCGGTTAAACAAGCTGCACGTGACGTTTTCTTGAAAAACTTTAATGAAGCTGCGGTAAAAAAACAAATAATCTCTATTATAAATACCCTTACCTGCAGAATCGAATCGGACAAAAATTTAAAACCGTTGGTATCAGTTATAGTTCCGAATTATAATCACGCAAAATATCTGCGTAAACGCCTAGATTCAATTTACTCTCAAACATATAAAAATATAGAGGTACTCCTTTTAGACGATTTTTCAACCGATGAAAGCCGCGAAATACTTACTCGATATGAGTCAAAGTATCACAGTAATACAAAAATTTATTTTAATGAAAAAAATTCCGGAGGCGTTTTTTATCAGTGGAAAAAGGGATTAAGCCTTGCCAAAGGCGACTTGGTATGGATAGCCGAAAGCGACGATTATTGCAGTGATAACTTTCTTGAGGAAGCAGTTAAGTTTTTTCAGTATGAAAGCGTAAAATTATTTTTTGCAAGGACAATTTTCGTTAACGGTAAAAATGAATCATTTTGTGACACGGAAAGATATTTGCGGGATTTTAAAAGATCTTGGATTAATTCTGAATTTATTGAAACAGGCGATAATCTAGTTAGACAGGGATTTGGCTTTATGAACATAGTTCCCAACGTCAGCGGAGCGGTATTCAGAAACACAGGTTTCAAAAATATATTAGATGACAAAAACTGGTATTCCCTTAAACTCTGCGGAGACTGGATGTTTTATTTAAATCTTATAAAAGAAGGAAAAGTTGCATATTCTTCATTTGCGACTAATTATTACAGACAGCTTGATGAAGGCACCTGCAAAAAAGTTGCTATTACAGAAAATTTTTATACGGAACATGAGCAGATAGCGGTTTTTGTGGCTAAAAACTATAATGTCAGAGCGGAAATTTTTATTAGACAAAATAAAGCCTTAGAGCATCATACAAAACATTTTAAAAACATTTTTGCAATGAATAATTTGAGCAAATATTATGATTTAAAAAAAATTCTTAATATTTTGGAGAAAAACGGATGAATGTGTTTTCAAAATCCGATAACGGAGCAGGCAAGGTTGTTTATAAATTGCTTGGCATAGAATTTTTTAAGAAAAAGAAAAATATTTATGAAAAATCATATTACATTTTCGGAATAAAATATTGGAAAAAGAACATCTCGAAAAGAAATACAGCATACTCTCCGCTGGTATCAGTTATAATTCCGTGTTACAATCACGAAAAATATCTAAAAACAAGACTGGAATCTGTCTATAATCAAACATATAAAAATATAGAAGTAATCCTTTTAGATGATGCGTCTTCTGACAATAGCAGAGAAATATTACAGAAATATGCTTTGAAACACTCTAATACAAAAGTTTTTTTTAATGATACTAATTCCGGAGGAGTTTTTATCCAATGGGGAAGAGGCTTATCTTTAGCCAAAGGTGAACTGGTATGGATTGCCGAAAGCGACGATTATTGCAGCAACAATTTTCTTGAAGAAACGGTAGGATTTTTTGTTGACGAAAGCGTATCGTTATCTTTTGCAAGAACGGTATTTGTAAATGAAAAAGGCAACAAAATATGGGATATAGAAAGTTATCTTAGTGATATAACGTCAAAACAATGGATAAATTCTCGTTTTGTGGAAACTGCCCATAAAATTGTTAATGAAGGATTCGGATTTAAGAATTTAGTGCCAAATGTAAGCAGCGCTATCTTTAGGAATACAGGATTTAAAAATATATTAAATGATAAAAACTGGTTTGCCTTTAAACTTTGCGGCGACTGGTTGTTTTATTTGTTTATAATCAGAGGCGGAAGAATTGCTTATTCGTCATTTGCGACTAATTATTACAGATATCACGAATCAAATTTAAGCATTGCAATACGCGCTACGCCGTCTTACTATACAGAACATGAAAAAATAGCCGAATATGTGGCTGAAAATTATAAAGTTGACAAAGAAATTTTTATCAAACAAGCGGAAATGCTAAAAAAGCATGCCTTGGAACATAATAATAAATTTGCCATAGACGCATTTGAAAAACTATATAATCTACATCATATTTATAGCCGTATGTCTTTGAGAAAACCCAATTTGCTTATGGCCTCGTATGGATTTGCCTCAGGCGGCGGCGAAGTTCTACCTATTTTTATCGCAAACCGCTTAAAAGATACGGGCGTAGCCGTAACTTTTTTTGATCATCAGGGTTTGCCGGAAAACACCGAAATAAAAGCTATGCTTGATAAATCTATTCCTATACTAAAAAAGATGTTTTTAAACGGTAATGACGAGCTTAATGATTTTGCTTTTGACATAATTCAAACTCAGTACGCCCATGTTGAAACTTTTTTTTCTACGCGTAAAGGCAGCGCCAAGCATATAGCTGTGCTGCACGGAATGTACGAGGCGATGGAAAATGAAGTGTTTGAAACAAAGTGGGTAGATTTACCTATGTTGACAAAAAATATTGACCGCTGGCTTTACACTACAGGTAAAAATTTAGACGCTTTCAAGAAATATAATTGTTATGACGAAAGCCGTTTTTTCAAAATTAATAACGGGCTGCCGGAAAGCGTAGAAAGCAAAAATGTCGTAAGACAGGATTTATCCATACCTGAAGATGCCTTTGTATTATGTCTTGTAAGCCGCGCCATAGAAGATAAAGGCTGGAACGAAGCTATAGAAGCGGTAAATCTCGCAAATAAATCTATGGAAAATAAAGTTCATTTAATTTTAATAGGCGATGGACCTGTTTATGAAACTCTTAAAAAAGAAACTTTGATTCCCAAATATATCCACATATTAGGATTTAAGAAAAACATAAGAGATTATTTTAAACTATCTGACATGTCAATTCTCCCGTCACGCTTTAAAGGCGAAAGTTTTCCGCTTGTTATAATAGATTCATTGCTGACGGATAAACCCGTTATAGCTTCTGATATTGGCGAAATAAGAAATATGCTTTCAAGTGAAAATGAAGAATTGGCAGGACAAGTATTTAAATTGAACGATTGGAAGATACCGGTGGAAGAACTTTCTTCAATAATAAAAGATTTTGCAAATAATAAATATAAGTATAATGCGGCTATAAGCGTTGTGACAAAAATAAAAGACCGCTTTTCTATAGCCAATGTTGCCGCAGAATACTTAAAACACTATAATGATTTGACATAAAAAGACCGCTTTTCTATAGCCAATGTTGCCGCAGAATACTTAAAACACTATAATGATTTGACATAACTTATATGGACAAATATGAACAACACTAAATGCGTCATAATAGGCAACGACAGTTATTTATTCCATGGTTTTAGCGATAAACTCGTAGACGTTGATTTTTATTATTTGACGTTTAACGATTGGCGTACGGATAAAAATCTAGAGATTTTGCAAAAGGCGGACGCAGTTATTAATTTTGCAATTTCTCCGGATTTTTCGACCAGAGATATGAACTCTGACGAAATTATTGATATACAAATAGCCAGAATATTAAAAGACGCTAACAGCCGTTTTTTATTTATAAGTTCACGTAAAGTTTACGGCACTAATAAAGAATGCAGAACATATAAAGAAGATGACGCTTTAACGGGTTTTGATTTTTATTCTAAAAATAAGATTAAAACCGAAAAAGAGCTGACTGATATTTTAGGCGAAAAACTTTGCGTTTTTAGAGTGTCTAATATCATAGGAGAGCCGGTTTTGCGTAAAAATTATAAAACTTTTATAGGATGGATTACAGAAAGCATTGTAAATAACGGATTTTTAAAAATTACCCAGTCAAAAGACGCGCAAAAAGATTTTATAACAAAAGATTTTCTTCACAAGGCAATTGCATTTTTTATAGGAAACAAAATATCAGGTATATTTAATGTTTCCGCGGGGTTTCCCGTAAAAATCGGAGAACTTCTTGCCGATATGGCAGGAAAAGAAAAAATTATTTTTGACGATGCGGCATCATGCTCAAATTCTGAACAATTTGTTTTAGACAACAGTAAATTAACATATTTAACCGGATTAACATTTTCTCCTCAAGCTTTGAAACAAGGATGTTTGAAATTTAATGAGTTGCTTAGCAAAATATGCCAAAGGCGGAATATATGAAACTATGGAAAAAAACAAAAGAAGTCGGCAAGACAGTATATTTAGTTTGCGGGATAGAGATATTCAAGAAAAAAACAGAAAATAATATAAAAAAATATTATTTATTTGGTATTCGCATATTTAAAAAGCTCCCTTCATCTGTTGATTTGTTAAATCAGTTAAATAACAGCACTATTCAAATCTCCGATATATTAAGAACTAATAATACTTTATTAAATGCTGCTAATAATATTTACAATGACTTAACTGCCGCCAGAGCCGAGCTTGATAGATTACAATACAAAATGCAAAATTCTATCGGACACGCTTTAACCGCAAACAGCCTGCACCGCCGCGTTTTCCCAAAGTATCAAAATATTAATTACGGAAAGGATGTCGTGCTTGTAGCAACAGGACCCAGCTTAAACGAATATATCCCTATAAAAGATGCCGTCCATATAGGAGTAAACAGGGCATTTCGATTTGAAAAAGTTAAGTTTGATTACTTATTCGCTCAGGATTATTCCGGTCCTACGAAAGATTGGATAAAGGATTTTATTGAATACGATAACGCATATACAAAGAAATTTTTGGGTATATTGCCATATACAGGAACAGAAATTGACAAGTATATTATTCCCGGAAGTATTTGCATTGGCACAAATATTGAACGTTATTACGTAAACGACTGCAATACTGAAAGATTTACTTACGACATATCTCAAGAGGCTTTCGGAGATTCGTATTCAGTTGCTTTTCCAGTAATGCAGTTTATATTATGGACAAACCCGAAACGTATTTATTTGGTAGGCTGCGACACAAGCTCTTCCGGACATTTTGATAAAGGCGCAAACAGCTTGTTTATAAACAGAGTACTTAACGGGTGGGACAGATTAAAAAAGTTTGCCGATGTTTATTACCCGGACACTGAAATTATTTCAATTAACCCCATAGGGCTTAAAGGATTGTTTAAGGATATTTACACCAGAACTGATGAGCAAAACGCTTCGCTTTTGCTTGAACATTATACAGAACTTTTCAAATCCGAAGATTACCGAACAAGTTTTTTAGCAAAACACAGAGATGAAAGAATGGACGCATATAGAAACGATATTTTTCCAGGTGACCGCATCTCCTTTCATTTAGACAGATATTTTTTCGCTTCTCAATTTATCAATAACAAAATAATAATAGATGTCGCAAGCGGTACTGGTTACGGCGCAAATTTTATGGCATCTTTGAGCTCTCCCGTCAAAATATACGGCGTGGAAATTGACGTTGAAGCTATAGCTTACGCAAAATCAAAATATCAAAGAGATAATGTTGAATTTAATCAGGGTTCAATAATAAATATTCCTTTTCCGGACAATTTTTGCGACGTGTTAACGTCTTTCGAAACTATAGAACATGCAGAAAATGAAAACAAGCAATTGCAGGAAGTTCAAAGGGTTTTAAAGCCCGGCGGATATTATATTCTCTCTACCCCGAACAGATGGGGGCTTACTTCTCATCATGTCAAAGACTATGATTATGACAGCGTTCGGGAACTTGTAAGTAAATATTTTACCATTGAGGCAATATTTAATCAAAACTCCGGGAGTTCCGGAAGAGTTGAAAATCACGAACAACCGAGAAAAATCGTCCCGACAACTCAAGAAAATCATCATTTGGCGGAGTGTTTTATAATTGTCGCAAAAAATACAAAAGACGGCTCTAATGCGAACTTAAATGATAAAAAGATATTCTCTACCTCTACATTTTCATAAAAGAATAACTAGTTTCCGCCAGATAATTTTGTATATTGAATCTTATAGATTGATAGTATTTATAAATTTAAACGCGAATTACATAAAGACTACATAAACGTTTAAAAAAATGTTTTATCTAAAATACTTATTCGGGAGGCTCAATGAAAAGGCGTGAGTTTATAGTTAATTCTTTATTAACTGTAGCCGGAACTGCCGTACTTGGCGCATGCGGCGCCAATGACACAAACAAACAGAAAAAATCCGGACAGACAAACAGAGTAGTAACAAGAAAATTCCAGCATCTCGACATACCTTTGCTTTCCTTCGGCTGTATGCGCCTTCCAACAATAAACGGACAAATCGACATGGAGCATTTTGAAAAAATGGCGGATTATGCTATGCGCCACGGCGTAAATTATTTTGACACCGCTTTTATGTATCACGGCGGCGAATCCGAAAACGCCTTGGGAAGAGTATTGAGCAGCTACAAAAGAGACAGCTTTTTTTTGGCGACCAAAAATCCCCTGCGCGCGCTCACCTCAAAAGCGGATGTCAGAAGAATTTTTGAAGAACAGTTAAGAAAATGCCGGGTCGATTATTTTGACTTTTATCTTGCCCACAATATTTCCGTATTAACCATATATAACTTCCGTAGTTTTGGCGTATATGAAGAGCTCGTGAAATTAAAACAGGAAGGTTTGATAAAACATTTGGGGTTTTCTTATCACGGCGGAGCCGAACTCCTTGAAGAAGTAGCCAACGAATATCCTTGGGAATTCTGCCAGATACAATTGAATTATCTTGACTGGACTGCAATGAATGTCAGAAAAAACTATAGAATTTTAACAAAAGCAAAAATTCCGGTACTGCCTATGACTCCTTTAAGAGGCGGCGCTTTAACCAGACTTACCGGCTCCGCGGCGGCAGTGCTTGCTAATGAAGCTCCTAATGATACACAGGCTTCTTTCGGTCTTCGCTGGGTGGCCGGAAGAGAAAACAATTTTACAGTTTTAAGCGGAATGAGCAGTCTGCAGCAAATGGAAGAAAACGTAGAAACTTTTGTAAATTTCCGTCCTTTCACAAAACAAGAAGACGAAATTGCTGAAAGAATATCCGTGATACTTCAAAAAAAGGGCGAAATAAACTGCACTACATGTAATTACTGCGTTGACTGCCCCAGAGGTATAGCGATACCGTTTATTTTTGACGCGTATAATGAATACAGGGCAACAGGCGACGCGGAAGCGTTTTTAAAAAGATATGATTCCTTAAGAGCACGACAAAAAGCGGACAGATGTATAAAATGCAACTTTTGCAATGAGCAGTGCCCGCAGCTACTGAATATTCCTCCGCTTTTAGAAAAGGTCGAAGAAACTTTAAAAAATCTAAGAGCTCAACAGGCGGTGAAATAACATGGCTAAGAAAAATATTTTTTATCGCTTGAGAATAAGTATCGCTGTTTTAGTTGGAATATTATCTGTCGCGGCATTTCTGGGACTGTTTTATTCAGTCAAAATATTTGATTTGCAGTTTGCCGCTTTAATACAAAGAGTATTTATAGACTTTTCAATAATAGCGCTTGTTTTACTTTTGTTTATTCTCATAACAACCGTTATTTTCGGAAGACTTTACTGCTCCACTTTGTGCCCTTTGGGGCTTTTGCAGGAATTTGCCGGTTTATTTAAAAAAGGCGTTTCCGGAAAACAAAAAAATCTGCCTGCCAAATACATAATCGCGGCAGTAGTTTTCGGAACATTGGCCGGCGGAACAGCGTATATATTGCGTCTTACGGAGCCTTATACATATTTCGGTTCTGCTTTTACTCTGGCGTTTTTAGGAATTATAGCCGTAATAGCCATATTAATTGTTGTCTTTTTTAAAGACAGATTTTTCTGTACAAATATTTGTCCGGTAGGTACGGTTTTAGGTTTAATTTCCAAATGTTCGGTTAACAAAATATACATTGAAAAAGAAACCTGCATTTTGTGCGGCAAATGCGAAAAAATATGCCCCGCAGGCTGTATAGATTATAAAGAAAAAGATATAACAAACGAAACCTGTATAAAATGTTTAAACTGTCTTAATATCTGTCCGAAACAGTCAATAAAATACGGTTTTGATAATAAAAAAATAGTGGAATTCAGCCCGCAAAGACGCCAGTTTATGCTGGTAGCTTCATCCATTGCGGTTTTCGCAGTAGCGGCAAAAGTCGGAAAAGTAATAAAGAAAGCCTTATATGAAAAGTTTTCGGATGTGATTCTTCCGCCCGGAGCATTATATGAAGAACGTTTCTTAAACAAATGTCTTAACTGCAATCTCTGCGTTAAAGTATGCCCTACGCGCATAATAAAAAAAGCCGATAAAAACTTCTGCGCGGTAAGCATTGATTACAGCAAAAATTTTTGTAAGTTTGACTGTGTTAAATGTACTGAAGTTTGTCCTGCCGGCGCGTTAAAAAGAATATCGCTTGAAGAAAAACAAAGATTAAGAATAGCGATGATAGCGCCGCCTCAGGAATATTTTGAAGGCTTTGACAAATGTATGGAAGCATGCCCGACAGATGCGCTGGTTCTTACTGACGGCAACCCCGGATTTTTACCTTTAAGATGTATTGGATGCGGAGCGTGCGTTGCCATATCTAATGGTCATATTACAATTTACGGAACTGCAAGACAGGTAAGAACATAAAAGCTAGTCATCATTGCGGCCTCCGAGCCGCAATCTGACTTTTAAGGATGAGATTGCGGATCAAGCCCGCAATGACACCGACAGGAAAGGAGAGAATTATGTCTTTAGGAATGGGCGAAATTCTTTTAATAGTTATAGCTGTTGTAGTTTTATTCGGCGGCAAAAAAATACCGGAGCTTGCAAAGGCATTGGCAAAAGCTTCTTATGAATTTAAAAAAGCAAAAGATGCAATTGCAAACGAGGCAAATGAACTTAAAAAAGCGTCTGAAATTGAAGTTAAAGAACTTGAAAAAAGCGTAACGAGCGACTCTGCTGATAAGAAAGAATAACATTTATCATCGCTTGTCATGTTGAGCGAAGCAACGTAGTTGCGTAGTCGAAACATCTGCCTTTTAACTGCAGACCCTTCGGCTTCGCTCAGGGTGACAAATCAGAAACAAAACTGGATTTTATATGACAGACAAAGACGAAAGTTTAACACATCATTTGAACGATTTAAGAAAAATGCTTATACGGAGTTTTATCTGTATAGGCATTTTACTTCCGTTTTGCTTTTGGCTTTCGCCGAAAGTGATGGATTTTTTTATAAAAACATTAATAGGCGATTTAAATATCTCTTTAAACTACTTTTCCCCGATGGAAGTATTTATTCTTCAAATGAAAATCGCTTTTTTTATGAGTTTGGTTCTTTCTTTCCCCTACATAGCTAAAAATATCTGGGATTTTGTCTTGCCGGCTTTATACAGCAAAGAAAAAAGGTTTATAAAATCAATAGTTTTTTCTTCCTCTTTTCTTTTTTGCTTCGGAGTAGGATTTTGCTTCTTTATCATTATACCGCTTATAATTAAATTCGGGCTTAGCTTCTCTTCCCCTCATTTACATGCCGTTTTAGGTATATCCAACATAATCACTCTTTCTTTAACGCTTTCTTTTGTTTTCGGTATGATGTTTCAATTTCCGTTAGTTACTTTTGCTTTGATTAAATCAGGACTTGTTTCTTATCAGGCTATAGCTTCAAAACGTTCTTATGTTTTTATAGGGGTTTTGATTCTTTCGGCGCTTGTTACGCCGCCTGATGTGTTAAGCTTAATTCTGCTTGCGGTGCCTACATATATATTATTTGAACTGGGTTTGTTTTTTTCGCCAAAAACAAAGAAAGAGAAGCCTGCGGAAATTTCTGAGGATTAAAGCTGACAAAAACAACAAGAGGTTTGTCATTCCGGGCTTGACCCGGAATCCATTTTTTTAACAAACTAACATAGATACCGTTTTTCAACGGTATGACAACTAAGGCAGTTTTCTTCACTCAGCCCAATGAGTCAAATGCCTCAACTATACAAAAACTTAATTAAATTTTTCTTTCAAAACTTTATATGCTTCTTCAGGATCGTCAATACCGGCAACAGATTTTTCAATAGGACACTTATCGTCCCCGCTTCTGTTAATAATATAATCAACAATGGCATCTGCCGAGTATTCAATATTATATTTTTCTAAAACAGGAATTGCTTCTTTTGAAAGCACCCCAGTGTAAAGCCTTGCCGCTCCTCCGTAAGCCAGTATAAGGGCGGAAGCTTTTCCGGTAACCTTATCAAATACATAGCTGTCCTTGAAACTCCCGTAAGCGTCAATATGCTTAAATAACGGCTTTATGCCGTTATCATCGTAAGTAAGCGCTCTGCCGTCATTATAAGCTACAACCAACGCGTGGCCTTTGGCAAGATCTTTAATATCGGCTAAAGATATCTTGCTTTCACTTTTACCGCCGGAACAGCCGAAACCCGCAAACATTGCAACAATAAACAAAGCTAAAATTTTTAAAAAAGATTGTTTTTTCATTTTTTACTCCGTATAAAATTTCAGGCTTATAAAAGCTCTAAACGTTTTATTATTTTGCACGGATTACCAAACGCGACAGTATTTGACGGTATGCTTTTTGTAACAACCGAACCCGCGCCGATTACGACGTTGCTGCCTATAGTAACGCCGGGCAATATTGTAACATTGCCTCCTATCCAAACATCATCGCCTATTGTAACAGGCGAAGCTAAATCCACAATTTTGCCTTTCACTACGCGTTCTTTAGCGTTTAAAGGATGATATGCTGTATATATATGTACATTCGGCGCAAACAATACGCGCGAACCTATGGTAATTTTGGCGCAGTCTAAAAAAACGCAATTGCAGTTTAAATATACGTTATCGCCAAAAAATATATTTTCGCCGTAATCGCAATAAAAAGGCGGTTCAATGTAAGCGCCTTTACCCGCAAAACCTAACAAGCTTTTAAGTATTTTGTCCCTCAACGCCGCATCTGTTGTAAAGCTGGCATTATACTTTGCAATAAGGTCTTTAGCTTTATGAAACAGATTTCTAAGCTCAGGATCTGAAGCGTCGTAAGCAGCGCCGCTCAACATTTTTTCTTTTTCCGTAGGCATTTTTTTAGTTGTCCTTAAACTTTATTGAACTCTTTTGTCATTCTGAATGTAGCAAAGCAGAATGAAAAATCAATAGCATTTTAACGGCTGGATGTTTCGCTTCGCTCAAACATGACAAGCAAAGACAAACGACAATATATCAAACAATGGTTTGTTACTTATTCCAAAGGTCTTTGTACGTAAAATATGCCTTGCGAAGCTGTCTTTTAAACGTACTGTCTTTTCCATCCCCGATAGAAACTATGCCGAACCACTCTTCATAAGCATTGCCGTCAAGGAAAGGCCCCTGCATTTGAGGATGCGTATCATGCACAGACGGGTCAGAGTTTCCTTCAGCTTTCCACCATTCGTCACTCCATTCAAAAATAACGCCGCCGAGAGCATTTCCTATGCCGCCTTCAACTCCCGCCAAATTATTTGAAATGTCTGTCCAGTTGCCTTTATGATATGATGCCTGCCCTTGCTCTATTCTGGCAGTACTCCAGCCTTTTGCGTATGCCGAACATCCGTATTCCAATACAAGAGCGGGTTTTCCGTAAACATGCGCAACATCCTGCCAGATATTTCCGAAACCCTGTTCGCCTCTGTAAGAATTAAAACCGAATATATCTATATCCGGCGCCTTTTTAGCGCAAATATCTAAAAACAAAGTATCTCCGTTGTTTATTGCCACCGGTCTTTTTTGAGGATCTAGTACTTTTATAAGTTTTGCCGCTTCGTTTGCGAACGCATAAAAAGCTTCAGGCTTTTTATCAGCATTTGCCGCGCCGCCGTAATTATTTTCGTTGCCAAGCGTCCACATCAAAATGTAAGGTTCGTCTTTATATTCCTCTACCATCTGTCTGACGCTTTCAAGCATATTTTTCTTATGCAACGGATTTTCATAATCCGTTCCTTCATCCCACGTTGCTCCGGAACCGACAGCGTACATCCCCAAAAAATCCGTCATAATATACATAAAACCGTGTTTCTCATAACCTTCTTTTAACAGCGCTTTATTAAGCCCGCCGTGATGAAACAATCTTAAAGTATTCGCTCCCATTGCCTGCAAAAGATTAAAATCGCCTACCGGCTTTTCATATTCTTCCCGAATATTATTTCTGTTTGTATCTACCCACGCTTCAAAAGGACCGTCTATAATTCCGTTTTTGTTGTAATCATCCCATGTCCAATCTCTGTTGTTGTTAAGCGTTCCTTTTACCGGGGAAAGACCGACTTTATTGGGCGAATAAGTTACTCCCTTTACAGTAAAAGGCTTTCCGTCCACAAGCAAAACAAAGTGATTGTTATTATACTGAACAAGTTTTACTTTGCCTTCGCCTTGAATTTTTTTAACGCCTACTTTTGAAAGATCAATATGTTTTTGCTCAAAATCTGCCGCAGTAGCGGGTACTAACATACCGGGATTTATGGTAAAAATGTCGTTTCGGACATCATTGTCAAAACCGTTGTCTATTTGTATTTTCGCGCCTATAAGCTTAACGCCTATTTCGGGATAGCGTTCCGTAAGATACTTAATTCTTGATATGCAGACAGGTCCTATATACCACGGCGTTTTCCACTGTGTCCAGCCGATCGCTTTAGGAAAAAAAACCAAAGCCGCATAATAGGCTTTTACGGCATGCTCGTAATTTTCGGCTCTGTCTAAAGCAAGGGCGGTAAAATAAAGTTTTACGCCCGGATCTTCTCTTACGGTTGACCACTTAAAAAAGTTAGCCTGATAATCTTCGGAATTTACAAAATCCCATTGGCTTTTTTTAAAATTTCTTTTCTTTGAAACCTTTTTAAAAGCGGGATTATTAAGAACGCTTTGAGAGTTTGGAAAAATACCTTCGCCGCTTGCTGCTCTTAATCCGTCGGAATCTTTTACGACATATTTATAATCTTTTGTACCCAAGTTTTGGAACTCGCCGTATTTTTCGTAATCCACCCATTTTTCGGTTCCGGGATCATTTATTTTAAACGGTTTTGGCGCTTCATAAACCATTGTATCATTATATGCTTTTGCTCTTTCAAGAACATCTTTTAAAACAGCGTCCATATTATCCGAAGCAAAGGTATTGGACATAATTGAAAACATAAAAACTGCCGCAAAAACAACTCTAAAAATGTTCATCTTTTCCCCTTGTGTATAAGATTGTGGACATTATACCAATTTTAAAGAAAAACTTGTTGATTTTTCATAGAAAAAGCCCTTTGATATATTATCCAAAGAGCTTTCTGTAATTGTATAAAAGTCAGATTGCGGATCAGGTCCGCAATGACACCCTAAAAGAGTTCTTTTATGCGGCAGAAAGTATTGCGGTAACTTGCGGTAAATTTGTTTTAATTGAGCTGCCGACAGAAATGCTTGGAATATCGTTTTTAGCAGCGGCAAATTGTTGAAATTTAGCACATGCTAAATGCGCAATATGAGCATCCGCTCCGCCAATATCAAGATGCTCCAGCAATGAAGATGTCTTTTCAAAAATCTGATTGGCTATCTCTGCGTTTTCTTTATCAATTGCTTTTTGCATTAAAAACAAGAGTTCTTTTGCGTCCGATATTTCATCAATCCTGTCCTGCATTTGGCTATAAACATATTCTATCAACGCTTTATCACGGCTTTCAAGAACTTTCGGCAAAATTTCTAAAGCTTGCGGCAACGAAATATATAGCTTTGTTACTTTACCGTCTTTTAAAGTTAAATCAACAAATCGTTCTTCAGGCTGTAATAGCCTTAAATAATTTATTTCATACGGTTTCAAAGCATATCTGTGAGATTGATTTTTAAATCTCATAATAAGTCCGGATTTGTCATCTTTCAAACTTATTGTTACTAGATAATTGATTACTGTGCCGTTACCGTCAATTTCATCTATTGTTCCGGTCGGCATAATGCCGGAAGAATCATAAGATGATACTACATTTCCTTTAGCATCTCGTATTTCCGTGTCCGGATCTATTTTCATCCATTCTTTTGTATATACCGCCACAGTACCGTCTTTATTAATTTTGAGATTAACAAACGCTTCCCCGTTTTTTTGTATAAGATTTTGTATGAATTGTATTTCTTTAGGAGTAAGTCTTTTTTTATAAACCCCGAATTTTAGCATAAGCGAGAATCCATATCTTTTTTCCAATTTTGCTATTCTAAAATTTTCAACTGTTATATTCTCTGTAATATCCGATGTAATTCCTCTTGGAGTCATTTTAGAAGACTGATATGACATTATTTCTTTGCCTTCTTCATTTCTAATAATAGTGAAAGGATCTATTTCTTGTCCTTTGTCGGAAAGCACTCTTATTGAAACTCTATCTTTATTATCTCTGCCGTCTTTATAAGATTCTCTTGTGATTTCTAAAGTTGCATATCGTTCGTCTTCACTCAAGGAGTTGAAATATTCTATTTCCTTAGGGGACAAGTTAATAGAATATTTTTTACCTTTTTCATAACGAATGCTAATATTAGTTCCCTGCACATCAAGATTCGCGGTTATTTTGTAATTTGTTATAAAATATTTTCCGGTTAATCCATATAAAACTCCCTGTTTTATTTGCTTGGAAGAAGGCCAAGATTTCAATTCTTTCCCGTCACCTGTTTTTAACACAGTATGACGTTCGATTTCTTTGCCGTCTGTTTTTGTTAATTTTACAATTTCGTCGTTTTTAATTTCTACATTCACTAATCTTTTATCTTCAGGCAAAGCCTTAAGGTAATTTATATCTTCCTGGCTTAATATATATTTATACCGATTATTTCCTTTCTGTATTGTAAGCAGCCGTTCTTTTCTGGGACTATTTATCAGATCAAGAAAAACAAGATAATTCTTTATAACAAAATCTTTTTCATTTTCGGCAATCTGCTCCAAATAATCACGGTTTACGCCGTCGATATTAACATCATTATCATCTATTTTAACAGTGACTGAATTCCCTGTTTTAAAATATACGTTCGCTTTTTGATGCCTGTACGATTTAGAAACTGTTTGTATTCTCCCTCCGACAGAAACTTTTCCGCCAACTGAAACTTTAACGCCGTAAACCGAAAAGCCTTCAGGATAATCTCTTAATAAAGCTTCAAATTTATGTATAGACAAAGCTTTATTATAAGTCAAAATTATTTTGCCGTTATTGTCGCGGACAATTTTAGGTTCTACCTTTTTGACCATTTCGCCTGTATCTTTGTCTTTAATTTCTAAGGCAATAACTTTTGTTTTATCTTCAACTATAAAATCAAGTTCATAATCGCCGTTTTGGAAATATACCCTGAAACCGTTTCCTTTTTTGTAGTTATTGTCGCTGTGCACCGCAATACTATCTTTCAAAACAAAAGGATTTGATGTATTGCCTTTAGAAATTTTTGCCGGCATCGGCACCGCATAATAATCACCGCGCAATCTTATTTCCGCGACAAAAGAACCGTCCTGATATTCTTTTATTGTCATTTCATAATCAATGTCGGGATTTCTTGCTAAAACTCTTTCCGAAACAACAATAGACGGCTGCCGCATTTCTTTTTCTATAATACCAGCGTTTTCTGCATCAATAAAAACTATTTGCATCTTTTTATTTCTAATAACAAATTCATATAACAAAACATATTCGCCGGTTTCATCAGTTACAGAGTAATATGTTCTTCCTGCTTCATCTTTCTCAATGTTAAAATTAAATTCAGCATCATCTATCAAAATTGTTCTGTCCTTTCCGCTTTCCACTGATAAAAATTTTATAAATTGTCTTATTCCGTATTTGCTTAAACCGTATTCTTCTAAAATCCCCGATAATTGCCGCTTATCTTCAGCAGCTAACTCTGTTGTTTCGGAATTGCCAAAAACATCAGCCAATACCAAATTCAATTTTTCAGCAATATAATTATAGATTACGTGGATTGCAAAAGATAGCGGAAGCGCTATCAGCGGATTTAAGAAAAACGGCGTCACAATAAATGCTGCGGCAATTAAAAAATTCGGAGACAAATATTTTTTCACAAGTTCTTCCCGGCTATCGCCGGTTATCGCTCTTTGCGCAAATATATGGCTTGATACAAACACCGCATATGCAAAAACCGGATTTATTAAGAAAAGACCCGCTATATAAAACGTTTCCCATGCAGGAGCGATAAACAGTGTATAAAACCTATACAACGAACTTTGCTTGTTTTTAAATAATGAGTCTAGTACCGAATTATACGGCAGCAGCTTTTCAAGCGGATATATTTGTTCATATTTTTTAGCATGTTCATTTAACACAAAAACTTTTCTTATAGCGCCGTCTCTTATTTCAACTTTTATCAGCGCGCCTTTGCGTTTGGAAGCTTTTAGACGATCTGCCAAAATCCAGGAATCTTTAATTGTACGTCCCGGCAATTTCATCGTACCGGACAGACCTTTAACAAGAATTCCTTCTACAACATAATTTCCTTTTTGGGAAATTAAAAGTTTTAAGTCGTCCATAGCTTCATAAAGCGATTTTCTCACATACGACTCTGCTTCTTTGGTATCTAAATTTGTTATTGTTATTTTCCCTCTGGAAGCTTTATATATTTGTTCGTCTGTTAATACATCAAGAATATCCGTATCTAAATCTATTTCCGCATTGAAATATATTCGTTTATACCTGTCTGTTTTTTCATTTAATACTGAAGCTTCTTGTATTTGGCCGTTTCTTATTTCAATGTTTATCAGCACGCCTTTGCCTTGGGAAGCTCTTACATAGTCTGCCAAAAGCGGAAATTCTTCAGCTGCGGCATTTTCGTTTTTAGCAAGAATTCCTTCTACATTGTAATTCCCGCCCTGCAACAACAAACGTTTTAGATCTTTTATAAGGAATGTTTCTTGGTCATATGATTCTGCTTTTCCGGTATTTAGATTTTTTATTGTTGTTTTCCCGTCAGTTTTTAATACGTCTCTTGCGTTTTCTATATAAGACAGGCTGGCTCCCATTATTTCATGTTTTCCTGAAAACAATTCTTTAAACCATTTTTTTTCTTTGTTTTTATCAACTGTTTCTTTGAATGTTTCAAAAGGAATTTTATTTTCTAATACAAAGTCGATCAGGTTTTCGCTGACTTCAACATCTAAAGCAGAAGTTATATAGTTTATAATATCTATTCCTTCCGCATTTAGAAAAATCATATAATAATATTTTCCTGAGAAAAGCTCTCTAAACCATTTTTCTTCTTTATGCTTATCAACTATTTCTTTCAATGTCTCAAAAGGAATTTTAGATACTCTTCCTAGGTCGGCTAATGTATCGCTGATTTCCATGTCTAAAGCAGAAATTACATAACCGGCATTTTCTACTCCGTCAGCGCTAAATGAGTCTAAAGTATCGTCCCCTTTTAAAAAAAGCCCGCTAAACCATTTTTCTTCTTTATACTTATCAACTATTTCTTTAAATCTTTCAAAAGAAGTTTCGGAATCTACAACAAATTCAGCCAAGCCTTCGTTCATTTCAATATTAGAAAAAGAGCTTATATATGCAAATTTCTCTATTCCCTCTGCTTCAAGCCCAAGCAAATAATATTTTCCTGAAAAAAGTTCCCTAAACCATTTTTCTTTTTTATATTTATCAACTATTGTTTTTAATTCTTCAAACGTAATTTCAGTATTTTTTCCAAATCCGGTCAATTGGAAGCTGTTTTTAACTTTCAAAGAAGAAATTATATAGTCTATAATTTTTATTTCCTCAGCGGAAAGACCGGATATGCCATACCTTCTTGTATGTTTTTTATTTATTTCGGAATCATCGTTTTTTTGTTTTTTACTGTTTACGGCATTTTTCAAAGACGGATTGAAAAGAAAAAATACCAGAACAGATGAAGCGGCAAAGAAGATATTCATAATGAATACGCCTACTGTGGCTATGGAAAAATAAGGAAATAGAAAAAAGGATATGCTTGCCGCAATTATATATAAAATAGGAACTATCATTTGATGCTTATGCTCTTGAAATATCTCTTTTATAACGTCCTTATAGTCTCTATTTTCCTCATAACCCACTTTTGTAGCGCTAAAAACTCTGTCTTTACCCATAAGCCTAAAAAAACTTCCAAGGAGTGAATGCGGGATTATTCCTCCGTAAAACAATGTCCTATTAAATATTTGCATTAATGTAAGTTTATTCTTTGTCTTATGCGTATATGCAAGAGTAGGAGAATTTTGCGCATATATTGAAGCAAGCATTATCACCATTATTATGCTGTATTTTGCGGGACTTAAAATCATACCTACAGGAGCCAGCAAAGCAGAAGATACTACAACGAATGCATAAAGATACTTAATAAGATTGTTGGTTAAATCCAGTTTTGCGCCAAAACTAATATCTCTATTTTTCATAAAGTCAGAATATTGTTTTGTAAAAATTCCATTTTTAATCCAATCTTTTATAGGATTTAGCCAGAGCTGGGTAGTTCCAAAACCAAATTTATTAATTTGCTGTATAAGTATCTCTGAACTTTCCGGAACGCCTTCTCCGAAAACCGTTATCTTTTCCAAATATATTTTTGCCGCTATATTAAAAGCATTTAAAGGATCATCGCTATGCGTTTTTATAGTTTCGTATATGTTGTTTATTTTTTTGTTTGTATAACCGTACAAAGCAAGTTTATCGGCTATTTCCTGATAAGATAAATTTTCGCCGCCTATGTCTATATTGTTTTCCAAAGCATATTCAATAAATCTTTCATCATTAAATTCCGCAAGTTCTTCAAGACTAATATGTTTATAGTTTATATGTTTGCCGTGATAAGGGTTACCGGAAATATCGTCTTTTAAAACCGCCATTTTCAGAACAAGAGCCAAATCTTCAGCAACCTCTTCTTCAGACCAAAGTCCGGCTTGTTTAAGAACCTTTGTCCTGACAAAACCATTATGTCCGTAAAATTTCGGAAGTCCGTTTTTGGCATATACCGGTAAAATATGTTCCCAGCTTACATTGACGTCAATACTTACTAATGATGTAGTAACAGTTTTATCGGGATTCATAGAAACCGTAGTATTTTGAGTATACGCAAGGGAGGAATCTAAAACAAACTCAACTGAATTTGTTACTATTCCGTTTACGGGCACAATAGAATCTTTATCAAGCTGCAGTAAAAGATCTCCGGTTATTACATTTCCTAAAACATACGTATCTGAAAATATTGGACCCCCTTCAATATTTTCAGTTTTGATTTTCTCCATAGCTTCATCATAACTAAAACCTTTTTCCAAAAAGCTTTCTAGCAAAGAGCTTATATTTAAAGTATGATTTAAATTGCTCCCCTTTTTAAATAGTCCGCGTCTTTCAAAGGTACCCCAATCATATTGCGTTTTATGTTTAGGTCTTGCCACAACGCCTATATTATGTTTTTTATAAAACTTTATCCTGTCATAAATCTGTTTTTCATTTTCAGTCAATTCTTTTCCGTCTTCAAGTTTTTTTTCAATTAATTTCATGGAAGTTTCTATGTCGTTGTTTGCAAAAACCATCAATCCGTCATCGCTGACTATAATATTTGCAAGCATCTTACCCGCAGTATTATTATATCTGTCTCTTGCAGCTACTGCCGATAAAAGCGTTTGCTCTATAATACTCCAAGGTTCGTCGTAAACCGGAATTGACGTGGTTTGCGTAGGATAATCATATCCTTGCGGCAGTTCTTTTATAACACTGGTATAGTAAGGCGTGTCTTGGAGGTTATCGTTTTTCTCTCTCAATATATAAATTGACGTGTACACTATAATTATGACAGGGATGGATAAAGCTCCCCAAGCCAAAGCATTTATTAAACTAGAATTTGTTAAAACTAAAATTATGGTAAACATCGCATATGTTTTTATAACATCTCTGAAGAATGTAGAACGTTCAATGTCAAAACTTGGCAATAAAACAGATATAAGACTTATAACGTTAATAAGTTTGGTTGCGTATAAAAATTTTAATATTTTTTTATGATTCTCAAATTTTGTTTCTATTTTTTTATAAGAAGAATTATAATCGTCAGCAAATGATTGCATCCATTTTGCCGCAGCCTCAGGTGTTTGAAGTATAACATTATAAATTTCATGGACTATAAAACTTAATACTATTGCAAGAGAAGCTGCTCCGAAAATGGCAAACGGCGCACATATCAATAAAGACGCTGCTAAAAATTTAAAACTCAAATGCGTTTTTATACTTTCTTTTAGCGCTCTGGCGTTTTCGCCTCTTTCTGCCATTAACGTATCGGCAACAATATGGCTTACGATAAAAATAGCAAAAGCGGCTAAAGGATTTATCAATACGGATAAACCTAAAATGAAAAACGTTTCCCATACAGGCGCAATAGAAGGTTTGCCAATAAAACTTAAAAATTTATTTTTCGCGTTGTTAAAAATTGAGGCGCGCTTTATGCTTGTTTCTTCGCCGTCATTAAAAAATATTTCTATATTCTCTTTATAAAATTCAGACATCTCGCCAAGTTTTTCTTTAAAGGCTTTATCCTCAAGGCTTTCGTTACCGCTTGACACATTATTAAAAACCCTTGAATCCCAAACCACGGCTAAATTTTCTTTTGCTCGCGAAAGTATTACGTTTAATCTGCGCAAATCATTTGCAAAGCCTATTTTCCCATCCGGATTGCTGCGCACAAAATCTATTATAACGGCGTCATTCTCTCCGCCTTGAAATCCGTCTATAGTAACAACTTCAGGGGCATTTTCTCCATACATTTCTCTAAACTTTCTTTTTAATAATTCCCTTTGGGCGGCATATGTGGTTATTACAGTGATCTCTTCATATTTTTTTCCCATATTCTTAAATTGCGAAACAAGTTCCCCCACCTCTTGTGCAGACTTTTCATTTATATAAGAAGTGCCGGATTTTTCTTCAAAATATTCATCGTCGTCACTTGTATCGCTTAAATCTATAGCTGAAAAAGTTAATGTATTTTCGTTAAAACCTTCCCAACCGCGCGGCATTATTTTACCGTCATAAAATAAACGCGATATTAGTTTTGCTAGCACAGGATGGCTGCGATAATTTGTGGAAAGCGTTATTTGTGAATTATTTTCCAACTCTCGCAAAGTTTCAAATACGCTTTTACCTTCAAAAACATCCAGCACCTCCGTAATATCAATACCTTCAAACCCTAAAAGCTCATTCTGTTTTTGTTTTCTTTGTAAAAGTTTTATATCCTCTGAAATATTTTCAAAAGGAGGAAGCTGTTTATGGTCTCCTACAAAAATTACTTTACCTCCCGGCTTTAGTTCGGCAAGAGGAATAAGAGCGCCGGATACTGTTTCTCTTGAAGCTTCATCCATTATTATTACGTCAAATCCTTTCCATTTTCTAGTTTCGTTTTTTTCTCGGTTATAATACCAGTTATTGGTTATGCCTTGGTTAGTCGCGGCAAGAACAAGCCCTCCTTTCATAGATGAAATTTTCTTTTCGAATTTGTCTATTACTCCCAATTCAGGATTTCTGCGAGTGCCAGGCCAAAACTCAATCGCTTTTATTTCATTTTTATCTTTCTCTGCAAACTCATCATAACCTGATATTTTATCAGGTCTGTTGGCAAGCCTTGCAATAGGTATATTTTCGTTTTTCGCTATACGCTCTACCGCATTATCTACAGCTTGGTTCATTTGAGATACTACTAATACTGTTTTGCCTTCTTTTACAAGCTCCTCTACCGTTTTAGCTATAACGGTAGTTTTGCCTGTGCCGGGAGGACCTTGTATAAGTAATACTTCCGGATTATCAAGCGCCATTTTTACAGCCGCCGACTGAGCTTGATCCAATTCCGCATATCCGGACACTTTACCTGCATCAAGAGTACTGCCTGACAAATATTCAAAACCAAACATTTTTTTATTTATATCTGATATTACGCCTTTTGCAGTTTCTGAAAATAATTGGTTATACAAAATCTCTGCCAGTTCTTGCTTATTATCAAACTCATAAGAAGATATCTCTATTTTTAATTGTTTATTGTTTAGCGAATTTACAAACCCGGCTTCTGCGTTATCATTGCCGTCGTATTTTACCGTGATTGTCTTATTTTCAAGATCAACAAAATCAACTTCAAATTCTTTTTCATTAACTTTAATAAAACTATTTACAGCCCATATTCTAAAATCTTCATCGTTAATCGCGAAAGTAAAAGTGTTTCTGCTTATTTTTTGTATTTTTGCCTTATCCGTAGAATTGAACTCTTGTAAAGTATCAAGTATATTTAGATATGACGAAAGTTTAATCTCAAAAGACTCCTTTGATTTGTCGTTCAGTAATACGCTTTTGCCTCTGGTATATGTTTTATACGTATCATTTTTTAGACTTCCGGCTTCCGACTCTGCATCCCTCTTTGTTTTTATCCATTTTTCATAATTATTATGGTTAAACGCTTCAGCCATAATGTCTGCGCCTTCGCCGTTAAGGTTGTATACCCTTTGCAATCTTTTTATTTCATCAACAGGCATCAACTGCAATTTGGAAATATTTTCTACGGATATTTTAGCATCATAATATTTTTGTATTTGTTTTAAAATTTTATTTATAAAATCCTTGTTTTTCAAAAGACTTTCGTCTATGGCAATTAGTTTGGCTGTATATTCATCAAAATATTGCAATCTTTTCAAAGATTCTGTCTTAAGCCTTAAAAGAGTGTTGACAAAAGTTTCAACATAAGTTTTATTCACCGATTTGCCGGCTTTTTTAATAATCTCATTGATTAACAGAAAAGCAAAAAGTTCTTCATTTTCATTAATATTGTTTTTCACGCCGTATCCATATAACAACTCTTCTCTTAATTCTATAAATATTGACGGATCGGAAGATAAAGCTATTTTTGTTATTATGCCGTTGTCTATCGTTATATCAACCAGGACATCTTTAAAATTTGTAAAAACTCTTTTAAATATACTAAACGGAAGCTTGCCATCAGGCAGTGTTTTAACACCTTTAATCAATCCGTCTGTTATCGTATTTCCGCTCGCATATTTTATTATTTTGCCATTTTCCTTATCATATAACGGAAATACTTCCATTCTTTTGAATAATGACCCGTCTTTATTCATTATAAATATATCTTTTATCAGATATTGGCCGTTTTTATTCTCAACAACAATTCTTGCTTCTTTTCCTATGCATTCTTTACCGATATTGAACGTATTTCCTAATATTGTCATCATGCCTTTTTTTTGAGTAACATTTCTATCAATTACAAATTTGTTTATATCTTCTTGAGGAGTTTTGTAAGGATAAGTAATATCTATACGCGATTTTTCATCAATAACAGGAATTCCGTCAAAGGAATCCGAATAATGATAAAAGTTTATATTATTGCCGTAGCTAAAATCCTGTTTTTGAAGAGCTTCTACTTTATCAGCTTCAATATGCTCAAAAACGGAACCGTCGGAATTAAAAATATAAATATCTGTTATGGTTTTATTTTTAATTATAATGCGCGCTTCTTTTGAAGCATATCTCTTTGCAGAATCAAAAATCTTAAGATTAAATAATGACAGATCGCCCTTATCTGTAATTTTTCTAACCACTATACGCGGCGTATCTCCGTATATTCTAAAAAAATTATACCCTTGCATGCCAATAAAAGAATCCAATTTATCTTTTTTGTCATATACAGGAATGCCAAGTTCATTTACTTTGTAAGGAAATACGTCATATTTATTCTCGGCATCGACTGAGACCATATGTATTCTTTTTTGCGGATCGTTTTTATTTTCATTTACATACTTAGCTACAAGATTTCCCATTTTATCAAGCACAAATAATTCTGTTACAATCCTATTTTCTATTACAATTCGCGCTTCGTATCCAATGTAATTTTTATTGGAAATAAGATTTTGATTAAATAATAACATACCTCTTGAAGAAATAGTTTTAACCAATAATACGTTGTCTTCGGACAGAGCTTTTGGCGCATAAAACAATCCTGTATTGTATATGCCTCCGGTTGTCTTGTTTTGTTGTAAACGAAGAGGAATGCCGAGCGTGTCTTTTTCTGCTGAAAGATATTCATTATACTGGTGTTTATCTTTGTCAACATATGAATCTTCGTTTAAAGGAAACTCTATGTAATATTCTCCGGATACAGATTCTCTTATACTTGCTCCGATATGCATTTTTAATAAATACGACAATTCTTCAAAATAATTACTTTTATCTGCGCTGTATTTCTCGGATAGCCGTTGAATTTTTAAATTTAATTCTTCGTTACTATTATCTAGAATTTCCAGCACGGCTTGAAAATCAAAGTTTTTTATATTATTTGGTTTTTGGGATAAAATTTTTGCGGATTGACCAATCATTTTCATTTGCGCATTTGACAAAAGCGGAGAGCCCCTTAGTTTTAATCGCTCTTCTTCTATTGTTATTTGTTCTTTTGGCGCCTTTATTTCTTTAAGAATCTCAATTCTTCTTTCCAAATGCTGCGCTGTGCGTACTTTCTCTCCGATAAAATCATATAGCAAAATTAAATAACTATAGTTTGTATAACCGCTTTCTGTATTACCAAAACCTTGATAAAACGAATTTAAATATTTGACAATCTGCGCGACAGTATCCGGAGAATCAAAGGAATATATTATTCTATTTGCCGAAAATAACATTTTAAACCAACTTTCATTTTTATATTCTTCCAAAACATCAAACATTTTTTCCAACTCCTTGTTGGAAAATTTTGTCAGCATAAAAGGAAACACCATTTTATTTTCTTTAAATTTATTGTTTACTATTATTCCGAGCCTATCCTTTATTAGCCCTTCCATTTTTGAAGAAGTATCGTTATCCGGTTCATTATATGCATCAATATCATATTTGTTTGTTGTTTCATTAAACGCCAACACATTGATTACCTTACTGTCTTTTATCTCAATCTCTATCACTACTCCTTTCCCGCCAGATTCTTTAACAAGTTTGGCAAGTTTTTTAAATGGACGAGAATGAATTTCAAGAAAATTTATAACACCTGCTTTGTTTTTATACAAAATGTCTGATATTTTAAAATGTCCTTCTTTAATTTCTTCTGCCAATCCTTCAGGAACTTTTGACTTACCGCCGGCGATTTTATTCCAGGCAGGATATGATTTTGATTCTTCTTTAACTAAGTTTGTTACTGTTATTTCTTTGCTGATTTGTTCTTCTTTTTTTGACATTCCAAGCCCGCCGCCGGCAACGCCCAAAACAGGGAAAAGAAGAATCATTTTCAACATCATCATTAAAAATGTTAAACTAGAACGTTTTTTTATTTGTGTTTGAGAGGTTTTTTCTTTTGAGGCGTCTATTGTTACATTGCCGTTTCTATTTATAGTAATATTATGCGTTGTATCTTTAACGGTCAATACGGCAGAAAAAGTATCTTTTTCATTATTTACTTCGCTGATATAAACATTGAAAGAATTTTCTTTATTATAAGCATCGGTTACTTGCTGCAAAATTTCTTCCAGCTTAAGATTTCCAAAAGCTTTGTCTTTATATAATATGTTGATTTCGTTTAAAGTTCTTATTAAATCCGTTTTGTTCCCGGTTTCTATATATAATTTCAACGCATATGCGTTTATCGCGGCAGATGTAATGCTTGCAGATACCTGTTCGTCAAATAATTTTATGTATTTTTCTTCGGCTTCTTTCGTCCCGCTGTTTATTTTCGGCGTCAACACTACTACATTAAATCTTTTATCTATCAGCAGTTTTTTCAAATCTTCAGTGTGAAATCCGCCTGTTATTGCAATGCTTATCCCTTTTTGTTTATCTGCTCCTTTTATTATCCTTTCTGCAAACTCCTCATTTCTTTTTTCATTCGCTTCATAATATTTATCATACTCATCAAAATACGGTAATATCTCTTCAAGTGTTTCCGTTTTTACTGCTTTACTCCATAAATTCTCTATCTCTTCTATTTCAAACTCTCTTAAGTATCTGTATTCTGCGTCAGTCGCATTGTTTTCCATAAATCTTTTTAATTTCTTAAACGCAAGACTCAATATTATTGTTTCTATCTCTTCGGTCTCTACACTCTTTATCAATACCTCATTAAAAAGACGTTTTTCTTCCTCATATATTCTTAACGGATTTGATTTTTTTTCATATTCATACAGTTTTATGTATTTTGCCAACTCTTTATATTGAGAAATATCATTTAACGACAAAGATATAATGTTGTCTATTATATTTCCTTCGGTAAGCTCTTTGTATTCTTTATACGGGAGTTTTTCTTTTGCGGTATTCAGATATGAGTACAGCTCTTTATTTACTCTATTTGCATTGAATTTTGTTTCTATTCTCGAAATCTTTTCTATTTCAGCGTATTTTTCTACGTTTATTCTCTGTTTTTTTGCTTCTTCTATTAAATATTTATGATATTTTTTTGAGTCAAGCTTGCCTTTTTCATATCTGTTATATGCCGATAATATCTTTTTGCCGTTTACACTTAAATTATTCCGCTGAGCCCTCTTTATTTCGCGTTGAAGTTTAGATATTATTTCGCTTACTTCTTTTTGCGTACTTAATATATACTCAAGCCTTTTTGCGTTTTGTGAATACAATTCCTCATTTTCCAAAGCATACAAAGGAACATTATCCCCGTTTGTCAGAAAGAAATATTCTCCGCCGCTTATCTTTCCTTCTTTTAATAATCTTTCTATCAATGGATTTTTTATTTCCTCAGGCAAGTTTTTTATAAAACTTCCGTTTATGTCTTTGCTTGCTCCTTCTACAAATACTTTATTGAAATTATTTTGGGTTGATATGTTTTTTAAGAGGTCTGCTATTTTTACCTGCGTATCGTAATGACAATGCAAATCCTGCACAAGCATTACTATATTATCGCTTGCGCCGCTAAAACTATTTATAGAAAAGTGTTTATTTATATCGTATTGATTATTTTCAACGGCAGGAAAAACAGCAGCGGATGCAGACTGCGACGCTATGTTGTATATAAAAACTATTGATACTAATATGGAAATAGCTTTTTTGAGTGACATTTTCATAGTTTACAAAAATATAACCCTTTTTTGTTGATTTTGCAATACATTTTACAATTTTTTCACAAAGAAAAAATTTTGGATTTTGCCAGATTTTTTGAAATTTCAAACTTTAAGGCTAAACATATTTATTTTTTATAGAAAACGCCCTTTAACAAGGATGCCAAAGGACTGTTTTTTGAAAATTTTTTAAACTTTTTGCGAAGAGTTTGGAATTTTGCGACGCCTGCGACGGCGAAGTTTAGTTAAGCTAAATGAGCCGGAGTATAAGGAAGTAAAAATTTCAAAGGCAAAGCAAAAATTCCGAGGCTAGGATTCGAACCTAGACAAAGGGATCCAAAATCCCTTGTGCTACCATTACACAACCTCGGAATTGACATATTTATTATATTGTTTCTACAAACCAAAACTTCCAATTATATTTTTCAAGTTCGGTTTTAATTTCTTGCTCTTTTGATTTATCGTATATCCCGAATACCGTCGCGCCGGAGCCGGACATAAGACTTGCGCAGCCTAAAGATATCAAAACGTCTTTTATCTTTCTTATTTCCGGATAATCGCCGAGAACAAAGTCTTCAAGACGATTAAAAAGATCTTCTTTTAAACTACTCTGGATTGCTTCGGGGCTCTGCCCCTCGCAATGACAGCTTTCTATCAGGTTTTTGATTTTACCAATTTTCTGAGGATTTGTAAACGGCAGCCTGACTTTTTTATATACCGACGGCGTCGGAACGCCAAAGCCCGGATTTACTAATACTAATGACAGTTTGTGGGTTTCTGGCTTTGTTGTTGATTCGTAATTCGTAATTCGTAATTGTGTAATTATCTCTCCTATCCCTTCGCATAAAGCTGTCCCGCCTGTAAGAAAAAACGCAACGTCCGCGCCAAGCCTTGCCGCTATTTTGTTTAACTCATCTTTTTCGGTTTTTATATCCCAAAGTTTTACAAGAGCATTAATCGTTGCCGCGGCGTCCGACGAACCGCCGCCTAAACCCGCACCTAAAGGAATGTTTTTCTTTAAGGTTATTTTAACGCCTTTTTGTATATTGAATGTTTCTTGCAGAGCTTTTACGGCTTTAATGATAATATTGTTGTCATCTGTAGGTAATTCGGAAGTTTCTCGTAATTCGTAATTTGTAATTCGTAATTGTATTTCTTCCGCAAGCTCAAAATCCAGCTCGTCGTAAAGACTTACGGTTTGCATTATTGATTCTAAATTATGGTAACCGTCGGGTCTTTTTCCGGTTATTTCAAGAAAAAGATTAATCTTCGCCGGGGTCTGTATCGTCAATTTCATATTCAATGTCCAAAGGTATTTCTTCTTGCAGCGGCTTAATATCTCTCAAATGCATTCTATCCGAAAAATTAAAATTATTAGTTTCAAAAGTTCCTTTCAGTTTCAATTTTTTTGAATTTGCTTTAATTTTTGACG
>WRFE01000003.1 GCA_009778965.1 Candidatus Endomicrobium labiotermitis
AACTTTAACTTTGTATAACTCCATACAATTTTATACTGCTTTTGAAAAACTGGTAAGCCTTGTGAGCCTTGTGGAATTACAAAGTTTTTTCTGTTTATAAAATATTCCTCATATCCTACATTATATTGTTTAGACGATTTTGCAATTTTAAAGTTATCTGCGTTACTACTAAATTCTCTATTGTTTCTATCAAACACAAAACCTTTGTCCAAACAAATTTCGTCATAGTTTGCTAATACAGTTCTTCTGTAGTCTTCTATAGAATATGAGTTATTCTTATATACCTCATAAAAGTTAATAAAATCTTCGTTTTGTTTTATAAAATTCCAATTTTCAACCTTTTGTAAAAGCTCTTCTTGCTCTACATAATTGACACTCTTTTTCCTGGAATGTAAAAACTTTTCAAAGTCAGCCTCGTCATAATTATCGTAATTTACTACTTTAACCTTGTGATTATCTTTAGGCTCTTTCCTTGTCAAAATAAAAATTAGAGAGCTTGTTGAAACAGGCTTTTTCTGCTTTAGCCCTCTACCTACAAACATTTTGCCTGCGAAAGTGATTATTGTATCAATGGTGGTATATTCTGCAAAAAAATACCTTAAAACATCTAAATCATTTGCGGTTAAAATTGTTTGTGGAATTATATAGCATATTTTACCGCCCTCTTTTAACAACCCTAGACCTAAAGCACAAAAGAAAGAATAAAGATTTGGTTTTGGAGAATATGGCTTTATTCTATTAGGGACAGTATTAAGATTTACCCCATACATATTATTCATAGACATCTTTTTTTCTTTTATCAATTGCGTAAACAATATTTTTTGTTTGCAACTTTCGTTATATCCTATATACGGTGGGTTTCCAATTACATAATCAAAACGCCGTCTATAAGCGTCAACCAAACTTTCTTTCATTTCTTTTAAATCGTCTTCGTCCCTTACATAGCTTGCATATCCAATTTTTGTTATATTCCTAAATAATGGCAAGTCATTTTCTTTTGAGTTTAATTTTGTGTCTGAAAATTCTGCTATACTGTCGTTTGTCTTGAATAGTTTAATTTTTTTATCAATAGTATTGTTGTATTGTTCATTTACAATTATCGGCAGTAGCCTCATCAATATACTCATTTCTGCCAAATATAACGGAAATTCTGCTATATCCAATCCAAAAATATTATTATTAACCAACCCCTCTATTAGTTTTGCCTTATCCTTACTTTCGTCGTATATGGAATCTATTAATCTATCTACCGCACTATACAAAAAAGTTCCGCTTCCACAAGATGGGTCTATTAACGATATATTTTTTTCGTCTGCTTTGTTTTTGTATCTCTTTAAAATCTCATTTTTTGTAAATCCTATTTCGTCTAGCATAAAATTTACTATCGCCGGATCTGTAAAGAATTGCCCTTTATTTATATCTTCGTATAATTCTTTTAAGTAATTTTCATAAATATATCCAAAAATATCGTTCTTAATTTTTGAGAAATTATATTTTTTTATAAAAACTACTATGTCTAGCCAAGGAGAAACATCGGCCACTGTTTTTTTTGGGCTTTTAAGAATATCCTCTAATTTGCTTGAAATGAATTCTTGTTCTGCTAAAAAAGGGCGATATATCTTGTCAGATATAAATTTTGAAATGCTTGAAACTTGGTTTAATATTTCGCCATATATACCACTTTTTAAACCTTTTTGTATTTCTTCAAGTCTTTCTTTAAATTCTTTATCAAAATTACCATAACAGTTATCAACCAAGGTTTTGTATAGAATAAACTGTATAAAGTAGGCATATGTTATTTCAGTGGCTTTTTTAGAAGCCTCTTTTTTATCAAAAGCATTAAAATAACCTTCTATGTTTAACTTATTTTTAAAATTTGAGATTAGCTTTGTGATATCTTCAAAAAATAATTGCCTGTCTTCCTCTATATTAATACTATCGTAAGGGGAATTAAATAATGATAGTTGCCCTTGTTCTTCAAAATATGACAAATAATAGTTTTCGGGCTTTGTATACTCTATCCAAAAAGTCTTAAAAACATTATTATTTTGTATTATATCGCCAAAATAAAATTCTTTAAATGCTGTATTGTTGTAAAATCGCCATTTATCGCCATCAGTTAAAATGCCATATTTTTTATCTCTTTCAAGCTGATATCTGTATAACTGCTTTTCTCCTGCTTTAATGTTGCCATATTTTTCTACTTCGACAGGTATTTCAATATCGTTATTATCTGCCCATATTACAAAGTCAGCTTGTCCACCTTTACCACTTTTTCGGACTTCTCTTATAAATTCATTTTTCCTTTTATCTTTTTTCGTTGATTCTTTCCCTTCATTTAAAGAAAATATATCCTTACATTCAAAAACTTTTTGGACAAAGTTTTGTAGACCTCCGACTTCTTTACGAGCAAAACTACTTTTTTCATGTGTCCAAAGAGTATTTAATTCTTCCATTGTATAAGGCATTTATTATTCCTTAGATAAGGTACCTATAAAGAAAAGGCGACCTGTATATGCGGTTAGAGATCCACAAACAGGTCGCCAAGGTTTCGTATGCCGTAAAAACGGCATACTACTCCCTAATAAATGGCGACTTTTGGTCCTCTAACCGTGTTTGTATTTTTACAAACAGATGAAGGTTCTACCTTCAACCAAAAGACATTATTAATTTAAGCTTGTATGCTTACATATACGACAAATACTCCTAAAATTTACTTTCTTGCATTATATAAAAGCACTCGGATAAATACAAATTGTATCTAACATTTTAATTTTTTGAGGCTTTTATCTTCAAAAATATAGTACGTACTCTATGGTTTAATTATTTGCTGTTATCCCGTTGTAAAAATATTCTAATATATATGTTTCAAATGGATGTATATCTTGAATTTTTGACTTCATTATTTCAAATCCAATTCCATTGAATTTGACAATTACATCATGAATTGTTAAGTTTTCATCTTCAAAATTTATAATATTTGAATTTTGTATTTTTCTACTAATCATTCTCGGTAAACCATATTCTTCCAAAGCATAGACTATTTTCGGTAAAAAAGCATTTGAAAGTTTGAATACAAAAGGTGATATATCTACGTTATTCTCACGTAAGCAGTATTTCTGCAAAACATTAACATCATTTAAAAGGGCAGCAAAATTAAATGTAACAAATTTTTCAAAATGAAAATATTTTTCTGTAGATAAATTATTAAAACTAGATAAAATGTCAGGTATAGGTTTAGACCAATTATTAGATATAGCTTTTATATAAGAAACCATGTTTACATATTCCGTGCCTACTGCCCCTCCGCAAAATTTTAAAAGCTTATATAACATTCTATCCCAATTATCAACATCTGAAGAAACAATGTATGCTAATCCATTCCATTCTTTCGAATTGTTCTGCATGTCAGTTATTATATCCCGATGAAGTTCATGATCCATTGTCTGTAAAGCATGTTGTTTTATGAGCTTTTTATAAACTTTTTCGCCCAATAAATTATCCATTTCTTCTTCCAATACTTTTATCTTTTTAATTTGCTCTCTGGTTAAATCTTGTTCAAATTTTGCTTCATCTATACTGCTTAGTAGTTCTTCTGGAAAAGGAAGTGTTAATTCAATTGGTTTTTCTTCCGGAGGTTTTTCTAATAAAAAAACCTTTCCTATGAAGTGCTTAAACATCCTACCGCCTCGACCAATTATATTTTTATATTTGAAAATATTTAATTTAGGTCTGCCGTCTTTGTTCGCCCATAAAATAATATTTTCTGCTGATGTGTTTATTCCCTCAATAATAGAAGATGTAGAAATTATGCTATCTAAACCTTTTTTTTCTTCAAATAAAGATATTTGTATTTGACTCAAAGATCTATGCAATTTCCCATTATGTATCCCTATCCCTTTTTTTGATAACTCTGCTAAAGTGTAATTTTTACTATAGTTTTTTATTAACCAATCAGAAAATGAGTCTAGTAGAGTATCATTTTTTTGAGGTATTTCTCGATTAAGATATTGTGACACTATATCTATATTGTTATATGTTCCACAATATATTAATGTTTTTGAGGAATACTTCTTAAGAATTTCTAAAAGCTCTTTATTCTTATCTACTTCAGACTCTTTATATCTTTCATTTTGTTCCAAAAATACAGTATTGAAATCTATTGGTATAAACTCCATATCCTTTGTGAATTGGTTATCTTTTGCAATCGATGAAATATTTGGAGATAAATAATATTTTTGTTTTGATTTTTTACCCAATTCTAATATTACTTTTAAAAGAGCTGAAGTTCTTCCTTCATCATCAAACTCGGCCTTATAAAATTCATCAACTATTAAAATATCTATTTCTTCTATTGTATTTATATATGTGAGAGCTCTTTCTTGTGGAAAAATAAGTATATTTTTATCCGCTAATTCCGCATCAGGCATTGTAATAATCTTATATTCTTTGGCAAATTTTTTATACAACCGCCTTCGAGTCTCATCTGTCAAAGCGATAGTAGGTACAATTACAACAACATTTTTTGGTTTTTTTATTGCAATAAAAGCATCTATTATAAAACTTTTTCCAAAGCTTGTTGAAGCACTAACTGCTATGTTTTTACCGTTCAGTAATTTTTGTAATAAAAGAGATTGCTCTCTGTGCAATGTAAGCTCTTCATCAGTTCCAACATTAACTTTAAAAGCGTTATAGACATATTGCTCTTGCCAACTTGAGGTTTCAAAATCCATATAAGGATATAATCCAACCTCTCTGATTAGATAGTTAATTAACTCATTATATTCAATATTGTTTTGCTTACAAACATCAAGCAATTTGATAAGTTCATTTCGTGCTTCATTTTCATTGTTATTTAACAATAAATTATTAATATTAGCACATGACTCGAAAACATCAATCTTCATTTTATATTTCCCTTATCTTTTTAGCCGCACTCACAAACTGCTTGCTAATGATATTTTTATTAGGCACAGGAAACAGCATAATGTGAAAGGATATTTTGTCATAATATGTTATTCTTCTTGATAATTTGTTGATTTGTTTTTGATAATATGCAGTCGCTTTTTCTCTATGGTAAGCTACGATATCATCCTTGTATTTTTTGTTTGACTCTTTGGCATTGGCGGTTATCGAACACTCATGCAGTAATAGAATAGGGATATGCAATTTAGGTTTTAATTTATCTATTGATGTTTCAGTAAGCAAAATGCGTTTGATTTTACCGAGCAGGGTTGGTTTATTTCCTAATATTCTATCTAAATCTGCTATGTTAGTAATAATACTATTTTCTTTTTTTAATTTTTTTGTTAATAAGGAATTGCCTACAGATTCTATTATTTTGTCTAGGCGAGAATTTGTTATTGAATTATAAAATTTTGCTTCTCCAAACCATAAAGAAAAATCATCATTACTTTCAATGACAATATGAACGCTATCAGAACCTTTTGCATAATCATTATTATTTTGCTTATAAAATATTTTAGGTACGATTGATAATGCACCATAATAATGTTTCATGATGCCATATAATAAAATTTCCGCTAGTTCGCTAGCACCATTAACATCATTTTCTAGTAATCTTAATTTTTTTGCTGATTCAGAAAGTTTAGACATATCCACTAATGAACGTCTTTCTTTCAGTGTTAATGCCGTTTCTGATATATTATCCCATATAAATCTTTGAAATTTAGAGTATCTCCATTTCTTATCTTCGAAATCATTTATAATACTTAATACATATTTATTATCAATTGGGGACAATGTATTATCTGTTGTCACATTAATGAATCTGTCATCAATTAAAACTTCAAAATTTGGAGGCATGTGTTTCCTTTTAAATACCTAATCTAAAAAAATTTAATGTTTATAATCCCTACTACTTAATCTCTTTTATTTGGTCTTTTGAAAACAGCATATAGTCGCCGTCGGTTTTAGCAACGGGCTTAATTTTGCCTATTCTTAAATAATATCTTATTGTTGATACCGGAACGCCTGCCGCTTTCGCAAAATCGCTGATTTTAAGCAGTTTATTTACCGGAATATCAGACGCTTTTTCATCAAACATTTCTATATAAACATTCATAGAGCGTATATACGCCTGAAGCATAAACTTTTCGTAATTTTCGGTTTTCTGCGGCGTTAATTGTGCCTGTTCAATAACATTTATGTAATGCTTGCGGTCTCTGGGTCTTATGATTAAAGGCAAAAAACCGTTTTTCAATAAAATGAGATTTAGCAAAAGCCTTGCGGTTCTGCCGTTGCCGTCAATAAAAGGATGGATTGAAACAAACTTAAAATGAGCGACAGCCGCTTTGTGGGCAGGAGTTAATTCGCTTGTTTCAAGCCATTTCACGAAGTCTTGCATCAGGTCGTAAACTTTCGCGGGATTTGGCATAATTACCTGCGATCCGGCTATTCTTACGCGGACATTTCTGTATCTTCCGCTAAATTCTTCATCTATTCCTTTCAATATTTGCCTGTGAATCTCCAAAATATCGTTTTCCGTGATATTTCTTTTATCTTTGGCTAATTCCAAAACAAATTTAAAAGCATCCGCATGATTTTTTGCTTCAAGATAATCTTTAACCGGCTTTGAACCCGTGGTTATATTGTCACAAATTACCCTGCAGGTTTCTTTTCGCGTTAAAGTATTGCCTTCAATTGCATTAGATGTATATGCAAGTTCGGTCAAAAGCCAATCCTCCAACACCCTCATTTTCTGGGTATCGCGGGAAATAAGCTTTATTTGCTCTTCCTTTATGGCAATTTCTTTTAAAAGGTCTTCCATATTTTGCATAATACCGCCTTTATTTTTAGTGCATAGTTTTATTTATTACAACTATACACTAAACTTCGAATAATGTCAATCAACTTTTTTGTTTTATCTGCTTTGCCACTGAATTGCATATACGAAAGGGGAGCGCTGCGCCTCCCAACTTCCGCCATACTTTTTGCAGACAGTCAAAAAGTATGCAAAAACCCTGCCGCTGACACTAATTCGCTCGTATTTTTTAGGCGGCTGTGGAACTCGCTTCGCTCAGACAGTCCTCGCCGACTACTCCTAAAAAATTCTCGTTCATATATGCGTGTATGCGGCACTACAACTACAAAACATGGATTCCGGATCAAGTCCGGAATGACAGAAAGGACAGACCCTTCGGCTTCGCTCAGGGTGACAAACCGAGAAAGTATGCATTATTACGACAATACCGCCCTCACCCTACCTCTCCCTGACAAGGGAGAGGAGTTACTAACCAACAATAAGTAAAAAAATACCCTAAAACTAGCAAACCTAGCGCTATTCTGTACCAGCCGAATGCTTTAAAATCGTGCTTTTTAACATAACCTAACAAGAAACGTATAGTAACAATAGATACTACAAAAGCAATTACCATGCCAAGAATGAGCGTTATTGCTTCTGCCGCGGTAAAATTCATACCGAATTTTGAAAGTTTTAACGCGCTTGCGCCAAACATAACAGGCACTGCAAGAAAAAACGTGTATTCCGCGGCAACGGTTCTTGAAATACCAAGAATCAGCCCGCCGATTATTGTAGATCCTGAACGCGAAGTACCGGGAAAAACAGCCGCGATAAGCTGAAATAAACCTATTACAAATGCCATCATAAATGTTATTTCCGCAATTGAATTTATTTTAGGAGGAACGTTTTTGTTGCGGTTTTCAACAATAATAAAAAATATACCAAACAATATCAGCATTATGGCTACGGTTGTATAGTTATAGAAAAGTTCGTTCATTTTTTTATCAAACAAAACGCCTATTACTGCCGCCGGTACGCACGAAACCGCTATTTTCAGCCACATTATTATGGTTTCTTTTTTTATTGCAATTTTTTTGTTTTCAAAAGATACCGGTAAAAGCCTTTTCCAGTAAAGCACAACAACCGCAAGAATTGAACCAAACTGTATTACAACCAAAAACATCTCTTTAAAAGCTTCGGTTATATTTAAATGTATAAACTCATCCGCAAGTATCATGTGACCGGTACTGCTTATAGGCAGCCATTCCGTTACGCCTTGTATAATACCTATAATAACAACTTTGACTATTTCTATAAATTCCATTATTCCTCCTGTGTTTATAACGGTATTCTATGATAAATTTTAAATCAATGCAATAAAAATTCCGGGGCTTGCGTTACTTTATCAAGGATTTGCAAAAAGCAGAATCCAAAAAACAAGGAAAAGGAGAAGTATCATGATGAAAAAAATGGCGTTGGTAATGTTAGGATTGTTCGTAATGAGCAGCTTAGGTTTCGCGGGCGGAATTAAAGGCGAAGGGAAAGGCAAACAAATGGACCCGGAACAGAAAGCTAAATTTGAAGCAATGAAGAAAGAAAGAACGGAATACTTTAAAAACTTGGAAGTTCTTGTAGCAAAGTATAATGCCGCTTCCGAAAAAGACAGAGTAGCTGTAAAGAAAGAAATTACTAATCTTGTAACAACGAAAACCAATAAAAGAATTGCTGATAAAAAAGCAGAAGTAGCAAAACTTGAAAAGAACAGAACCGCAGATGTAAACAAAAAAGTAGATTTTTTGCTTAGCGCGGAAGGACAAGCGAAAATGCAGAAAATGAAAGAAAAAGGCTTGCAGGCAAAAGGCGATAAAAGCTGCAAAAAAGATTTTAAGAAAAACAAAGGCGAAAAGATTAACGCATAAGGCTTGAGAATAGGTAAAAAGTCACTTGTCCGAAGATGAATCGGACAAGTGACTTTTTCGCTTAGAATAATTTTATTAAAAACAGTCTTTTAAATCGCTGCTCACTATATTTTCAATACAATACTAATATGACAAAATTTGGTAAAACAATTATTCCATTCGAGTATCGCCCGGAACCGCATGAACTTGATACGGCAAAATTTTTCAACAAACTCGGAAAAGATGTAGAATTTCTTGCTCCGGTATATGTAAAAAATGCTAAAACGCCAGATATAAAAATGGACTGACTTTTATGGGAAATAAAAGCTCCGACAGGCAATAGCAGCCGTACTATTGAAAATAATTTAAGAGCTGCTTTAAAGCAATCCGCAAATCTGATACTTGATTTGCGCAGAATAAAATTAAATGAACGAAAGGCTATTGCTCAAATTAACAGAGCGTTTAAAATAAGCAAGAAAATTGTAAGACTGTTCGTCATAAAAAAGAACCAAACTTTTCTTGACATAAAAAGATAAATAACCTATACTACTGTCAGACGGGGCGCAACCACTGCTGAATAGCGGAGGTTTCGCTCCGTCGCTTTTTCGCAACAACCGGACAACTTGGATTGCCACGTCGCTATCGCTACGAGCAATGACGATCAAGAAGACAACATACTGCGCAGTACTGCTGTCATTCCGGGCTTGACCCGGAATCTATGATTTTGTAACCCTAAACTTATTTTTCATGTTTTTAACTACCGGATGCTGAAACAAGTTCAGCATGACACACATTAAACAAGCCAGCAATGACGACAAAGGCACTTTCTACCCTTTTACCACAGCAAGCGGGGTTAATTCTGTTTCTATTGAAACTAAATCCCTTTGCGCCTGCATAACATCTTCTATATTTTTATACGCGCCGGCGGCTTCGTCTAATTGTCCTCTGCCTGTTATTGAATGAATAATTCCTTGCGAATCAAGTTTATTTTTTTCTTTATGGAAATCCAGCTCTCTTATGGCCTGCTTTCTGCTCATTTTTCTGCCTGCCCCGTGCGAACAGGACATAAAGCTTTCCTCATTGCCAAGCCCTTTTACTATATAAGACTTTGTACCTTGGGAACCCGGAATTATGCCGGTTTGCCCGTTATAAGCAGACGTTGCGCCCTTTCTGTGAACCCATACTTCTTTTTTAAAATGTTCTTCCTTTTTGCAGTAATTATGCGCTATATCAATATCATCATAAAAAGAACATCCCGGTATTTCTTCCGTAAAAATGCCTTTTACAATGTTTGCCATGGTTTTTCTGTTAAGCAAAGCAAATTCTACGCAAAAGTTCATTTCGGCAAGATATTCCTTAAATAATTTTTCAGTTATAGGAATAAAGGCTAAATCCGCCTCTTTTGGAACGTGGGGAAAATTCGGCATATTAAGCTTTTTTGCCTGCAAATTATAGTATTCGGCAACCTGTTTGCCCAAATTTCTGCTGCCGCTGTGTATCATAAACCAAATATGCCCGTCAGACCCTTTTTGAATTTCTATAAAATGATTGCCGCCGCCTAAAGTGCCGGCTTGAAAAGTCGCCGCTTTATATTGCTCACTGACTATTTTCATAGGAGTTTTTGTTTTTTCTTTCCATTTATTGAGCGGCAAAATTTCTACGGGAGTTTTTCTGTGTTCAAAACCTACGGGTATAGATTTTTTAATTTTATGCGTAATTTTCAGCAAAGTTTTCGCGTCAATTTCTTTAAGATTGGTTTTAACCGCGCGCATTCCGCAGCCTATATCCACCCCAACCGCGTTTGGGATTACAACGTCTTTACATGCAAGTATCCCGCCGATTGGCATACCGTAGCCGCTGTGAGCGTCCGCCATTAAAGCTATATGACGAAACGCAAAAGGAAGCTTTGCCAAATTTAACGCCTGCTTTTTT
The DNA here is from genome assembly GCA_009778965.1 of Candidatus Endomicrobium labiotermitis. Taxonomy (GTDB): domain Bacteria; phylum Elusimicrobiota; class Endomicrobiia; order Endomicrobiales; family Endomicrobiaceae; genus Endomicrobium; species Endomicrobium labiotermitis. The sequence continues at coordinate 10,594 of WRFE01000003.1, forward strand.
GAAGCTTCGTCTAAATCTTTACACCATGATTTTATTATAAGCCCTTCGGTTTCTATGTGTTTCATTTTGGTCCTTTATAATACATTAATCTATGATTTACTACGAGATTGCGGATCAAGTCCGCAATGACAGTATAGAAATACCGTTTCCCGGGTTGTCACCCTGAACTCGTTTTAGGGTTAGACAATTTATATTTTTAGCAACGAGATGCTGAAACAAGTTCAGCATGACACCCCTAAAACAAAACCGCAATGACAGACACTATTTTAGCGATTCCCTAAATCAAATGCAATAAAAAATCAGCAGCCTGCGTTAGTTTATCAAGGATTCACAAAAAAGACAGAATCCAAAAAACAAGGAAAAGGAGAAGTATCATGATGAAAAAAACAGCGTTGGTGATGGCAGTAATGTTCGCTCTTAGCAGCATAGGTTTCGCAGGCGGAATGAAAGGCGAAGGAAAAGGCAAACAAATGGACCCCGAACAGAAAGCTAAAATGGAAGCAAAAAAAGCAGAGAAAGCGGAATACTTTAAAAACCTGGAAGTTCTTATAGAAAAGTATAATAACGCCGCCGAAAAAGATAAAGCCGCGATAAAGAAAGAAGTTACTAATCTTGTAACAAAACAACAAGACAAAAGAATCGCATCAAAAAAAGATGAAGTCAGTAAACTTGAAAAGAACAAAACTGCCGACATAAACAAAAAAGTAGAATTTTTGCTTAGCGAAGAAGGACAAGCGAAAATGCAGAAGATGAAAGAAAAAGGAAACAAAGAAGGTAAAGGCGAATTCAAGAAAGGCAAAGGCGGCAAAAAAGATTTTAAGAAAAATAAAGCTGAATAACCTTTAAAGTTAAAATAGAAATCCCCGCCGGCAAATTAAGCTGCCGGCGGGGGTATTTTATTTGTTTACAAATGGTTGTATTGCTTTTAGCGTCATTGCGATGAGCAACGAAAGTTGCGAAGAAGCAATCCATTGTTACTCACATACCCCGTCGGCTTTTGCCGACACCCCTTTATCTTAAAGGGGAATAACGGCGGAAGACAACGCGGATTGCTTCGTCATTTTATTCCTCGCAATGACATCCGAGGAGATATCTTGCGATATTATTCTGCTTCTAATGACTTTTTTAATTTTATTTCTGTTAAAAGTTTAGCTAATTCTTCGAAAAAAATCGGCTTTTGCATATATCCCGCAGCGCCGAGTTCTTTTGCGTTTTCTTCCGTAAAGACCGATCCTGAACCTGTCATAAAATAAATATCAACATCCGCGTTAAGCTCTTTAAAATACGGAAATAAATGATCGCCGTCCAAATCAGGAAGCATCAGATCTAAAAAAATAACGTCCGGCTTTTCGTTTTTACAAATTTCAAGCGCTTCTTTAGCCGTGCCCGCAAGAAAAACAGAAAAACCTTCTCTTTGCATAAATCTTGCTATGCTTTCTCTGGCAAAAACTTCATCATCAACTAACATAATTTTAATCATAACAAGATTTTATCAAAAATAATTCCAAATATAAAGTTGTTAAGAGAGCATAAAATTCCATTTTGTCACCCTGAGCGAAACCGAAGGACCTGCCGTTAAAAAGCAGATGTTTCGGCTGCGCAACTGCGTTGCTCCGCTCAACATGACAACGCAAACATTCATTGTAAAATATATATTATTTTGGTATTATCTCTCAATACAAATTATTCTGATAAAAACGGCGAAGGAGGCTAGGTGATTAATAAGAAGATTAATCAATTTAACCTTTTTGTTGACGGAAAAGAAGTTGACACCGGCGTTTATGATTACACTCCCTATTCAGATAAATTTATAACAGAATTCAAAAACACATACCGCATAATTACAAAATTAAAAAAAGACGAAATACCCGATAATGCAGACGAATATATCTATGCCCGCTACTGCGTAGGCGATGATTCTTTAAATTTAAAAGCTATAGACGCCGCGCATCGCGCCGCAAAAGAGTTTGGATCTTTTCCGGTTTCAAAAAGAAGAAAGATTATGCATGATATTCATGATAATCTTGAAAAAAACAAAGATAAGTTTATTAAAATGCTGCAAATAGAAGGTCATCCCATGAGCCTTGCTGAATGGGAATACAGAGGAATGGAACTGATTTTTTCCGAGAAATCGGCAAAATTTTATGCCGACGAACTTTGGCGCGAAGTAACCCGTTTTAGAAACGAAACGCTTTATTTCGCAAGACGACCCGACGGAGTAGTTTGCATATCTTCCCCAAAAAACGCGTCGGCAAGCAATTCCAGCCTCGGGATTCACGCGCTGCTTAGCGGCAATACCTTAATAATAAAACCTCCTTTAAAAGCTCCGGTTTCCACTATATTTCTTTGGAAAGACATAATAAACCCCATGCTTGAAAAAAACGGCGCTCCCGCAGGCGCTATAAATATAGTCGTAGGAAATTCCAAAAGGATTATGGAGCAATGGCTGGCGTCGCCAAAAGTAAACGACGTATTGTTTTTCGGCGAAAGCGACGCGGGTCTTGAGATAGGCAGACAATGTTATAATGCCGGCAAAAAACCCATACTTGAACTTTCGGGCAGCGACCCGTTAATAGTATGGAAAGACTGCGACGTTGACGACGCTGCAGATTCGGCCATGGACGCTTTTTTAGGCTCCACGCAGATTTGCATGGTACCGAAAAAGTTTATAGTGCACGAAGACATTTATGATACTTTTGTGGATATAATGAAAGAAAAGATATCGAAAATAGTTTACGGACTGCCGTCGCAGCCTAACGTAATACTTTCTCCGGTAGTTAAAACCGACACTTTTGAAGAGTATTTTAAAGAAGCGCTGAGTAAAGGCGCAAAACTTTTATGCGGCGGAGCAAGAATAAATTATGACAATACGCTTAATCCGAAAGGGGCGTATGTACGGCCTACCCTTATACAAATCGATGATGAACTGGATCCTTATTCTTTTTCCTGCGTTAAAAATGAGAGCTTTTTTCCGCTTATTCCCGTTATAAAAGTTAAGTCTTCAAAACCCGGAGCCGAAAAAGACAAGGAAATCTTTTCCAAAATGATAGATCTGGTTGACCAGAATGAATTCGGCTTAAGAATTTCCGCCTGGATAAAATCATACGTATATATAAGGCAGTTTATAAAATATCTTTCCAATTCCGGTCTTTTGAGAATAAACGCCAAACACGTTGAAGTTTCGGAATGTCTTGCCAGCCACGGCGGAACAAGAAAAACCAGCGGACCATTCGGCGAAATGAATTACATGTGGCTTAAAACCACTCATCTTCAAGGAATAACATTAGCAAGAGAAAGACGCAAAAACAGAAGAGACTGATTTTGTTTATAAATATACCTATAAAAAGGATTCTTTAGACCGATGTTTTCGCTTTCTAATTATTTTTTTAATATATACGCAATCCCGCCTCTTATAACAGCTTTTTTTGTTATTTTCATAACAATTAAAATGCTCGCCAATTGGGACAGATCCGACGCGATAAAGTATTTTGTGCTTTTTTGCTGTTCGCTTATTCTATGGCTGCTCGGCTTTTCAATGATGTACTTTTCGGCGAATCCCGATATTGCTTTCTTTTGGGCAAGAGTCGGATTTTTGGGAGTAACTTTCATTCCGGTTCTGGCTTTAATGTTCGTTTACGCTCAAGTCGGAACAAAAAAAATAAAAAGCAGCATATGGTATTTTGTCGCTTTCGCAGTTGTATGCTTAATCATTAACTGGTCAACCACTTTAATTTATAACGGCGTTAAACTTCATTTTTGGGGTTATTATCCTATAGCCGGCAAGCTTTACATAATATTTTTGCTTATGTTTGTCGTTCTTTTCTCAATGTGCTCCTTTATTCTTTTTAAATCGGCTTTTAATTATTCGCTTCCTGCCGCGCAAAGACGCCAGATAGTTTATGTTTTTACGGCCTTTACCATATGCTTGCTCGGGGTTGTAGATTATATCGCCAAATATGAAGGCATAGAACTGTATCCTTTCGGTTATATACTGATTGTTTTTTTCATAACTTTAATAAGTTTTGCGATAATAAAATATAATCTGCTTGACGTAGAGCTTGTTTTAGCCAGAACAGGACTGTATTTGCTGTTATATACCATTTTATTCGGCATTCCGGTTTTGATCGGGGTCAAAACCGGCAACTGGAAATTAGCTACTTTTATAGCCGTTATATTTGCGTCAATAGGAACCATGGTTTTTAACGGCATACAAAAGAAAACCGAAAATCTGATGCTTGCGGAACAGCGTTCGTACCAGAATATTTTACTGCAGGCTGCCGCCGGGATGATGCAGCGCCACGACCTTAAAAAGCTTTTAAAAATAGTAGTTCATCTGGTAAAACGGTCGGTTAAAATAAAATTCGCTGCAATTTATCTTCTGGACGACGACGCGAAAGAATATAGAATAGTATCTTTCAGAGCTGATGACCGTCAGCATATTTTCAAAAATGCCCCTCCGGTTTTCTCGGACTCGCCTTTTGTTGAATTCACAAAATCAAAAGAAATGCCTTTTGTTTATGAAGAAATTCCCGAAGCCGTTAAAAAGAAAATCCATTTTGATTTCAGAATAGGTCTTATAGTGCCGACTTTCGCGCTAAAAGAAGTAAACGGCTTTTTGCTGCTTGGTGAAAAAAACAACCACAAACCGTATTCCAAAGACGACATTAACATATTCAATATTCTTGCCTCCCAAACGGCAATGGCAATAGAAAACTGTATGTTTATCGAAGAATTTAAAAAAGCTCAGGAAAAAGTTTTTTCCGCGGAAAAGCTTGCTTCAATCGGCGGGCTTGCCGAAGGCGTAGCGCATCAAATTAACAACAGGCTTAACCATTTCTCCGTAATAGCCGGCGAAATGTACTATGAATTGGAAGAATTTAAAAATAAAATGACGCCGCTTGTAAGCGACCAGAAAACTTTTTCCGAATCAATAAAATATTTTTATGACCTTTCGCATTCGCTTTCCGATAATGTAAAACGCACTAGCGCCATAATAAAAGGCATTTTAAATTATGCGAGAGTTGAAGCAAGTGAAACGCAGTATAAAGAATTTGAACTTAAAGAAGTCGTTGAACTTTCAATAGATTTGCTTAAAGTCAAACATCACATAAAAGCAGAATCGCTTGTTGATTATTCCTCGGTCGGAAATAAAACGATATTCGGCATAAAATCGCTTATTATGGAATCGGTCTATAATCTTGTTGATAACGGCTATGAAGCAACGCTTGAAATGAAAGATTATGTGTCAAAACATAATCCCAGTATTAAGTATAATCCTAAAATAACCATTATTCTTAATGATAATCCGGATTCAAGCGAAATAATAGTCGCGGATAACGGAATAGGAATAAAACCTGAAAATTTCAAGAAAACTTTCGCGCCGTTTTTTACTACTAAATCTTCATATAAATCCGGCTCGGGAATAGGAATGTATGTCGTAAAAAGAATGATAGAAGAAATGCATAAAGGAAGTATTTGGATTGAATCCGAATACTTGCAGGGAACAAAGATATATATTAATTTGCCTAAACCATCCTAAAAATGTACATTATATAGACATTCTCTATTTTGAGGCAGGAATTTATGACTAAAGCAAAAAAAGTTTTGATTGTAGAAGATGATATTTTTATGCGACGCTTTCTCACGCGTTTCGGAGTAGAAAACGACGTGGCAAAAGACGGCGAAACCGCTCTTGAATTGTTAAAAGACAATTCTTATGACTGCGTTTTTCTAGATTTAAACTTAGGGACCGGAATAAGCGGTTTTGAAGTTTTAAAAAACATTAAATCGGACAAACCTAAAACAGCGGTTATAATAATATCAGGCAGCGACGCGAAAGATGAAACAATCAGCATGGGAGCCGACTATTTTCTGGCAAAACCCATAGATTTGATTGAACTTAAACAAGTAGTAGAACATTATTTGTAACCGACAAAAGCAGGTTGTACTTCCGCTCTTTTGTCATCCTCGAAATTTCCCCGATTACGAATTTCGAGGACATGATCCATCGGGATCCATTTTAACTATTATAGTCGTTGTACCCTCACCTTAATCCTCTCCCTGACAAGGGAGAGGATAGTTTTTTCGTCATTGCGGACTTGATCCGCAATCTATACCTTTAATAAAAACCCCGCCTGCAAAATAAATTGCAGGCGGGGGTTTTCTTTGCTTATTTCTATAATGTTTTTTCGTCTTTGTCTGTCATACTGAGGCAGCTTTATTGCCGAATGTATCCAGTAGTTAAAGGTATGGATTCTTCACCCTGCGGGATTCAGAATGACAAACATTACCGGCAATCAAGAAATCGTAATTTATTCCGTTATTTTAAAACCTTCCGGAAAATCGGATTGGGGAAAACTCTTCCATGTTTGGGTTCTGCTAAAAGGTCCAAGCTTGCCGCGGACTTTTAACTCTCCGTTTTCAAGCCAGATTTCAGCTTTATACGGGTCACCGCCTTTGTTTGGGTCTACAATCGTTCCTCCGGAATATTTTCCGCTTTTGTCTAAACGCAAATCTTTTATAATAACTAATCCGGCAAAAGGCTGATTGTCCATTTTAGGAGCAACTCTTTCTTTATTCGCGACAAAATTCCCTTCCTCGTCTTTAACAATATCTAGTTTTCCATCAGTATAAACGGCTATAATTTTCGCAAAAACCGCGCCGTCTTTTTCGTAAACAGACACTATGCTTTTAGGCTCTTTTGTTTTGTCATCAATTGTCTGCCAGAAACCAGTTACGGAATTACCGCTTTGCGCAAAACATACTGCTGCCGTAAAAAAACAAAATGCTAAAACTGCCATAAATCTTTTCATTTAATCTCCTTATACACAAAACAGTCCGTAAGATGATCATTAACCATACCTGCTGCCTGCATAAACGCGTAAATTATGGTTGAACCGACAAATTTAAAACCCATTTTTTTCAAATCTTTGCTTATTTTATCGGAAATCGGAGTGGTTGCGGGGATATCTTTAAGTTTTTTCCGATGATTTATAATAGGCTTATAATCCACATATCCCCAGATAAACTTATCAAAACTCCCGTATTTTTTCACAATTTCCAAAAATAACTTTGCATTAGTAACAGCCGAGTTAATTTTCAGACGGTTTCTTATTATTCCGGGATTTGCCATAAGCTTTTCTATTTTTGCATCGCTGTAACGGGCTACTTTTTTAGGATCAAACCCGTCAAAAGCTTTCCTGTACGCTTCTCTCTTCTTAAGCACGGTTATCCACGAAAGCCCTGCCTGAGCGCCGTCTAAAATCAACATTTCAAATAGATGGCGGTCATCATGTACAGGCCGCCCCCACTCATTGTCATGATAGTCTATGTATATGGGAATATCTCCCGGCCAAGGACATCTGATTTTTTCTTTCATAAAGCCTCCTGCTACATTATACAAAATTCAGTTGGTCACAAATTGTGACCTCAAGTCAGCATATTCGCTTTTTGTAATTGCCAATGTTTATATATTTTTCTCTTTGTGCGCTGTAATTATTGTAAAACTATACGCATTAACGGTTATCACGGAATTATCGACTTGCACATACCAATTCTTCCCTTTTCTGTTTATATTACTTGCTTTCTTGATTTTACGCTTGCACCATGTCACAACATCATCAGTATCTAAGCCTAAATTATTTTTAATTCGCTCAATCCCTAATTCAGTTGTATGTATTTTATCAAGATTGTCTAATAAACTATTATTCATTTCACCCTCGTTTCTTGTTTTTCGTCAATTGTGTCGACAATGTCGACACAATTTAAAATCTTTAAATTGTCATACCAGTGGGACGACAATTATGTAATCCAAATTTTTTCAAAATCTATTTTGATTGTTTCAGCTTTTTTCTCTTTTCGGTTTCGATTTGTTTGATACCTTTTTCAGTCCTTGGCAAATCTTCAGGCATTGTCCCGCCAAGTTCTTTAATAGTTTGCCTTACTTTTTTGCCAACCTCGTGATGAGTGCAATTTGCCTGATTTTTGCCTTTAATATCTTCTCTTTTTAATTTTTCTTCAGTCTGTGTAGCTCTAAATAAATTAGCGGCAAGTTCCGTACTTCCCATATAATCTAATATTTCCTGGCTTTTCTTTAAATCTTTTCTTTTGTGAATATCTTTACGCCCGAGTCCGCCGTAAAGCCCTTTATAGCCATAATCTTGAAATATTGCATAATCCAATGGCAACTCAACACCTGCTTCTTTTGCCGCTGCCGCAAGTTTTTTATTATGAAACTTCATTTCGTTCCTTAACAACAAACGCTTTTCATTTTCGGTTATTTCCATATTCCTATCCGATAATTCCTGTCGGCGCGTTTGTATGGCAAAATAAGTTTGACCTATCGAAACAAGCGGTTTTGCCGGATCCGCATTTTGAATAATCAAATAACATGCATAACGAGATAAAGCAAAATCTTTAACTTTTCTGTTTGCACCCTTTGCTAAATTTATCATTTTGTTGATTTCAACAAAATGATAAGCCTCGTCGGCACCAACTGTTTTTGATGAAATAACAGCTTTGTTCAAAACATTTTCAAAATTGCGCCACTCATCATAACCTAATAGTTTTGATAAATCTCTTGCATACCATCTTTCAATATCGTTTTCATCAATAAATTTAATTTCCTCAAATGGACTTTTGTTTTTTATTGTAATTTCCGTCATTTTTACACCTCTATATCAATTTTATTAGCTTAACATCTTGTATAACACATTATAGAATACATCTGTATTCCGCGTCAAGTAGCATACAATTCCTTTAATCACGTAAAAAAGGATTTAATAAAAATTTTGCCCCAGGCTTGTATAATAAAAGCTTATTGAATTTTATCAAACATAAGTTATATAATAATTAAACAATATTGATTGTTCTTTGATATTAAAAATTTACTTCTTATTAGCAATGAGCCTTGGTTCCCATTGCGCGTTGTGGAGTAAGGAAACGGTTTAAGTGGAGCAAATATAACTGGTGGACAAGAGTTCCCATTGCGCGTTGTGGAGTAAGGAAACGGTTTGCAGACAGAATATACAGTACCACAACTGATGTTCCCATTGCGCGTTGTGGAGTAAGGAAACGGTTTATAAGAACAAATCTTCAACATATTCCAGAAGTTCCCATTGCGCGTTGTGGAGTAAGGAAACGGTTTTATATGAAGTCAGGAATAGCAGGCTCGTTAGTTCCCATTGCGCGTTGTGGAGTAAGGAAACGGTTTAGTGAACGGCACGAAGCTGTTGACGGATTCGTTCCCATTGCGCGTTGTGGAGTAAGGAAACGGTTTTTGTTTTAGTATAGCACAGTGTGATAATCCGTTCCCATTGCGCGTTGTGGAGTAAGGAAACGGTTTTGGGTATATAGAATATGAAGGTAAAAAGTAGTTCCCATTGCGCGTTGTGGAGTAAGGAAACGGTTTACAAAATTTGCGCGAGCCGTACGCAGCGCAGTTCCCATTGCGCGTTGTGGAGTAAGGAAACGGTTTGCCAACAAATCAGTGGAAACCAGAATACTTGTTCCCATTGCGCGTTGTGGAGTAAGGAAACGGTTTTTTATAAAAAATACAAAAATTGACAAAATAGTTCCCATTGCGCGTTGTGGAGTAAGGAAACGGTTTAAGAGAAGCGATCAGAACAGCGTTGGGTATGTTCCCATTGCGCGTTGTGGAGTAAGGAAACGGTTTATTGAGAAACATATTCCTGTAGCAAAAGCAGTTCCCATTGCGCGTTGTGGAGTAAGGAAACGGTTTAGCGCGCGCTCGGAAACACGGCGATTCTCGGTTCCCATTGCGCGTTGTGGAGTAAGGAAACGGTTTAAAACCAAAATCATCCACCCATGTGTCATAGTTCCCATTGCGCGTTGTGGAGTAAGGAAACGGTTTCTATCTTTAAAAAAGCCTTTATAAATAAAGATTTTTTTAAAGATAATTACAAAAACTTCACAAGTTCAATCCTTACTCCAACAAATGCGCCATCTTGGGTAACAAGGGCTTAAAAGCCCGCAAAATTTTTAAAAAAAGATTAATCCCCAAACAATACGAGTTGTTCGTATTTTTTGGGGATTTTTTCTTTTTCCTCTTTATGACCATAGTAATTTTTTATCATCCCATATTGTTTATCTGTTATTTGTATAAAAGCACACTGCCCCTCTTCAGGAGTACAAGCTCCCATCCTTTTGATTAATGCTTCAGCCTTATGTTGTGTAGGCATATTGCGAACATATACTGAAAATTGCATCATAGTAAATCCGTTTTCCAACAATAACTTACGGAATTTACTATATCGTCTTTTTTGCGAAACAGATTGAGTAGGCAAATCAAACGATGCCATTACCCACATAGAGCGCCACCCGTTAAATTTCATATTTAGTATGAAACAATTCAGGCATTTCCATCTTTACACCTCTTGAAGTCGGCATATTAGGTAGTAGTAATTTTCTGCGCGGATCTTCAAGAGTGTTACAAAAACTATCAACCATAAAATCTACAGCTTCAAATAATCTATAATTTTTATTCTCTACTCTTACAACTTCTTGTAAAATACGTGATAACAATTCTCTTTTTAAGACAGTATTTAAAGATTCGTAATCATTATCTGAAAAAATTTCAAAAATCACTTTATCTGCCACAAACCTAAACGGCTCTATAAAATCTTCAACCAAATTAAAAGGATTATCTCTTCTGCTGTGTCCAATCCCAAGATTTAAGCATAGTCCTGCGCTTACAAGAGAACGCGCTACCATAGAACGAATAATCGCATAAGCATAATTAAGAGAGGAATTTATTACATCTGTTGCGCCTTGTTTTTCTCTTTTACGAACTGTTTTATTCAGTACTCCAAAAAAAACATCCCAATAAAATCTCGCAGACTGCCCTTCTTTATTGTCATCATCCCCATCAATTACCTTATTTGCAATAGTAGTAAGTCTTTGAGATTCGTCTTTTGCAAAAGCCTCTAATACTGATGCTTGACCTAAAATTTTTGATTTTATTACCTGCCGCCACCAAGGTTTTGTTAAGTTAGAATTTATATATTTGGCTTGCAAGTGAGGTCGCTTTGCGCCGTCTAAATTTATACCTATTGGTAAAGTTATACCGATAGGCATGTAATTATCTCCAACATAAACTATAGCTACACCTGCGTTTGAAAGTTCTTTTGAAACAGCAGAAGAAAGCAAAATTGAAGTGTGCGCCAAAATTAAAACAGCAATATCAAAAGGCGCAAAATAATGCTTTTCGCCTTTTTCTATAAAGTTTATTTCTAACCTGCCCGTATCAATAGAAAGTTTCGCAGGCTTTTCTATACTTATAATATGATTATTTGCCATTTTTTATTTTTGCAATATCAGAACGGGTTTTTATTAACAACATATCTTTTAAACTATTAACATCGCGCCCATCGTCATTGACTTCCGAATGTAATATACAATGAAGCCCATCCCTAAACTTAAAACTTTGCACTTTATAAAAATTATTATTTTTCTTATCAAATAATATATCGCCAATAAAAATACGAATTATATTATTAGGTATTGGCTTATTAAAATAATCTCTGTAGTATGTTGCTATAGGAATTATATTAATTCTTTTTCTATTTTCTGCATCAAAATCCATACAAGCAAAACCATCATTCATATAATACTTATTACCAATTTTTTGTCCTTTTTTGTTTACTAAAGTAATTTTTTTATCCCTTTCTTCTTTGTAATATGATTCCTGATATATTCCGCGAAGCTTTTTTACCTTATGCCCCCTATAAAATATACCATCATTTTCATTCTCCCCAAGAAAGGCATCTTTTAATGATAATCCTTTTCTTGTTCTTTCTTGTAGCTGTTTAATAATTTCTTGTTTTAGTGTATTCCCTTCTACAAAAACATTAAGTTTTTTTATTAATTTGTCCAAATTAGTTTCCTTGCCTAAAATATCGGACAAAAAATACTTTTTCACAAATCTTTCATTCTCGTCACCTTTTAGAATTTTTACCGCATCGTATGCAAAGTCTTTAAAGAACGCTCCGCTTGGGAAATGGTCCGGTTTATGCCAAACGACAAAGTTTGTAAGATATTTTAAAGCTTTTTCTTTTATGATTTTATAAAGCAAGGCATCTTCTTTTTTAATCTCAAAATGAGGAATTTCTACTTCGCCTTTGTCGTTTTTAACTTCATACAATCCGCCATATTTTGCATTATGTTGTGAAGCCTGTTGAATTAACGAAAGAGTTGAAAGCCCTATAATTGCCGCGTCAACCGCATGATGCCTGTGGTCGCAACGTTTATTGAATTTATTTTCTTGACGCAAATCTTGGCAAATTTTTTTGAATTGTTCTTGTTTATCAGTATCATTTATAGGTTTATCGCTTTCTTCTAAATCGTTTATATAATCCTCAAAGTTTTCCATCAATGTTTTAGTATTTGAAAGACTTAAATCATGTTTTATCCATAATTCCTGCCATTTTTTGCTGTCTATCTCTTTGTCATTTTCATCAAAGAGTTTTTTACCTTCGGAAATACGAACAAGAGGTAAAATTTCACTAAAATTCCATTTGCTTCTCAAATACGCGGTAAGCGCTCCAAAAGATGGAGTAACTTTTGGACAAATATCTTTACTCCAATCCATAATAATTTTATTTATCCAGGCAGTAGAATTTAAATGCAGATTTGAAAACTCACCTATAATATCTTTTATTTCATCGGGCTTTGTTAAAATAAAGTTGATTTTATCAAGCAGGCGCTTGCCTTTCTGAGTTGCAGTCCATTTTCTTTTACGTTTGTCATAATAACCTTTACTTTCTTTTGTGTATTTTTGCCAAAGAGATTTAACTAAATTTATTAAAGAGCTATCTTTACGAAAATCTATCTTTTCATCTTTGCCGGCTTTTTTAGACTTTTTCTTCTCTTGCAAAAAAGCAATATAATCTTCTATATCTTTTTGAAATTTATATTCGTAAGGGATTTTATTGCCTTTATCATGGTTACACTTTGTATGGGCTAAAATTTTATTTGAAAAGATATTTGGTCCGCCTATTGCCTGTGGAATTATATGATCTATTTGGGTATTATTTACTATGTCGCCTATAGATAAAGTTTGACCGCAGTAAGGGCAGTGATTGTCTTGCTCTTGTCTCAAAAGATATTTCTCAATATTTTCACCTGACAAATAAATATTGTGGCTTTTTAATTCATTTATAGCTTTTGTTCTATCGTCTTGCGCTATTTGATTTTGTTTTTCAATATAGCTTCTTTTTGCTAAAGAATTTTTTAATTCGCGGGTAAGTTCTATTGTCATTTCAGCAGGATTGCCGTCAAATTTCTTAACGATAAAATCCATTGTCCGTTTAAATTCACGTAACACTTTATCTATTACCGGATTATTTGTGGCAACTTTTTCATAATCTCTCAAAACAGGATTTTCTTGGCTTTCAGATTTTGGCGGATAAAGTTTATTAATGATATTTTGCTCGTTTTCACTTTTTAGAAGTTCCGGAATAATTCTATTTAATGCTTTAATGCTATAACTTGCACGCCCTTGTTCCAAATCAAATTTATTGTTGTAAAAGATCTCTTCTTTACGCAGCATTTTTATAAACATAATTGCTTTTTGATTATCTTCTTCTGTTTTATTTTTTACATTTTTTGTAAGTTCAGGAAATTTTAAATCTATATAACCGTCTTCATTTTCTTGAATATCAGCATATTTTGTTATATTTGCTAAAAATTCCATTGCAAGTTCTTGCACTTTTTCAGAAAGAGAGTTAAAAGCGTTTATAAATTTAAAATCTTCTTTGTCGCAATTATAAAAAGCTTGTAAAGTTGTTATGCCTTTAAGTCCTGCGTCTTTTGCCGCATCGCCTTTGGCGCGGTCAATGGTAAATTTTTCGTTATCTCTAAAGCCAAGCTTTTCGTAAATCAGTTTATACGATATTTTTGCTCTATCATTGTATAGTTTAAAATTTTCACAAACAAAATCATAAATTTTTTTAATTTCATCTTCTGTTAACGAACACTCTTCTTTTGAACCCAATGTTTTAACCCTTAAATTTGCAATGTTTGCTGCAAGACGGTATTTTTGAAAAACAGGTTGAGCAACAGCAGAGCGGTATTCGTCTTCTTCTAAACTGCAAAACCCGACAGTCTCCGGTTTCCACTTGATAGGTCTTTGATAAAACATCGCGCTAAAAAAAGCGTCTTTTAGCAAGACTTCATCTTTGCCTGCGTGGTTAGTAAACATTTCTTTGTATGTAATTTGGTAATTGCCCTTTAATTCTTCGTGATGATTTATCTGTTTTTGCCAAATTTTTTCAAATTCATCCTCAATAATATCTCTTGTAATGAACGTTCCATCTTGATTTAACTTTCGCCAAGGGGTATTGTTTTCTGCCGCCTCTCTTTTTTCATACAGCAATTGCCCTAATGTTTTATCGCCTAACATTGATTTTGTTTCTTTGATTTTTGAGCCAACATCGCCTTCAGCGCGTTTTAAATCACCTTTGTATCCTCTGTTTTTCACAATATGGCTGAATACTTTTATAAGTTCCGGCAAAGTTAATTTTTCAGAAATTGCTTTTGCCCGAAGCGCTATGACATCGCTGTCTTTTATAGCATCTAGATTTTCTTTTGACACGCCAATGCTTTTTACAATATAGGTTAACTTTTTGAGCCTTTTGGCTTTCCGTTCTATTTGGCGGCGAATAAGGCGGGCTGAACGTCTGTCAGTGTTTAACGTAACCATAGCTTTTGGATTTACAGGTTCTCCAAAAATATAGCTATCCATATAGATTAAATCATCTATCTCATTATTTTCTTTAAGACTAAAAGCTGCAATTCCTATTGAAGATGTTCCTAAATCAATACCAAGTCTGTATTTCATCTTTTTTCTTCCTATAAATGTAATAATTTCTTCAAAATAATCAAAAAGCCCCTTTGACTTATTAGGTCTCAGGGGCTTTTGTTTTTATTTCTTTTCTTCCGTTGTTTCTTGTGTTTCGCCTTCGTCGTCTTCTTTTACCACGCTGGCGATGGCTGCGACCTTGTCGTCCGCGTCCAGCTTGACCAGGCGGACCCCCTGGGTATTTCGGCTTATTACCGAGATGTTATCTACTTTCATTCTTATTGTTATGCCGTTTTGTGTCATTATCATTATTTCTTCGCCGGGGTTAGCGCGTTTTATGCCTACAACTTTGCCGTTTCTGTCAGTCGTTTGCATATTTATTACGCCTTTGCCGCCGCGATGCGTTAAGCGATATTCGCTTACTTTTGTACGTTTTCCGTATCCGTTTTCGCTTACCGCAAGCACTGTGTCGTCTTTGCAAAGCACTTCCATACCTATAACTTCATCGTCTTTTCCTATGTCTATGCCGTTAACGCCCATACCCGTTCTGCCTATGGCGCGGACTTCGCTTTCTTTAAAGTGTATGGCTTGTCCGTCTTTGGCTGCTATCAACACTTCCGGACATTTGCCTATTGCTTTAACTTCGGCTAAAATGTCGCCGTCGTCAAGTTTTATGGCAACTATGCCGCCTTTTCTCGGGTTGGAAAATTCTTCAAGCGCAATTTTTTTGATTGTGCCGTTTCTTGTACACATAAGCAAGTATTCATCTTTTATTTCTTTAAGATTAAGCGTTCTTATAGGTATTGCCGCTGTAATTTTTTCTTCCGGGGCAAGCTGCAACAGATTTACTATTGCTTTGCCTTTTGACGCTCTGCCGGCTTCGGGTATTTCGTAAACCCTGTTCCAATACAAACGTCCGCGGCTTGTGAAGAACAACAGATAGGCGTGCGAACTTGTTATGAAAAGATTTTCAACAAAATCTTCTTCTTTTGTGGTCATAGCGGTAATTCCGCGGCCGCCTCTGTGCTGCGCTTTGTAAGTGTCCAGCGGAATACGTTTAATATAGCCCGCGTGCGACATTGTTACCGCGACTTCTTCTTCCTGAATTAAATCTTCTATATTGAAATCCGCTTCGGCGGCCTGAATTTGCGTTCTTCTCTTATCGCCGTATTCTTCTTTGATTTCTTCAATTTCGGCTTTAATTAATGCAGCAACTTTTTTCGGATCTGCCAAAATTGAACGCAGCCTTTCGATTGTTTTTATGATTTCAAGATATTCTTTGTCTAATTCTTCCCTTTCAAGTCCGGTCAGCTGATGCAGACGCATTTCCAAAATAGCTTCGGACTGGACTTTTGAAAGTTTGAATTTCGCCATCAGTTGTTCGCGCGCGTCATCTTTATCTTTAGCGCCTCTGATAATTTTTACTACCGCGTCTATATTATCAACCGCGATTTTCAAACCTTCCAAAATGTGCGCTCTTGCTTCGGCTTTTTGAAGCTCAAACTTTGTGCGGCGTACAATAACGATTTTTCTGTGCTCGATGTGATGCTCAAGCACTTCTTTTATGTTCATCACTTTCGGGCGGTTGTTGACAAGCGCAAGCATTATAACGCCAAAAGACGACTGCAAAGCGGTGTGTTTGTATAACTGGTTTAAAACAACCTGGGCGTTTGCGTCCCTTTTAATTTCTATGATTATTCTTATGTCGTCGCGTGCTGATTCGTCGCGAAGGTCGGAAATGCCGTCGATTTTTTTATCTTTTACAAGTTCGGCTATGGACATTATCAGGTTTGCTTTGTTTACCTGATAAGGAATTTCGTTGACTATAATTGTTTCCCTGCCGTTTTTGGCTTCTTCGATTTCGACTTTGGCTCTCATTTTTATGGAACCTCTGCCTCTTTCGAAATAGTCTTTTATGCCGCCTTTGCCAAGTATTATTGCGCCGGTAGGAAAGTCCGGACCTTTTATGTATTTGCCGATTTCCGAAACGGGAAGTTCCGGATCGTCTATCAAAGCGGAAACAGCATCGCAGACTTCGCTTAAATTATGCGTTGGAACGTTTGTCGCCATACCTACCGCGATACCTTGCGAACCGTTAATCAAAAGTCCAGGAAGTTTTGCGGGAAGAATTACGGGTTCTTTTAACGAACCGTCGTAGTTTGGCATAAAGTCAACTGTATTTTTGTCTAAATCGGCAAGCATTTCATCCGCAATCGCGTCCATACGCGCTTCGGTATAACGCATTGCCGCGGCAGAGTCGCCGTCTATGCTGCCGAAGTTTCCCTGACCGTCAACCAAGGGGTAACGCAAAGACCATTCCTGCGCCATACGCACCATAGATTCGTAAATCGCGCTGTCGCCGTGCGGATGGTATTTACCCATAACGTCACCGACTACCCTTGCGGATTTTTTATATGCGGTGCCGTGCTTCATCCCCATTTCTTTCATGGTATAAAGTATGCGCCTGTGAATAGGCTTTAAACCGTCGCGGACATCCGGAAGCGCTCTTCCCACGATTACGCTCATGGCGTAATCTATGTAAGACGTTTTCATTTCGTCTTCAATGTTGCGCGGAAAAATACCTGCAGGAAGCGCCGCTTCCTGTTCTTCGTTCTTTTTGGTGTCTTTGTCTGCCATTTTCATTTCCTTTACGTGGATTTATTATTTTTTAATTCTTTCAATTACTTCGCTAGTAGATTTTAGTAGCAAGCTAGTAGCAAATATTAAAATTCATTGAAAATACAATGAATTTAATTGTTATTGTCTTTCAATTTTTCCTTTAATTTATTACTTAGAGAATAAACAAATTGTTTGATTCTTTTATTCTTTGTCAAAAAGCCTTTTTTTACAAGAAAGTCTAGGTCTTTCCTGGTAGTTTCATAAGCAACATTTAAAGTGTTTTTAAAATACTCTATATTTCTTATGTTCCTGTCCTTAATAAACGTTTTCATTATACTTCTTTGCCTGAAATTTAATTCTATGTCTTGTTCTATTAAATCCGCTGTTTTTTTATTTTCTTCTTTTTTATTTTCGGCATATTCGTCAAATCGTTTTATTGCATCGAGTATAATATCTAAATTAAAATTGACAAAATAAGTTAAATCATTATCGTCGTATTCGCTATAAAGATATGCTCTTGCATACTGTATAGGTTTTTCTTTTAAAATACGCGATATAACCAAATATTTAAAACTCTTATAACCGCTTTTTAATATATACCAATAAAACAATGCCCTTGCCGTACGACCGTTTCCGTCAACAAAAGGATGTATGTATGCAAGCCAAAAATGTATAGCTATGGCTTTTATAGCCGGATGAATAAAATCATCCTCGTCATTTTTATTAGCATAAGAGCATAATTGTTCTATAAGGTACTCAACATTTTCCGCTTTAGGAGGATCAAACAACAAAGTATTATCTCTTGAGTCAACAACGCGTACATTATCAGTATCTTTTCTAAACATTCCGGCTTTTTCTTCATTTTCAAGCGTTTTTTCGGTAATAATTTTATGAATATATTTTATCTTTTCCGGACTTAACGTATCTCCACACTTCGTATCTATATATTCCATCGCTTTGTAATTATTTAAAATCATCTGTTCGTCTATGCTTTTCGGCAAGCTGTTTGTTCGCAGCATCTCTTTTGCTATTTCCCGAGTAACAGCCGCGCCTTCCAATTGACTTGAAGCAATACCTTCTTCCATTAATGAGTTTACAGAATATTCGTTTGCTTCTTCTGCTGTCAAATTATATTTAGAAAAATGCCTGTCAATAATGCTTAATTTTTTTTGTATTTCTGATGTTTCAAGAATTTTACAATTTTGATCGCCTATATATATCTGTTTTTTACTGATATTTGATTTCCTAAAATTAATCAACGCCCAAAATTGTTCCGGAGTTATATTTTCCGGGAGCGAATAATATTTTACGCTGTCCCAGTAATCACAGTTATTAATAGCTTTTTTTACTGCTTTATCTAATTCAGAATCTGTATCAGTTAAAAGATATGCAAATAAATCAATATTTTCTTGGCTTATTTGTTTTAATATTTCAATCCAATTAAAGTTTGGTTTTTCAGGTAATTTCATTTTATTCTACCAATAGTTTTATTATTAGTAATTAGTGTATAAAATCTGTTTCGCTTTGTCAATTACTACACTAGTAGGTTTTAGTAAAAAGCTAGTATCAAATACTAAAATTTGTTGAAAAAACAATAATTTTTTATTTATTATTTTTTCAAAAAATATCACTTTTTACTACTTTTAACTTTTCCTGTTTTCTTTTTAGCTTTTGGCTTTGGCAAAGGCGTATTTTTTTCTAAAATACGCGTAACGTCTTTTGCAAGTACCGCATCATCTATATCTAAAATATAATGTTCTTTCGCGCCTTTGTAAGGAAACCCTTTTGAGGAATTCTCCATTAAATCTTCCACGCAAGACAGCATTTTAACAAATACCGTATTATCGCAAACAAGCAAAACAGGCTTATCGTTAACATAAACCATATATTCGCCAAACATCTTTTTGTACCGGATGTTTCCGGTACCGGCTATTTGTTCGCAAATATAATCAATAAAATCTTGTCTTGTTGCCATTTTTTTCTCAAATTAAGAATTTACCGCTTTTTCAAGTCTTTTTAGCGCTTCTTTTATTACAGATAACGGCGAAGCGGCATTCATTCTGAAAAAACCTTTTCCCTCTATGCCGAATGTTTGTCCGTAGCTAAACCACAGTTTTGCTTTTTTTGATACTAAGTCTTTTAATTGCTGCGGTTTTAAATTTAAAGAACGAAAATCCAGCCATAACAAATACGTTCCCTGCGGTCTTATAAGTTTAATTTGCGGCATATTTTCTTTTAGAAACGTTTCCACAAAATCTATATTTTTTTCAATGTACGCGTTTAGCTCGTCAACCCATTTTTCGCCGTATAAATACGCTGCTTTGCAGGCAACAAGCCCCATAGTGTTGGCTTGCTCATAGCCGGTTTTTTTAATCTCTTCTTCAAATTTCTTTCTTAAAAGATCGTTTGCTATAAAAATATTAGACGCCTGAAGCCCTGAAAGATTAAAAGTTTTGCTCGGCGCGGTACATGTTACGCTATTTTTTAAAAATTTTTCGCTCAAGCCCGCAAATACAGTATGCTTGAAACCTTTGTAAACAAAATCACAGTGAATATCATCTGAAACAACAATTACGCCGTATTTAAGACAAATGTTTCCTATTTTTTTCAGCTCTTCCTTAGACCACACTCTGCCCACGGGATTATGCGGACTGCACAAAATAAAAAGTTTAACTTTTTCTTCTTTAATTTTCTTTTCAAAGTCCGCGAAATCTATTTCATATTTTCCGCCGCGCAAAACTAAAGAATTTTTTACTAACTTTCTTTTGTTTACTTTAACGACCGCGTGAAAAGGATGATAAACGGGCGTTTGTATAAGCACTGCGTCAGATTGTTTTGTAAAAGCTCTGATAGCCATCGATATCGCAAAAACAACTCCGGGCGTTTGGACAATCCATTCTTTTTCGCTTTTAAAATTAAATCTTTTAAGAAACCAATTTTGAACGGCTTGATAATAATCGTCTTTCGCAACTGTATAACCAAAGATCGCGTGCCGCGCGGATTTTACAAGAGCGTCAGTTACTTCCGGCGGAGCGGGAAAATCCATATCTGCCACCCACAAAGGAAGCGTACCTTCGCAAAATCCGTATTCTTTGACAAAATCGCATTTTAAAGAATCTGTATTTTTTCTGTTAATTACTTTGTCAAAATTGTATTTCATTTTTATTTTAATCTTTTTATGCCGGCTTAATTTGCATACCCTATAGGATGAACAATCATAACTTCATAACCTTTCGGCAACGGGAGCGTTCCTTTAAGCGTATCTCTGCCGTTTGCTTTGACTACGTTCGCAAAACCTGCGGAAGCGCAGTATAGTCCCGCGTTTTGATAAAGCGTGCCAACGTGCATTTGGGCAAACGCGTCGCCAGCATCCGCGGCATAAAGCAATGTAACGCCCGCAGGCGAAAATTTGCTTCTTTCATCCGAACTTAAAATTTGCTGCAATCTGTTGTTTTTTGCATCGTATAACCAAACGCCGTCTTGTAAAACAGCATAAACTTCAATTCTTTGGCTGTTTCTCGCGGTAGGCGCAGTGCGTCTGCCGTCAGCGCGGTTTATGCCCCAAGTTGCCCACAAAAGATTTGAAAGTTCTTGCGCGGGAAGAGGTTTTGCGCTTATATTTCTGTCTGTTTTTCTTAAATTAAGAGCTTCCATTAATGGCTTTCCGCCGGTTTTGTCCGGTTCAGGCAAATTTTTAAAATTTTGGGCAAATGCAACTCCCGAAAAAATAAAAGCAAAGGACAAACAAATAAAAATTTTTGATAATTTAGACATTTTGATTCTCCTTTTCCTAATTTCTGCAACCTTTAATGTTTGCATTTTAGAAACAACTACCTTACTTTAAAATATTTTTTTAACTTCTCTCTCATTTTGCGCTCTCGTGTTTTATAAAAATTGTCAAAATCTCTTAATAGCAACGATGTATTTTGCTTCAAAAAATGATCCTCTCTGTTTAATGCTTTTTTATGTTTATTCCAATAAGCTTCAAGAGAGCTTTTATTTTTTTCCTTGTTTTTTCTTGCATGCAACATCTCCAAATTAGGCAGACGGTCTTTTTTCGTTCTCCATTCTATAAAGCATTGTTCCGCTCTTATTTTTGTTATTCTTTCTTTCTGTAATTTTTCAATTAATCCGTCTTTGTTTTCAAAGATGCTATGCGGATGCATATGATCCTGGTCAAAATCTTTTTCAGAATAATTATAATCATCATACAGTATCATTAATGCCAGCTTGCTATATTTACTTTTCTTAAAATCTAGAATTTCAGATATATCATGAGCTGAAAGGACAAACAAGTCATTTTTTAAAATACTTCCTAAAGAATTTGACTTATTTTTATCTATAATATTTCTTACTTTTAATAATGTTGTATCTGTAGATTTTCCATAAATTCTTTTTAAAAACGATCTAAATAAATATTCTTTAATTTCATCATCTGATCTTTTCTTGTTTTTATAAAATATATATACAAGAGGAATAAGGGCACTATCAGATGTTATATTTTTATCGCTAAACCCAAGCTGATTGATTTTGCCTGCCATACGCAAAATAGCTTTTTCTATTCTGTTCCAATTTTTATATATTACATCTAATGATTTATCAATTTTATCAGTTATGCCTTGATTTGCTTTGAATTTAATAGTTTCGCCCGATAAAAACAAGCTTGTCTTCATTATAAATTCATAATCTATTGAAATTTCAAATTCTTTTTCAATTTTTCGCCTTAAATTTTCTAATTTTTTCCTTCCATCCTTTCCCCATTCTGGTTTAGCCGTCAATCTTGAGAGTAAGACTTGGCTGTTTGATAACGAGGTTCCTCCCTTGTTAACTCTCTCAAAAATATCTGTTATTTCGCCAATATCACCATTAACTTCATGACTGATAAAGAGTGCTTTTTGAAACTTATTTTTGAATTCTCGAAATTTTGGATCAAGTTGTTTGTTTCCGATAAGAATATCGCCCACTTTAAAAAAACCTTTGCCTGCTTGATGCTCATCTAAAAACTTGAATGGATTTTCATTGCGTTTACATTCTGTATTAAAGTAAAGTTTTCTTTCATTGTAAGAACCATATAGCCCGATAGATATAGCGCTTAATCTTTGTTGTCCGTCTAAAACACCTATTTTGTCTTGAATATTTAAATCTGTCGCTTTTATTGTTTCTTTGGAATTATAATATTTCAGAAGCTGCCAATATCCTACTTTTTCCAATTCGCTTGCTTTACTTGGTTTCCAAATCCAGAACATTCCTATAAAATATCCTTTATTGATTGAATCAAACAATTTTTCAACCTGTTTTTCCCTCCAAACAAAATTACGTTGGATATTGGGCATTACAATTTTATTTTTATTTTTTTCAAACCAATTGGCAAGATAAATTTTCTTACTCATTATTCTCTCAGGGTTCCCTTTTTTTCGTGATAATTATTTGTAACTGCCTTTAAGGCTTAAAATTTTGTGGCAAGGCGAAGAAAAATGTAAACGAAGTTTACGAAAAGCCGAGCGGTAAATGAGTTTACATTTTTCAAAGTCGCAGCCCAAAATTTTAAGCCGCCACAACATTAAATATCAAGATTCTTAACATCCAACGCGTGCGTCTGTATAAACGCTCTTCTCGGTTCTACCTGGTCGCCCATTAATGTCGTAAAAATTCTGTCTGTTTCTACTGCGTCTTCAAGTTTTACCTGCAAAAGTTTTCTGTTTGTTGTGTCCATCGTTGTTTCCCAAAGCTGCTCGGGATTCATTTCTCCCAAACCTTTATATCTTTGAATCGTCGCGCCTTTGTGACCAAGGTCTCTGATTGTGTCTATAAGTTCCATTGTTGAATTAAGTTCGTGAATATCGCCCGCGGCTTTCTTTTCCGAATTCCAAAGTTTGTAAACGGGTTTTGTGTGCGTTTCGCCGTAATGCTCCAAATGCAAGCCTTCGTCTTGAAGCTGGTCGGAAAGTTTGTCAATTCGCGGGAGTTCCCATAAATCTTTATATTCGGGAATTATGTCTTCAGGGTTAAAAGTATCTAAAACATTTGCAAGTTCGCCGTTTTCAACCGCAGCTTTCGCGGCGGCTTCTTTTTGTTTTTCAATCAACGTATTTTTAAATTCTTTCCACTCTTTATCGGAATAAATATATTTTGCCACGCCGTCCTGCACAATTCTGTAAAGCGGCAGTTTGCCGTCTTCTCTTGTGGCTTTTTCTTTTCTCAGTTTAAGATATTCTTTCCACGCTACGCCTTTTTTTATAATTTTTTTGATAAGCGTGTCCAGCTCACTGATGCTTGTGACTATACGTTTTAAGTTTTTATCGTCAACTTCTTTAATTTCCTGCCCGTCTTTTATAAGTATCAGCTGTAAACCGTCAAGCGCCTGGGCAAACAAAAATTTGTCTAATTCGTCTTCGCTTTCAAGATACATTTCTTTTTTATTTTTCTTAACTTTATAAAGCGGGGGTTGGGCAATGTAGATATAACCTTTTTCTATCAATTGCGGCATATGGCGATAGAAAAACGTCAAAAGCAGCGTTCTGATATGCGCGCCGTCAACGTCGGCGTCGGTCATAATTATTATTTTATGGTAACGCGCTTTTTCTATGTTAAAGTCCTGATCGTCTTTGCCTATACCCGCGCCGATCGCGGTAATAAGCGTTCTTATTTCGTTGTTGGCAAGCATTTTTGTAAGTCTTGCTCTTTCAACGTTTAAAATTTTTCCTCTTAAAGGTAAAATTGCTTGGAAAGTTCTGTCTCTGCCCTGTTTTGCGGAACCGCCTGCGGAGTCTCCTTCGACTATAAACAGTTCGGTTTTTTCCGGGTCTCTTTCGGAACAATCCGCGAGTTTTCCGGGAAGCGCCGCGGAATCAAGAGCGCCTTTGCGTCTTGTCATTTCACGGGCTTTTCTTGCCGCTTCTCTGGCTTCGGCAGCGTTAATCGCTTTGTCTAAAATTTGTTTTGCTATGCCGGGATTTTCTTCCAAGAAAGTCGTAAGCGCTTCGCCGACAACAGACTGTGTTATGCCTTCCACTTCGCCGTTCCCGAGTTTTGTTTTTGTCTGCCCTTCAAACTGCGGGTTAGGAACTTTCGTAGATATAACAGCAGTTAAACCTTCGCGCACGTCTTCACCGGAAAGCTTTAAATCTTTGGTTTTAGAAATTTCATTTTTCTTTATGTAGTCGTTAATCGAACGGGTAAGCGCCGAACGGAAACCTGACAAATGCGTTCCGCCCTCTATGGTGTTAATGTTGTTTACAAAAGAGAAAATCTGTTCGTTGTAAGAATCGTTATACTGCATCGCGACTTCTACTACAACATTTTCTTTTTCTTTGGAAAAATATATAGGGTCTTTATTAACGACGGTTTTGTTGGCTGTTAGATACTGTACAAAAGTTTTTATGCCGCCTTCGTAAGAAAATATATGTTCTTTATCTTCTCTTTCGTCGGAAATTCTTATATGCGTACCGGCGTTTAAAAATGCCAGCTCTCTTAAACGGTTGGTAAGCGTGTCAAAAGAATAAACCGTGACGGTAAAAATTTCCGGGTCGGGATGGAAATGGATTTTTGTTCCGCGCTGGTCGGTTTTTCCGATTTCTTTTACGGATCCTTGCGCTTTTCCTCTTGAAAAAGTTTGTTTATAGATTTTTCCGTCGCGGTAAACTTCCGCTTCCAAAAGGTCGCTTAACGCGTTTACGCATGATACGCCCACGCCGTGAAGACCGCCTGAAACTTTGTAAGAATCTTTATCAAACTTTCCGCCCGCATGAAGTTTTGTTAAAACTATTTCCAAAGAATCCATGCCTTTAAATTTAGGATCCGGATGCGGTCCTACCGGAATTCCGCGGCCGTCGTCAAGAACGGTTATAGAATTATCGGTATGAATTGTCACGTCTATATTTTTACAGTGTCCTGCAAGAGCTTCGTCTATGGAATTGTCCACAACTTCGTACACCAGATGATGAAGCCCTAAAGCGCCGGTTGAGCCGATATACATCGCCGGTCTTTTGCGGACAGCTTCAAGACCTTCCAAAATTTGAATATTTCCCGCGCCGTATTCGCTGGCTTTTTTAGCACTATCGTTTTTGATTTCGTCTGACATTTAAAACTCCTTCAAGCAAAGCTTGTTTTTATATAAGATTATTTAATAGTAACTTTTATGTTTTTTATTTTTGCGTTGCCTACATATTGGTTAAGTTTGTTAATTATTTCTTTTTTACGGATTAAAATTTCGTTTATTACCGCGTTATATTTTGTTTGGGCAAAAATTGTTCCGTCTTTGTAGCCGCATACTTCCACACCGTCTATGCCAAGTTCTTTGTCCCACACTTTCATTATTGTAAAAAAATCTTCATCCAGCCCCAGCATTTTTTTTATGGGTTCTAAAATGTCTGCTACGGGCAAAAGTTCGGATTTTCTTTTTTTATAGGATTTTTTTTCTTCAAAATAAGCCATATGTTTTTAAAATGGAAAGTTAGGATGATAATCAATAACCCTGGATTGCCGCGTCAGGATTTCGTCCTTCCTCGCAATGACGGCAACAACCTTTGCCGTTAACTTCACTCTCCACACTCCACTCTTCAAACTGCCGTTTAAACTCTCATCGGCATTACTACGCAAAGGTAGTTTTTATCTTTTTCGGGGGAAAGGGTCGCGGGGTTTAACGCGTTGGTAAACGCAAATACCGCAGACTCTTCGTCAACATTTTGCAGAACTTCTTTTATAAAATTAGGGTTAAAATTTATTTCCGTTGGTTCGCCTTTATAATCTACTTCCACTTCCACTTCTCCAGAACCAAGTCCTGCCGTTGATGCGGAAATTCTTAATACGTTAGCGCTAAAATAAAATTTTACAGCTGAAGATCTGTCCGAAGAAAGTTTGTCGCCGGTTAAAAGCGCCATTTGTTTTACGGCTGTTAAAGTATCTTTTACGCTAAGTTTTACCTGCGATTCAGTCTTTTTAGGTATTACCTGCTCATAGTTGGGGAAAACGCCTTCTATAAGCGTTGATAAGAACGTTATATCTTTAAATTCTATAGCGCACTGATTGTCCGCTATTCCTACTTTTATATCTTCTGCCGTATCAGCTGCAGAAATAAGCCTTAACATGTCTGCAATGGCTTTTGTTGGCACAATAGCTTTGCCTTTTATTTTTTTATCAAGCGACTCCGATGTAACGTAGGCAAGCCTTCTGCCGTCTGTAGCAACCATTCTTAAAATGCCTTCTTCGGCTATAAAATAAACGCCGTTTAAAACATATCTTTGTGTATCTTTGGAAACAGCAAAAACCGTCTTTTTAAGCATTGATGAGAAAACGTCGGATTTTATAGTAAAATTATTTTCTTTAGGAAATTCCGGAATAACGGGATATTCTGTTTTAGATATTCCCATTAAAGTAAATTTTGATTTTCCTGATTTTATGTTTATTTGGTTTGTTTCGTCTGCTCTTATTTCTATTTCCGCGTCATTGGAAAGTTCTTTTATTATATCGGCAAATCTTTTAGCGGGTATTGTTATTCCGCCTTCTTCTATGATTTCGCCTTTAATTTGGCATTTTACCGCTATTTCTAAGTCGGTAGATGAAAGTTTTATTATATTTTTTTCGGTTTCAAATAAAAAGTTTGACAATACAGGAAGCGTGCTTTTTGAAGACGCTACGGGTGAAACTGTTTGAATCCCTCTCATTAATTCTTCTTTTCCACAAATTACTTTCATTTCTTTATTCTCCTTTTTTAAAAAAAAGATTGTTATTATAATAGGCGGCTGTATATTGTTAATAAGTGTTTAGTAATGTAAATAATCTATAATTATAAATATAAATTTAAAAAAAGTTGAGTTTAATAATTACGTTGGTAAAACCGTAAAGTTATAAACATTATCAGCGTATAGAAATATTATACAAATTTTAGAGCAATTATGCACGTAAACATACAATTATTAATTGATAAATAATGAATGAAAATATTGCTTAATATATTGCTTTGTAATATTGAACGGAACAATGTAATTGCGAAGTCGAAATATTTGCCTTTTAACGGCAGACACTTCGGCTTCGCTCAGTGTGACAATATAATAGTTGTTAATTGTCGCTGGATTCTCTTATTTTTTTGATAAGCTGGTTGATTTTTGTATTAAAATACGGGTCGGAGTTTACTTTTTCCGATATTTTTTTACAAGCGTGCATGACTGTGGTATGATCTCTTCCGCCGAAAGCTTCGCCAATATCGTTTGTAGAAAATTCATCAGAAAGAGTGCGCGCGAGGTACATTGCTATTTGTCTCGGGAACGCTATCGCGTCTGTTCTGCGCTTGGAACGCATATCTCTTAAGTCCATATTAAAATCCTGCGCTATAACTTTTTGTATTTGTTCTATTGTTATGCGGACATCAGTTTGTTTTATTATGTCTTTCAATATTTTTTGGACAGAGTCCACAGTTAAAGGAGTGCCTGTAAAAGCCGCAAACGCGGTAATTCTTAACAAAGAGCCTTCCAATTCCCTGATATTAGATTTTATATGCGTGGCGATATATAAAAGAACATCGTCCGGAACATAAAATTTTTCATCTTCCGCTTTTTTGCGAAGAATCGCTATTCTTGTTTCCAAATCCGGCGCCTGAATGTCCGCTGCAACGCCCCACTCAAAGCGCGAAATAAGCCTTTCTTCTATGTTTTCAAGCTCTTTGGGAGGACGATCCGAAGACACTACAATTTGTTTGCCTGAAGTATGAAGCGTGTTGAACATATTGTGAAATTCTTCCTGAGATTTTCCTTTGCCGCCCAAAAACTGTATATCGTCTATTAAAAGACAATCGAGGCTTCTGTATTTCTTGTGAAACTCAGGCATTTTGTCAAAACGCAAAAAATCTATAAATTCGGAAGTAAATTTTTCGGTTGTCGTGTATAAAACCCTCAAGTTAGGGTTGGACTGTTTTATATAATTGCCTATTGCGTGAAGCAAATGCGTTTTTCCGAGCCCTACACCGCCATAAATAAAAAGCGGATTAAACTGTTTCCCAGGATTTTTTGCTACTGATTCCGCGCATGCGTGGGCAAATCTGTTTGAAGAACCTACGACAAAACGATCAAAAACGTATTTAGGGTTTATTTGGTCTTTTTGGACGCTTTGTACCTGCGGGACGTCTGCAGGCGCGGGCGTGTTTTCACCCTGCGCTATAATGGGCTTTAAATCCTGCTGCGGTTTAAATTCAAGACTTGTCTGCTGCGCTAAAACGTCGGTTAAAAACTGTTCTATATTTTTTTTGTGATGGGTTTCTATCCATTGAGAAAAGTAAACATTTGGCACAGCTACCGTAAAAATATTGTTTTCTAAATTTAGCGGTTTTAGCGGCGCAATCCATAAATTATAGGTTTCCTGCGAAACGGATAAATTGATGTTATCCACAACTTTTTGCCATAGTTCTACAATCGAAACGCTCATACAATCCTCAAGTTATCCACAAGTGTGAATATAGTTATCAACAACATCAAAACTCATTGAAAAATGAAAGATTTTTGACAAATAAAATTGTATAAAATTTGTGATATTTTGTCAAGTATTCTTTTTATTTTGTTTGCTTTGGCACAGAATTTTGTTTGCAGTTATTTTTGCCAGTCTGTCATTCCGGACTTGATCCGGAATCCATGGTTTAATGAGAGATTGCGGATCGGTGTCCGCAATGACAACACAGAAATGCAGAGTTTTTAGATATACAATTTTTCAGTTAGATTTACAAAGTCTGATAAAGAAAGTTTTTCGGGGCGCAGCATGGGGTCTAAACTGCAGGATTTTAGAATTTCAGCGGCTTTGATTTTGTCGATATTTGCAAAAGAGCTCAAAGAGTTCAGAATGGTTTTTCTGCGCTGGCTGAAAGCGTGTTTTATAAAAGGGAAAAGCAGTTTATTCGGTTCAGGCGAATTTTTGTTTGTAAGTTTTATTACTGATGAAATTACTTTCGGCGGCGGATTAAAACATTTGGGCGAAACGTCAAAAAGGATTTCGCGGTTAGCGTAATATTGTGTAAAAAGCGAAATGTAGCCGTATTCGTCATCATCCGGATTAGCCGCAAGCCTTTCAATAACTTCTTTTTGAAGCATAAGGACACATTGTGTCCAGCTTGGCATAGGCAGAATCTTTTGAATAATTGCGGTGCCTACATTGTAAGGGAGATTGGAAATAACCTTGAAAGGCAAAGTGAAGAGTGAAGACTGAAGAGTTGAGTTCACTGCCATTTTCTGCGTCGTCATTGCGGCCTCTGAGCCGCAATCTTGTTGTAAATCGGAGATCGCGGGTCGTTGCCCGCAATGACAAATAGGTTTTTTGTCATCAATGTTTAGCTTTAAAAAATCAGCAGTTATTATTTCAATGTTATTAATGTTGTGGAATGAATAATAATAATTTAATTTCTGCGATAAAGCCGGATCTATTTCCACAGCGGTTAAATGTTTAACTTTTGGCTGTATAAGTTTTGTCAAAACGCCTTTTCCCGGACCGATTTCGAGGACATTGTCCTCATTAGTTAGTTCGGCGGCT
Organism: Candidatus Endomicrobium labiotermitis; assembly: GCA_009778965.1. Classification (GTDB taxonomy): domain Bacteria; phylum Elusimicrobiota; class Endomicrobiia; order Endomicrobiales; family Endomicrobiaceae; genus Endomicrobium; species Endomicrobium labiotermitis. The sequence continues at coordinate 40,538 of WRFE01000003.1, forward strand.
TTGATTATGTTGTTTGCTATATTGTTGTCTATTAAGAAGTTCTGTCCGTGTTTTTGTCTCATAAAGAAAAGACCCTTTTATAATATTGGGAGTTTAACGAACAGTTTGGTTAATATAAGTATTTCTTTTTTCTATATGCGTTGTTACGGGAACAGGTATGGCATTTGTATATTTTATTGCAATAGCGGTTGCCGTATACTTGATTTCTTTTATCGGATCGAATTTATTTTTAGTAGGCAAGACTTCTTCATCTATTCTTAAATTCATAATATCATCCGCACCAAGATTTTGAGCTTCTTTCATTAGCATCTCGTAAGTTATGCGAGACCCTTTTACGACTTCTCTTCCACGGATGTCTACTTTTTCTATTGCTGTTGATTTTAGAAAAATAATACCTTTTACTTCAAAATCTTTTACAACTGCATTATTGACGTCTGAAACAGAGCCATAACTCTGTTGTTTGGATGTTGTTGTTGCGCATCCGTTAAAGAATAATATTGTTGTTGCTAAAAATACAAAACAAATATATTTATAAGCTTTCATACATCCTCCATTTTTAGTTTTTGTGAATAAATTTTATCAAATTTAACACTAGCAGACAATAAAAATAATGTTTGAGTTTCATTTTCCTATGCAAAAATTTGAGAAGATTGTATCCAAAATATCATGAGAGGTGGTTATTCCTAAAATATCTTCGTAGGCTGCTAAAGCGGTGCGAAGTTCAAACGCTGCGATTTCATCTGCGTCTTGCAGCATATATTGCTCTTTTGTTTTTTCCAAAGCGCATTGTGCTTTTTTTAGCAGGTCAAAATGACGGGATGTTATCATTAAATAATCGTTAGTTTCGGTTATTCCTGCTATTTTGGCAATAGCATCTAATAGTTCTGGGATTCCGGAGCCGGTTTTTGAAGATACGGCTAATGAAGCGACCCTGGATTGCCGCGTCACGACTTTGTCGTTCCTCGCAATGACGGACGGTAAGTCAGATTTATTGACTACTTCTATTATAGGTGTATTTAAGTTTGATTTTGTTATAAAGTCCGCGATTTCCTGATCGTTTTTATCTAAGGGCTGCGAGCCGTCTATTACCCATATTATTAAATCCGCTTTTTGCACGGCGTCTTTTGAGCGCTCCTGCCCTAAAACTTCAATAGAATTTTCTGTATGCGTTCTTATTCCCGCGGTATCTATTATTGTTAAAGGAATGCCGCGGCAGTCTATTATTTCTTCTATGGTATCGGTTGTAGTTCCCTCTATTTCAGTTACAATCGCGCGGTTTTTGCCTAAAATCGCGTTTAAAAGTGAAGATTTTCCTGCGTTTGGCTTTCCTATAATTGCGGCTTTCAAGCCTTTTTGCAGACTTTCGCTTACTTTATAGTTCTCTATAAGTTTTTGGTTTTGCTCTATTAAATTGCCAAGCCGCTCAGTCTTTTCTTCTCGCGATAAAAACATTATATTTTCTTCCGGATGGTCTAGCGACACTTCCATATAAGCAAGCAAATTAATAAGAGTATTTTTGATGCCTTTAATTTTGTTTGAAAATTCGCCGCTTACATTATTTAACGCTGCTTTCGCGGCAGCCGCCGTTTTGCTTGAAATTAAAGCGCAGACAGCTTCTGCCTGGGCCAGATCTTTTTTCCCGTTTATAAAAGCTCTGTATGTAAACTCTCCGGGCTCGGCCGGACGCGCGCCGTTTTTGTATAAAAGGTCTAAAATCTCTTTTACAATAACAGGATTTCCGTGCGTTGAAATTTCAATCAAATCTTCACCGGTATATGTATCAGGGGCTTTAAAAAAGGCACATAGTACCTCGTCTATTTTGTTGTTTCCGTCAACTATATAACCGTATTTTATTTGTTTATCTTGAGATTTCGTTTCGAAAATCTTTTCTATAATATCAGGCGACTGCCTGCCGGAAAGACGTATAACCGCGATCGCGGATTTTCCCGCGGCGGTCGATAAAGCGGCAATAGTATCTTCTGTTTCGTAATTCATAATGTTCATTATTATATCATAATATGTATGCAATAAAATTGTTGAACCTTGCGTTTAGTTATTGAAAGTTGATTTTAATTGAAATAAATAATAGAATTGAAACACTTTCAGCAATGCTTTATTTGCTATATTCAAAACACAGGGGGAAGAAGTATGAAAAATGGTTTATTTTTTGCTTTAGCTGTTGCTGTTTTCGGACTTGCAAGCTGTACGCACACGGTTGTTCATGAAAGAGTTGTTGAAGCCCAGCCTTCGGCAGTAAAAAATGTGTCAACAACGCAGTTGATATACGCGGCAGGCACAGGTAATGTTACTGAAGTAAGACGTCTTGTTAATGAAGGGTATGACGTAGACGAAGCATATTACGCGTCAGGTTTTGAAGCGACTGCTTTAATGGAAGCCGCGAAAAAGAACCAGTATACAGTAGCGACGTTTTTGGTCAACACTGCGCGCGCGGATGTTAATATAGACGTTAATGACCAAACGGCTTTAACTATTGCCGTTGGCAGAAATTATTTGTCTATGGTTCAGCTTTTGGTGAACAATCATGCTGATATTTATAATTACCCTATATTGCAAATGGGCGTGAACAATCCAAACGATGCGAAAGTTTTGGAAGTGCTTGTAAGAGCGGGCGCGGGCAGAAGAGATTATGATTATTCGGCCTGGGACGCTGACGAAGCTTTAATTAAAGCGGCGAAGCTAGGCAATAAAGAAGCTGTAAGAGTTTTACTGCAAGCCGGAGCGGACGCGGGAATGGGCGATGAACAAGGACGCGGACTTGTATTTTATGCCGCGCAGAGAAAAGATGCCGTTCTTTTAGAAGCGGCAGCCCCTTATATTGCCAACGATATTAATACTATTGATATAAACGGTATGACTCCTTTAATGGTCGCGGTACAAAGCGGAAATATTGCGGGAGTAAAATTTTTAGTCGCTAAAGGCGCGTATATTAACATACAAGAAGACAGAGGCTATACTGCGATAGATTTTTCAAAAAATATTGATATAACCAACTTTTTAAAAGAAGCGCTTGAAGGACCAAAGAACGAAATGCCTGTGAATTATGAAGTAAAAAAGACTCAATCCGTAAGAACAGTCGCACAGCCGCAAAACAGAAATGTAAGAACTCCTTCTACTACAAGAGCTCCGGCTCCAAGAGCAGAAGCCGCTGTTGAGCCTGAGCCGGAACCGGAAGAAGAAGTTGAAATGGTAACTGTTACAGATACAAAAGGCAATGTCAGGCAAATGCCCGTAAAACAGCCTGCGAAACAGCAGCCTAATAATACTCCCGGAAGAAATACGCCTGCGCAGACAAAACCCGCAGATCCGGCAAAGCCAGCCGAACCGGCAGTTGTTGAAGAACCGAAGCCTGAACCAGTTGTTGATCCTAAAAATAATAATAATTCAAGACAGCCTGCGCCTGGAGTAAAGCAGCCGCCAACGCCTGCAAAACAGGCCCCGTCTGTTCCTAACAGAAATACGCCTTCGACGCCTGCAAAACCTGCAGAGCCAGCGAAACCGGCTGAACCGGCAGTTGTAGAAGAGCCAAAACAAGAGCCGGCGGCTCCGGAAGTAAAACAGCCGTCGACACCTGCTGGCAAGCAGCCGACGCCTGTAAAACAAGCGCCGACTCCTCCTGCAAGAAATACGCCTGCGCAGCCTGCAAAGCCGGCAGAACCTGTAAAACCTGCGGAACCAGTTGTTGAGCAGCCAAAACCAGCAGAGCCTGCAAAACCTGCAGCTCCTGCGGTGAAACAGCCAGCGGCGCCCGCGCCAAAACAACCAGCGGCTCCGGCAAAACCGGCAACTCCTGTAAAACCTACAGCCCCTGTGAAAGACGAAGTGAAGAAAGTAGAAGAAAAAGTTGTTGAAGAAGTAAAAGAAATTGAAGAAGAAGTAACCAAAGAAGCGGAAAAAGTGGAAGATAAAACTAAAGGCAACAATGCCAATACCGGCTATGGACAAACTTCTGACAAAGGCGCCCAGCAGGCTGACAACAGCAGAAAGCCGGGAACCGACAACAAGAAATAACCGTGTGTAAAAATTAACAATATAAGCAAAGTAGAAAAGACCTGAGAAATTCTTCAGGTCTTTTTTATTTTGGGTGTTTTTGTTGTTGGTTATTATTGCGGCAGATTCTTTTAAAGTATGTCATGCTGAACTCTCGTTTCAGCATCCCGTCGTTAAAATATAAACTACATGACCCTGAAACAAGTTCAGGGTGACACTTAGGACACGGAATAGATTGCGGATTCCCGTGTAAATTGTATAGGGCACTCACATCTCGTGCCCGCCGTTGGCATGCGCTCCTTATTCGTCGCGCAACGGATGGGACAGGCTTGCTTCGCGACTGTAATGACGATAATAGAAAAAATGGATTGCTTCTTCGGAAAAATGTTTCCTCATCGCAATGACATTAACGACGGTTTTATTTTTAACTCTTAACTGCTTTCACGCCGACTTTTCTGAATGCGCCTTCGCCTTCGGAAAAGGTTTCTACTTTGGAGTTGTTTTCAAGATAAGTGTGTATTATTTTTCTTTCTTTTGCGCCCATAGGATCGAAACGGTAAATTTTACCTGTGCGAATAACATATTCCACGGCTTTATCAGCTAAGATTTTCAGTTTTTCGGTTTGTTTTATTCTGTAATTTTCGCAGTCAATGTTTACCTTTATTTTAAAAGCCGAATCGTTGTTTGCGATAATTTGAATTATATATTCCAAAGCGTCTAAAGTCTGGCCGTTTTTGCCTATAATAAAACTTCCGTTGCTTGCGGAAACCTGGGCGTTTACGGTTTTGTTTTCATAAGATGAACTGATTTCTTTAAACTCAATGCCCATGTTATTTAAAATATTTTTTAAAATAGTTTCAACATTTTCGCGAATCTTTTTTACGTCGGCTTCGCTTTCTTTTTCACTGATCTGAACTTGCTCAGAGCATTTTGAAGAACTTACGGAAATCAAAACTCTTGCCGGTTTCGCGCCCATAAGCCCGAACAGTCCGCTTGAACCTTCATCAAGAATTTTTATTTCAGCGTCTTTTCTTTCACAGCCCAGCTGAGCAAGCCCTTTATTTATTGCTTCTTCTATTGTCTTTCCCGTAATTTCTATTTCAGGCACGATTCACTCCCGAGAGTTGTACTCTTTCTTTATCTTTTTTTAGTACAAAATATTGCAAGCCCATTGAGAACACGCTGTTTGTAAGCCAGTAGAGGACAAGTCCGGACGGGAATGTCCAAAACAAGAACGTGAAAATTATAGGCATTAAATACATTATTCTTCTTTGCATCGGGTCGGAAGATACCGCCGTCATTTTTTGCTGTAAAAACATCCCTAAGCCCATTATCAAAGGAAGCAGGTTTATAGTTAAAAATCCCAAATCCATGAATTGGTCAGGAGCGGATAAATCTTTTACCCACAAAATCCAGGGCTCGTTTCTAAGTTCATAAGCGTTTCTGAGCATTGAGAAAAACGCCCAGAAAATAGGCAATTGCAAAATCATAGGAAGACAGCCGCCCAAAGGATTAACTTTTTGCGTTTTGTAAATGTTTAACATTTCAGCCTGCAGTCTTTTCGGGTCGCCTTTGAATTTGTCCTGAATTTCTTTTATCATCGGCTGAACGCGTTTCATAGCAGCCATGGCCTTGTAGCTTTTTAAAGATAAAGGCATAACTATAATCTGAATTATTATAGTGAGCATTATTATTGCCCAGCCGTAATTATGGGTAATTTTATAAAAATACGATAAAACCGCAAGTGCCCATTTGCCTAAAAAGCCGAACATGCTGAAATCCACGGCTGATTCAAGGCCTATATTGAATGTTCTTAAAAAGGTAAAGCCTTTAGGACCTATGTAGAAGTCCACCGAATAATCTTTTGACGCATTATCTGCAGGTGTTATGGCATTTATATGCAGCGAAAAAGGATGTTTTTTGCTTTGGCGCGACGGCGTAATTTGGTCAAAATCGATTGATTTTTCAGGTATAAACGCGGCAAGGAAATATCTGTTGTCTATTGCCGCCCATCTGAAAAGCCCGAAAGGTTCAGGCTCTTTTTTTAAGACTTTCAGCTTTCCGGGTTTTGTCGCGGTAAAAGCGATTATTCTTGTAACGGACGTATTTTCTTTCATCTCTTTCGCGTCTGTGCCAAGTCCGGGTCCCCAGTCAAGTTCTATGTTCGGGAGCTTCACTTCTTCTTTGGTTCTTGCAAGAGCTATATTAAGGTTGTGCATGAATGAATCTTGCGATAAAGTGTAGGTTTTTGTTATTTTCCAGCCTTGCGCCGAAGCGTATTCAAAAACAACTTTTTCATTGGATTTTGAAACGATTTTATAGTTTGCGCCGGGAAAATTTGCCATCATTGGAGCTGCGCCGGGCAATACTAAATCTACCCATTCTCCGTTTCTTTCTTTAATAGACCATTGTATTACAGCCGCGCCTCTGTTTGAAAGCGTAGCTCTGTATCTGGCGGTTTCAATATTTATTGTCTCTTCCTGAACAAAACCGCCATCCGATTCTTTTATTATTGAAACGGATTCCGCTGCGTTTGCTGCAGATTGGGCAGTCTGTGTTTGGACTGTTTGCGTTTGTCCGGGCTGATTTTGTTCCGGATTAGGCTTTGGAGCCGCGAAATAGTAATATACAAGAAGCGTCATCGCGGAAAAAACTAAAAATAACATCGAATTTTTGTTCATTTGAAATCCTTTTTTAACTACAGATTAAAGAGTTTAAAGTGAAGAGTTAAGATACTGAGTTTTCGCAAAGCGAAAACTAATTAGTTAGATTTCGGCTTAGCCGAAATTCAATATCTCCACTCTTAATCTTTTCAATCTTCACTCTGTCTTTTGTGGTACCGGATCTTCGCCGCCTTTGCAAAAAGGGTGACAGCGTATAATCCGTTTAAACGCTAAAAATATTCCTTTAAAAAAACCGTGAATTTCTATTGCCTGATAAGCGTAAGCGGAACAACTCGGCGTGAACCTGCATCTTGGAGGAAGAGTTGATGATACTGCCTGGTAACATCTTATCAAAAAAAGCGCGGTCCGTTTCATAATTGTTCTGATTTGTCTTTATAAAAACCCGCGCTTTCAAGAAGCTCTAAAACTGTTTTTTTCAAGTCGCTGTAATCCGATGATGCGGTTTGAGGTTTGGAAATGAAAATCAAATCCAAGCCGGGTTCCAACAAATGCTTATGGGTTCTAAAAATTTCCCGTAACCTTCTTTTTGTTCTGTTTCTTTCAACGGCAGTCCCGACTTTTCGGGAAGTCACAAGACCTAATCGCTTTAAATAAAGACCGTCATTCTTATATGCCAGAATTTTTATCTTTTTATCTTCGAGCCTGCGCCCGAGTTTAAAAACTTTTTTAAAGTCTTTCTGCAGATGAAGCTTTTCGCGATAAGAAAAAGAAAACTGTTTCATTTTAGACGATGAGATGTTGAGAAGTTAAGATGTTGAGAGGAGCTCTGGTTGTTAAAGCCGTTGCCGTTACTCATCTTCCCTTCTGCCCACCTTCTGTAGTTACGCGCTTAAAGTTTTTCTGCCTTTTCTTCTGCGCGCGCTCAATACTCTTCTTCCGCCCGGCGTCGCCATTCTCGCCATAAAGCCGATTTTCTTTTTTCTTCTGTCTTTGTTTGGTTGGAACGTTCTTCTCATTTTTTAAGTCCTTTTTTTCTATTGAGGCTTTGCCTCTTTTTTGGTATTATATCTAAATTGCCGTTTGACTGTCAAACGCAAACGGCAGAAGGTGAGATGATGAGAGGTTGAGAGAAGCTCCGGCTGCTTAAGCCGTTGCAGTTGCTCATCTTCCCAACATCCCATCTTCTCATCGTCTATATATAAGGGATTTTATGAAAAAGATTTTTGGCGTGTTGCTGCTTATGATAATTGCTGTTGCTTATGCGGCGGCGGAAACAAAATTAACTTATGACGGTCTTGCGCGCGGACGTTACGAATACCATTCAAATCTTATAGACGCGGGTTATACAGGTAAAGATGAAAAAAGTTTTTTCAGGTTTAAATTTCTCGCGGGTATTACTGCTGATTTTGACGAATGGGTGTCCGCTTGTTTCAGAATGGGTACAGAAAGCCGTTCTTTTATATACAATGCAGGCGGCAGTACCGAATATAATGTCAACGAATTTTTTATAGACAATTTGTATGTAAAAATTCCTTATTTTATGGATGTTTTGGAATTAAAAGCAGGAAGAATGGATTTGCCGATTTCGGAATACGGCGAAGGTTTTTTGATAGCCGACGGTACTCCCTTAGACGGCTCCAGAACTTGGTACTTTAACGCGATTAAAGCTAAATTTCTTCTAGGTGAAAATAAAACAAGCACCGTTGAATTTATAGGAATATACAATCCGCGCGTTGATGATGTTTTGCCCGTGATAAACCAAAACACGCCGCCCACGCCTTTAAACGATTCGCTGGAAACCGGATTTGTAGTTTACGGAAGAACCGGCGATAAAGATAAGTTGTATTTTGAACCTTATTATATGTATAAACACGAAGACGCCGCCCAAGGCGGACGTCTTGAAGAGGATGTTCATACGTTTGGTTCTTATATGAAATACACGTTAAACGATGTTGCCGTTTTGCGCTGTCAGGGAGCAATGCAGATAAACAATTACGGCAGGGAAATAAATACTGCTTTTGGCGGATACGTTTTTACAGATTTTTCTTTGGGAATGCTTAACCCGCTTTCAATAGGATATGCTTATCTTTCCGGAAATGATCCGGACACCCTAGGCGCGGAAGGCTGGAATCCGTTATTTTCCCGTTATCCGTGGATGTCGGAAGCGGTAGGTTATTTATATAGATACGAGTCAGGTCTTTTGTATTGGACGAACTTGCAAATATGTAAAGCGGATTTAAACATTTCTCTCAGCAAAGAATTGAAAATTCTTTTGTCCGGCGCTTTGCTTTATGCAAATGAAACCGTTGATAACGCGTCTGCTATATATCCGATGTTTGGCGAAGGCAAAAACAGAGGAACTCTGGCAGGGGCAAAAGTTTCTTATGTCTTTTCAAAATATGTAAGCTCTTATATTTTGTGCGAATATTTTAAACCCGGCGATTTTTATTTTAGCAAAGCGAAAGACTTGGTTTTTGCAAGAATAGAATTGGCTGCTAAATTGTAAAACCCTATTTCTTGATCCGCAATCTATGATTTACGACGAGATTGCGGCTCAAAGTCCGCAATGACGACACAGAAATGCAGATTTTTAGAGAAACTAAATTAAATATCCGACAGGAGAAAAATTATGAAAAAAATATTATTTTTGTTTGTGGCGGCTTTAATGCTTGCAGGTCTTTCTTCTTGCGATAATAATATTTTATATCCGGTTAACAGGGTTGAAATACATGACGCTGCCGGAAATAAACTGCCCGCTTATAAACCGGGCGGATTTCCCGTTGCGTCATTTGTTCAGCTTAATGCGGTGTTTTTAAATTCCAAAAATGAATCTTTGGAAGTTTCTAATCCCGAAGAGATTTTATGGACTATGAGCAACGGACAAGATTCGTGGTTTTTGCCGACAAATGCAGGATATGAAGTTTATTTTAATCCTCCGGCAGAGGCAGCTGGCCCAGATATGCTTTATATGAAAGTTGAATACAGAGAGTTTTCCGCGATTGTAAATTTTGCATTAAATTAATTTTTTCGTTTTATTTATTCAAGCGCTGAGCGCTACTGTGTCTGTCATTCCCGAAATCCGTTATCGGGAATCCATTTTGTATTTAACTTGGATCCCCGATTTAGGCATTCGGGGATGACAAAAGAAAGGATTTAAATCCGCTTTTGTCAATTTCTAATTCATAGACCGCGCTAATGCGCTTTCCATAAACAAAACCGGGTATTTAACTACAACGACAAAAAATAAAAAATATAAATATACAGGAGAAGCAATGAAAACAACACTGTTATTGTCAGGCGATGAAGCAATCGCTCGCGGCGCTTACGAAGCGGGATTAAAAGTGGCGGCGGCTTATCCGGGAACGCCTTCCACGGAAATTTTAGAGTATGTGTCGCAGTTTCCCGAAGTTGACGCCCAATGGGCAGTTAACGAAAAAACTTCTTATGAAGTAGCTTTAGGAGCTTCAATCGCGGGCGTAAGAAGTATGTATTCGTCAAAGCATGTGGGTTTAAACGTAGCGATGGATCCTTTAATGACATCCATATATTCGGGAATTACCGGCGGTTTTATTGTTGTGGTTGCCGACGATCCGCAGATGGCCTCTTCCCAAAACGAGCAGGACTGCAGACTTCTTGCGAAATTTGCAAAAATGCCTATGCTTGAACCTTCTAGCCCGAGCGAAGCATATACAATGACAAAAATGGCGTTTGATTTAAGCGAAAAGTTTGACACGCCCGTGATGATACGTATTACTACGCGCGTGGCGCACACAAAAGAAAATGTTGAAATCGGCGAAAGAGTAGAAGTTGCGGATAAACCATTTGTGCCTAATGCGCCGAAATACGTTATGGCGCCGGGATTCGCGTATAAAAAGCATATAGCGCTTGAAGCAAAACTTTTAGAAATGGCGAAATATGCCGATGAATCGGAATTAAATACCATTGAAATAAACGATAAATCCATGGGTATTATAACCGATGGCGTTGCTTATCTATATGTTAAAGAGGCGTTTCCGAATGCCTCTGTTTTAAAATTAGGTTTTACCTATCCTTTTCCTGACGAAAAAATAAAAGAATTCGCAAAACAGGTAAAAGACCTCTTTGTTATAGAAGAACTTGAGCCGTTTATTGAAGAGCATGTTAAACAATTAGGCATACCCGTAAAAAGCAAAGATATTTCCTACAGAATAGGGGAATTAAACCCGACATTAGTTAAAGAAATAATTGAAGGCAAAACAAAAGTTGAAAAGCCCGCTAATTCCAGAAAGCCTGTTATGTGTCCGGGATGTTCGCACCGTCCGGTATTTTATGCTTTGAAAAAACTTGGCGTAATAGTTTCCGGTGATATCGGTTGTTATACTCTTGGGGCGTTAAAGCCTTTGGAAGCGCTGCACACGACTATATGTATGGGCGCGGGTGTTACTGTTTTTGCAAGTATGTCAAAAATTTTGGGAAGCAATAAAGTTGTCGGAGTTGTCGGCGATTCGACTTTTGTCCATTCGGGAATAGAAGGTTTAATAGACGCGGCATATAACGGCACTAAAGGTCTTCTTTTGGTTTTAGATAACGGAACGACAGGCATGACAGGCGCCCAGCATAATCCTTCGACGGGCATTAACGCTAAAGGCGAAAAAACAAAAAAACTCAGCCTTGAAGAAATCAGCAAAGCTTCGGGCGCTGACATTGTTGAAGTAATAGACGCTTTTGCGGATAATCTCCAGGATAAAATTAAAGAATTAATGAACAAAGACGCGCTGTCGGTTTTAATAGTGAGATATCCGTGCAGAATGATTGACAGAACAAAGAAGCCTTTGCCGGTATTTGATTCAAGCAAATGCAAAAATTGTAATGCGTGTCTTGTCGTGGATTGTCCAGCCATATCCAAAAACAAAGAGAATAAAATAGCTTTAGACGAATATTTATGCGTCGGATGCGACGTATGCGTAAAGACCTGCAAATTCGGAGCGTTAACGAAAAGAGGTAACGAATAATGGATAAAAAAATTACAAATATTTTGTTTTGCGGTACCGGCGGACAGGGCGTTTTGACAGCTTCGGAAATAGCCTCGCTTGCTGCAATGTATGACGGATTTCATGTTAAAAAATCAGAAGTTCACGGAATGGCGCAGCGCGGCGGTTCTGTAGAATCGCATGTTCGTTTCGGGGAAAATGTGTCATCTCCTTTAATGGAAGCAGGGCAGGCGGATTTTTTAGTTCCGTTTTATAAAGACGAACACGACAGACTGATTTCATATCTTTCCAAAGACGGAAAAGATTTAGTCGACGATTTGGAGCAGGCGCATCTTAAATGCGAAAACAAAAAATTTGTAAACACTTATATGCTTGGCAGGCTTTCAAAATATCTAAACGTATCGGAAGCAAGCTGGCTGAAAGCGCTGGAAGTCGGTTTTAAAGGCAGATTTGTCGAAGAAAACCGTAAAGTTTTTCTGGATGCAAGAAACGATAAATAAGAGGAAAATATGAAAAAAATAGTAAGTTTTGTCGCGATTCTTTCTTTTTTGTGTATGATTTCCGCGTGCGCTGCAACGACAAAAAAGGAATCGATGATATGTGAGAAAAAACAATCCGGAATGTCGCGCAGCGGCTGTTCAAAAGATTTCGCAGATAAAAAAGAATGTTGTTCCGCAGAAGCTTCTTCTAATAAGAAATGTTGCGATTGTTCTTGCGAAAAATCGGACTGCTGCTGTTCGGAAGATTCTGTAAATACAAAAGAATGTTCCGGAATGTCTTCCGCTGATAAAGAATGCTGCGATTGTTCATGCAAGAATAAACAAGCTGAAAAGAAATGTTCTAATAAAGTGAAAACCGGATGTAAGAAATAAGAAGAGTTTTGATAAGAAATTTCTGAGTTATATAATTAAGAGGCGCTATGATTTTCAATGAAAAGTTTGAGACAATGGATTTGCTGGATTTAAAAAATCTGCAGTCGGAGCGTTTGCGTAAGCTTGCCGCGTATGTTTATAAAAATTCGCCTGTATATAAAAAAATGATTGATGCAAGCGGTTTTTCGGTTTCCGATATTAAAACCATAGACGATATAACAAAACTTCCTTTTACCACAAAAGACGATATGAGGGACAATTATCCTTTTGGTCTTTTTTCCATGCCTATTGAGCAAATTGCAGAAGTGCACGTTTCAAGCGGCACTACTGGAAACCCTGTTGTTTCGGGTTATTCCAAAGAAGACATTGATCTTTGGGGCGAAGCCGTGGCGCGTTCCATTGTGTGCGCCGGAGGAAAGCCCGGAGATGTTATACAAATAGCTTACGGTTACGGTCTTTTTACCGGAGGTCTGGGGCTTCATTACGGAGCTTTAAAAATGGGCGCCACTATTATGCCTATGTCGTCAGGACAAACGCAAAGACAGATAAAGCTTATGAACGATTTTAAACCTAAAATTTTGGCTTGTACGCCAAGTTTTGCTTTATATATGGGCGAAGAAGCGCGCAATATGGGATTTAAGCCGGAAGATATTTCGTGGCAGATCGGTATATTCGGCGCAGAGCCCTGGACAATCGCGCTTCGCGACCAGATAGACAAATCTTTAGGAATGCTTGCTACTGATATTTACGGACTTTCCGAAATTACGGGTCCCGGAGTAGCGCAGGAATGTCATTTGAGAAACGGTTTGCATATATGGTCGGACGTTTTTTATCCGGAAATAATTGATCCTGTAACCAATAAGCCTGTTAAAGAGGGCGAAACTGGCGAGCTTGTTATAACCACGCTTACAAGAACAGGAATGCCGCTGCTGAGGTATCGCACAAGAGACTTGGTTTCTATTAACAACGAGCGCTGCGGCTGCGGGAGAACCATTCCGAGAATATCGAAAATTAAAGGCAGAACCGATGATATGATAATTGTGCGCGGAATAAATATTTTCCCCACGCAAATAGAATACGCGCTGCTGCAGGTTGAAGAATCTCTGCCGAATTATCAGATTGTTGTTGACAGAGCCGTGAATGGTCTTGATACTATAGAAGTTCAGGTAGAAATTGACGAGAAGTTTTTCTCGGACGATATGGACAAGCTTGAAGCTGTCAGAAACAAAATTAAAAAGAGCATAGAAAACACAATTCTTGTCGGCGTAACCGTGAAACTTGTAGAACCGAAAACTATTACAAGAAGCGAAGGGAAAGCGAAACGAGTTATCGACAACAGAAAAATGTAGCATCTATAGCGGCTTGAAATTTTGGGCTGCGGCTTTGAAAAATGTAAACTCATTTACACGCGCGGCTTTTCGTAAACTTCATTTACATTTTTCTTCGCCTCGCCGCAAACTTTTAAGCCTTTGAAATTCTGAGGAGGCTGAAATGTCATTACTGGAAAAGATTAAATCGTTGTTTTGTTGTTCGGGAAAATGCTGCGGCAAAAAACAGGAAGATGATTTAAAAGGCGATGAAACAGTTCAAAAATTTGAAGATGACGGCGCGGAGATTTTAGGCGCTGACGCGGAAGAAAGAGAAGTTACGGAAAGACCGATGAAAGACGGAGATTAACGGCAATTACGAATGAGATGGGAGAACGAAATGAAAATAACGCAAGTGTCGGTGTTTATAGAGAATACAAAAGGCAGATTGTATAATTTGTGCGATTTGCTGGGAAAAAACAAAATAGATATTAAAGCGCTTACCCTTGCCGAAAGTCCGGATTTCGGAATAGCCAGATTTATAGTCGCAAATGCCGATGAAGCTTTGGATATTGTCAAAAAGAGCGGCTTTACCGCTTCAATAGCTCACATTGTTGCCGTTGAAGTAAGCGATACGCCCGGCGGGCTTGCCGCGATTTTAAAAATTCTTTCCGAAAACGACATAGATATAAAATATATGTATGGTTTTGTTGAAAAAGCGTCTGAAAAGGCTTTGATGGTTTTTAAATTTGCAGATATAGACAAAGCTATAGACGTTTTGCAAAAGAACGCAGTTCCGATAGTTTCAAAAGAAATGATTTTTAAAGGCAATAATTAACAGCAGATAATAGAGAAAAAAGAATAGATAACAGACAACAGCCTTTGTCGTCATTGCGAGAAGAAAACGAAGTTTTCGACGTGGCAATCCAGGGTTGTTTTTAAGAGTAATAATTTTTCAAGTTCCTGAATTATTAATTTTATCTGGAGTTGAAAATGGATGAAAATAAAAAAATTGCGGTTATAGGCGTTTCCGATAATTGCGAAAAGTTCGGATATAAAATATTTACGGATTTGTGCAAAGCGGGATTTGACGTTTGCGCTGTCGGCGTGCGCGGCGGTACGGTTGAAGGCAAGACTGTTTATAAGTGCTTAAAAGATTTGCCGTCAAAACCTGATTTGATAATTACCGTTGTTCCGCCGGTTGGCACGGACAAATTCGTGGACGAGGCAATAGAGCTTGGAATAAAAGAAGTCTGGATGCAGCCGGGATCTAAGTCCGCGGAAGCGGTGGAAAAAGCGAAAAACGCGGGGATGAAAGTTACTGAGCACGGATGTTTTATGGTCGCACATGGTATTTGGTAAATTATAACGGTTTAAAATCCCAGACTGCAATTTTTAATAAGGATAGTTTGCTCAAATCACATCATGCGCTATCGCGCATACGTGCCCGTCGCGTTGCGACTCACAAGCATTTAAGCCTTTTGACGACAAAATAAAAATGATTGAAAAATTAATAACTTTTTACAGAAAGAATGATTATATTATTCTTGCGGTTTTGCTGGGACTTATTATTTTTACGATATTTTGTCCGGTTGTTAAACATGACTTTATAAATTTTGATGACAATCTTCTTGTTTACGAAAATGATGATATAAAGCGTCTGGATATCTACAGTATAAAACAATTTTTTTCTAAATCTTACCACAATCTGTATCATCCCCTTGTTTACGTTTCTTTCGCGTTGGATTATAAAATTGCCGGTTTTATGGATCCTAGCGTTTTTCATACGACAAATTTATTACTGCATATATTCAATTCTTTTCTGATCATGTTTTTAGTTTATCTGATATCAAAAAATATAACGCTATCTTTTTTTGCCGCGGTTTTTTTTGCCGCACATCCCATGCATGTGGAACCGGTCGCATGGGTATCCGGAAGAAAAGAACTGCTCTTTGCGTTTTTTTACTTGTTGTCATTAATGTTTTACATACTTTTTAAAACAAAAGATAAAAGAAAAACCTTATTTTATATTTTTTCAATTTTGATGTTTTTATGCTCACTGTTTTCCAAAGTGATGGCGGTTACTCTTCCGGCTGTTCTGGTTCTTTACGATTATATTTTTGCAGATAATTCTTTCGGCAAGAATTTAAAAGATAAACTTTTCGGGGTTTCGGTTAAAGATAAAACCCCTTTTTTTGTTTTATCGGCAGTTTTTGTTGTTATAGGGATATTGTCTGTCGCATCATCCTTTGACGGAAATATTTTTACAGATTTTTTTAGAAACGCATACAGGGCGGCTTTTCAATATACTTTTTATATCATGAAGTTTTTTATTCCGCTAAATCTTTCGATAGTTTATCCTCCGGAAATGGAAAATAATACGATTTATAAAATTTTCATTCCCATATTTATGCTGTTTTGGGCGTATATAAACATTTGGGCGCTTAAACATTCAAAAAAAATATTTTTCGGTTTAATGTTCTACTCTATAACCATATTGCCTGTTTTAAATATGGTTCCGTTCGGCTTGAGCATTCCGGCAGACAGATTTACGTATATTCCTTATTTCGGGCTGGCTTATTCTTTAATAGTTGCTGTTTATTTGATAAACTCTGGAACAAAGAAAAAAATTGCGCTTGTTTTTCTTTGCTTGTTTATAGCGCTTTTATTCTTTTTATCGCGAGATAGAGTAGGAGAATGGCAGAATAATATAGTATTGTTTACAAAAGCGATTGAAAGGCATCCTACGTATATTGCTTACACAAATCGGGGTGCGGCGTATCTTGATATAAAAGAGTACGATCTTGCTCTTTCTGATGCAAAGATGGCATTAGAAACAGATTATCATTATAAAGCAATCGCGCATATTGTTCTTGCTTCTATATATAAAGAAACCGGCGATTATGGTAAGGCTTTGGAAGAAATAAATATTGCCTTGGAAAGCATTTCTTATGATGACGCAAAAGATGCATACTTTATAAGAGCCGATATATACAGTCTGATGAAGCAGCCGGATAAAGCAATAGAAGATTTAAGATATTTGTATGATAATTATGAAAACATTAATTATATTTTTTGGGCGGCTTCATCCGTATATGAAAAGGAAAGCAAGTATTCTTTGGCTGCTTATGAAATGGATAAGCTGTTAGCCATTGAGCCACATAATAAACCTGCGGAAGAACACAGAAAAAAATTGCTTATAAAGCTCTTGGGAAATGAAAAATAATTAATTTATAATAAGGGAATTAAATGAAAGTTAAAAAATTTAAAACAGTATTGTTTGACATGGATGGTGTGGTTGTAGATACAATGCCATATCATTTTATTTCGTGGTTTGAAGTGTTAAAGCGTTACGGCGTGAGAATTTCCCCTATGACTATTTTTGAAATGGAAGGCGCAAAATGGGACGCGGTTATAAAACTTGCTTATGAGCAATCCGGCAAAAAATTAGCTGCCGGGCTTGCCGATAAAATCCGTTTTGAAAGAGAGAAGATTTTTAAAAAGTATTTTAACAGATATATTTTTGACGGAATTTCTGAATTCATAAAATCATTGAAAAAACAAGGAGTTTTAGTTGGTCTTGTTACCGGTTCTTCGTTAAAAGAGGCGAAAAGATTTTTGCCTAAAGAATTGTATAGTATGTTTAATGTTGTTGTGGCTGGTGATATGATAAAACGTTCAAAGCCTTATCCGGATCCATATCTTACTGCCGCAAAACAACTTGACGTTTTGTCTAAAGAATGTGTGGTTATAGAAAATGCCCCTTATGGCATAAAGTCAGCTAAAGCTGCAAAAATGTATTGTATAGCGCTGGCAACAAGTCTTCCGAAAGATAAATTGTTAGAGGCCGACCGGGTTTTTAATACGCATAAAGAACTGTATAAGTATTTTGATAAAAATAGTTGAGAAATCAGTGTGTTTTTATTTTGGAATTTTAATGAATGCAGTCTGGAATCAAACGACATAAGTTTGTCGTTGTGCCGCATTAGCGCAGCAACTATAATAGTTTTGTTGTTAATCCCCGGTTTTGTTTATTTCAAAGTGCATTAGCGCAGTCTATGAATTAGACATTTTAAAATTACAATTGAGGACTGTCCGAAGCGGCAACCTTGAAAGATGTTATTTGCCGCAAGTTTCACAAATTGTTTTAAAAATTTCTAATGAATGTGCTCGGCGCTTGAATAAACAAAACAAAAAACTGTTTCACGTGAAACAATCGTATGAAAATTTTACTAATAAATCCCCCCATTTATGATTTTGCCGCTTTTGACCTTTGGGTTAAGCCTTTAGGTCTTCTTTATCTAGTCTCGATACTGAAACAGCAGGGCGTTGAAGTAGAAATGTTGGACTATATGGATAGACATTTCGCAGAGTCAGTCATTTCGAGACACGAAGCTATAAAAAATCCAAAAAAATCAGATGCTGTTGGGGTAATATCTTCTGCGTATAACAAGCAAGAGTATGGTTGCGGTCATTATATAAAGCAGGAAATAGAAAAACCTGCGGCTTTAAAACATATTCCCCGCCATTTTTTTCGCTACGGATTGCCAAAAGAAAATGCTGTTAATTATTTAAAGAAGCAATATTCCTCTCCTCCGGATTTAATAATTGTTACTTCGGTAATGACATATTGGTATCCCGGGGTTTTTGAAGCGATAAAAACTGTTAAAGAAATTTTTCCTAAAACGTCTGTTGTTTTGGGCGGGGTATATGCAACACTTTGTTATGAGCATGCGCAAAAAAGCGGCGCGGATTACGTTTTAAAAGGCGGAATCGAAAATTTAAACAGTCTTTTTAAGGCGAAAACTGCGAGAATTGCGATTCCTTGCAGTTTTTCTGGCTTTCCTATACCATACCATCCTCCAAATCAAAATAGGGGGTATGCGGTTTTGCGAATTTCTGCAGGTTGTCCGTTCAGGTGTAGTTATTGCGCACAAGATATTTTGTCAGGCGGTAACTTCGTTTCAAAACCATGGGAAAAAGTTTTTAAAGAAATCAAAGAGTTTGCTGACAGGGGAATAAACAATATAGTTTTTTATGATGACGCCCTTTTATATAACAGTGAAGCGGTTATAAAACCATTGTTAAAAAAAATAATAGAAAGCAATTTAAAAATAAATATACACACGCCAAACGGGTTGCATTTAAGGTATATGGATTTAGAGCTTGCCTGTTTAATGAAGAAAGCAAACTTTGTTATGCCAAGATTTAGTCTTGAAAGCGCAGATGCGCATATACAAAAAGAAACAGGAGCTAAGATTACAAACGAAGGCTTTGAGAAAGCTGCAGCAGTGCTTCAAGAAGCAGGATATAAAAAAGGCGAATATTTGATATATCTATTAATGGGCATGCCGGGGCAGCCTTTGGCGGATGTAGAAGAATCTATGAGATATGTTCATAAGTTCGGTGCAAAAATCTCTTTATCGGAGTACTCGGTTGTTTCTGGGACTAAAGACTTTGAAAGGCAATTACAAATGACTAATGACGAATTGCGAATAAACGGTAAAGACTTTGCAAAAGAACCTCTGCTTCATAACAAATCTGTTTATCCCCTTTTTGATGTTAAAGGCTGGAGCGAGATTTACCGAATAAAAAATCTTGCAAAAGAGCTAAATAGTTTGTTATAATGTTTCACGTGAAACAAAGCAGCAATTGTCAAATTACAAAGTACAATTAACAAAAATAGCAAGAGGTTTTAAATTTGTTATTTGTAAATTGTTCATTGTTAATTATTAATTGAAGTCCGGAGTTTTTTGTTTATGATGATGAACATGTCGGTTTTAGTATCAGTTGTGTTTTTTCTTTTGTTGTTTGCCGGAAGAACTTTAATGCTTATGCGAAATGGCGTTAAAGTTTTTGTTTTTGACAAAGGCGAGAACAAAACTTTTGCAGAAAAATATCTTGTGATATTCGCAATACCCATGATTGCCCTTTTTGTATTAAAGGTCGTTTTTAGCAGTTTGAATATTAAGCTTTTTTTGGTATCTCCGTTTTTCAATAACAAATATATTGCTTTATTTGGCATAATTCTTTGTTTTGTAAGTATTATTATTTTTCTTTTTGCCTTAATAGATTTTGGCAGTGCGTGGCGGATAGGTGTAGATAAACAAAACAGCCACAGGCTTGTAACGCGCGGCATATTTTCATGCTCAAGAAATCCTGTTTTTGTTTCAATGGGTGCATATGTAACCGGTATTTTTTTAATATTTCCGAATTGGATTTTTCTTGCGTTTCTTATACTGGCGTATATCGGACTGCATTTGCAGGTGTTAAATGAAGAAAAGTTTCTTAAAGAAAAGTTTGGCAGTGAATATAAAAATTACTGCTTGGCAGTAAGAAGATATTTTTAGCAGAGTATTGTTTCACGTGAAACGTTTTAGATGCTGAGAGGGTGAGAAGTTGAGAGGATGGGCAAGGACGTTAGCCTGTATTTTCTCAACACTCAACATCCCATCATCTCATCTTCCATAAATGGAGTTTTTATGAGCAAAGTCATTGCAATAGCAAATCAAAAAGGCGGGGTCGGCAAAACTACTACCGCTATTAACTTGGCGGCAAGTTTGGCGCATTTGGGTCAGGAGTGTTTGCTTATAGATATGGATCCGCAAAGCAATACTACAAGCGGTCTGGGGATTGACCAGTGTAATGTAGAAAAAAACATATACAATGTTTTGATAGATGAAGTTGCGTTAGAAGACATTCTTCACAGTACCGAAATGGACTGGCTGGATATTGCCCCTGCAACTACCGATTTAAGCGGCGCGGAAGTAGATTTAGTAAATATGGCAAATAGGGAACAAAAGCTAAAATCTGCTTTGGAGAAATTCCAGAAAGTTTACAAATACATTATAATTGATTGTCCCCCTTCCTTAGGGCTGCTCACTATAAATGCTTTAGTTGCTGCGGATACGGTAATAATCCCCATGCAGTGCGAATTTTTTGCTTTGCAGGGTTTGGGGCAGCTTTCAAAAACGATTTTTGCGCTTATGGAAAATTATAACTTAAATCTAGAAGGTGTACTGTTTACAATGTTTAATTCGCAGACAAACCTTTCGCATCAGGTAGTAGAAGAAGTCAAAAAGTTTTTTGGCGATAAAGTGTATGATACAAAAATACCAAGAACAATAAAGCTTGCCGAAGCGCCCAGTTTTGGAAAACCGGTATTATTATATGATCCGCGCGGTAAAGGCACAGAGGCGTATATGGAGTTTGCGAAAGAATTTTTAGAAAGGCAGAGCAGCGGCAATTAATACAAAAAAGAGGAAAGAATATGCAAAAGAAAGCACTAGGAAGAGGACTTGAATCACTAATACCATCGCTTGCGGCAAACAAGGCGCCGGCAGGGGAAGCGGTCATAACCATAGCTTTAAATAAAATAAAGCCTAATAGATTTCAGCCAAGACAAAATTTTGATAAATCAAAACTTCAGGAACTTGCGGACTCTATAAATAAGCATGGCCTTGCCCAGCCTATTTTGGTCGCGCCTTCAATATCTCCCGGAGAATATGAAATTATAGCCGGCGAACGCAGATTCCGCGCTTCAAAAATGGCAGGTAAAAAAGATATAAGAGCTATAGTTCAAAAATCGGCTGATGATAAAAAGCGTTTTGATATAGCTTTAATAGAAAACTTGCAAAGGCAGGATTTGGATGCAATTGAAGAAGCTAAAGCGTACAAAAGACTTATTGAAGAATTCAACCATACTCATGATGATATAGCGGAAATAGTAGGCAAAGACAGATCCGTTATAACAAATACTTTAAGACTTTTGGTTTTGCCCGAAGATATCCAGATCTTAATAACGGAAGGGAAGATTTCGGCAGGTCATGGCAGGATGCTTGCCGGCATTGAAGAAGAAGCTGAGCTTCGTGCGCTTGTAGAACAAATTGTTGAAGAAAAGCTTTCTGTCCGCGCTACGGAAAAAATTGTTTCTAAGAGCAAACTGGAAAAAGGGACGAAGTCCCACAAAAAGCAGGAGATTGAGATTGTCCATTTGCAGGAAGAAATTCAAAGAAAACTGGGAACAAAGGTAAATATTTCCGGCAGCAGTAAAAAAGGCAAAATAGAAATTTATTATTATTCTTTGGAAGAATTGGAGCGTATCGCAAAAGAATTGAATTGTAATATATAAAATATTTGTTGATAAATTAAAAATAATTTTTTATAAAAAATCAGTTTTTGATAAAATAATAAAAATACTTTCAAAAAATTAATTGAAAAATCAATTGATAATGCAAAATGTTAGGATTATGTTAAGTAGAAAGTCATAAAAATTGTGGTTGTGAATAACTTGTTGATAACATTTTAAAAATCAGCTAATAAATAGTAGTCAAAAATAAATAAATTTTAAGAATTTTTGCTGATCTTGCCTTTGAAGTTGTTGTTTATAGTTATAGAATAATCTAGATCTCCGCTATATTTACTTGGAAGGCAATTTAGGAAATAAAGCCGGTAAAATACAATTCAATATCAGGGTCATTTCAGCAGTAAATCTGTTTTTTAATTACAGCCAATAAAAGCCCAATCTAAAATTCAAAAAAATTTTGCAAATATCAGTTGACAAAATTTACCTTTCTGTATACAATATCAATATGTTCAAAAAGACAATAGCTTTAATTTTTGCCCTGACAATAGTTTTGGGTAACGTTTCTTTTGCCGCTGTGGAAATCAGAAGCATGAATTTTTCCGCAAAAGATAACGTTGCTGTATCTTTTAATTCTAATGTATTGTTTGTTCAGGATTACGGCAAAATCCTTTCAAATATATGCGATTCTTTGCAAAATGCCTTGCCGATGGCGGTGTTGTCTGCGGATTCATTTAAATTCATGTTTTTTGATAAAAGCAATGCGGAGCATTTTATAATCGGAGGTGTTACTAAATTTTTTATTAAATTTAGCGCCTTTTTCGTATCGCCTGAAAATATTTATATCGGAAGTATAGTTCTTCAGCAAGCTTTGTTTATGCTTTTTATGATTATTTCTTTTATGCTAAGTTATTTAGGTTTGTTGCGCCTGTTCAGCGCTGCGTCAAAAATTAATTTTTCAAAAATAAAATATAATGTAAAAAATCCCGGTTTTGCGTATTAACGCAAGCCGGGTTTTTACTATCTTAAGAGGAAACCTATGACCTTCAAAAAACTGTGTTCGATTTTTACCGCGGCATGTTTCATGTTTTCTTTAGGCGGACAAGCTTTTGCCTCAGTGCCGGCAGGAATGCCTGTTGAGAAAATTAATATAGAGAACACTGTTCTCTTTTCCGATAAATTTGGCGCGGTAACCCAGAACCAAAACTACGGAAGCCCGCAGGTAATCATAAATATTCAAGATTTGCACAGCCATCCGCAGGTACAGAAAAATATAGCGTCAATTCTTGAAAATTTGGATAACAAATATAAAATAAAAGCAGTTTATCTTGAAGGCGGCAGCGGAAAAGTTGATGTTTCATGGCTTGAAAAGGTTTCGGCTTCAAATAATGCTTTGATAGACCAAATGATAAAAGACGGATCTTTAACAGGTGTTGAATTATTCGCGGTTACGAATAATAAAAATAATATTTACGGACTTGAAAATACGGCAGTCCACCGCAAAAATCTGGAAAGGCTTGGAATGATTTATGATAACGAATCAAAATATACGCAGAAACTAAACAGAATTGAAAATGAAGTTAATTATCTGTATAAAAAATACTCGGGCAAAGAAAATAAAAAATTCTCAAATGTTGTCGCAAAGTATCGCAGCGGAAAAATTGATGCGGTTAAGTATTATGAAGAAATGATTAAGGCAGCAGAAAGAATCAATGCCAATCCTGGCAAATACGATAATATTTTTTCGATAAATTTAGCGGATTTTTATGAAATACAAAGAGTTGCCGCGATAGACAGATTGTCAAAACAACTTGATACCAAAAGACTGAATGCCGAACTGCAAAAATATTTATCCGAACTTCAAGGAAGAATAAGTTATTCCGAATATAGAAACCTTCTTGAAAATACCGATAACTTACAGGATATCGGCATGGCAGTTAAGTACATAAGAGCTTACGGCGTTGACGGCAAAAGGATGCCTCAGCTTAAAGCGTTTGTTTATATAAAAGAATTGAGCTCGGATATTAATCCGGTTGAGCTTTACGGACAGGAGCAGCTGCTTCGCGAAAAAATAATGTCGGCTTTTTCAGCTTCAAAGCTGGAAAGCGAAACTGTGTTTTTAAAAGATTTTTATATGTATTTTTCAAACTATATGAAAAATAATCTTACGGCTGCCGACGAAGAATATTTTAACGGAAGATTTGAGCTTTTTTCAAACATTTATGGTAAATACGCGGCGGTAAATATTATTAAGGAAATGGAAAGTGAGTTTCCTGTTTTAAATTCGTACTATGCCGCTAACAATAAAAGAAATGAAATTTTTATTGAAAATATAGAAAAAAATACAAAGCTTGTTTCCGGGCTTACAAAATCAGGAAAATCTCCGAACGAAATGTTGGAAAATGCGAAAGAAATTATAGTTGTTGTTTCCGGCGGTTATCACAGCCGCGGGCTTAATGAAATTTTAGACGGCAAAAAAATAAGCCACATGACAATAACCCCCAGAATTTCCGGCGGAGTTGAAAGCGCTCTTGCCAATTACAGACAAATTATAACGGAGCAAAGCCGTTTTTTTAAAGAAGCTTTGGCTTTTGCGGTAGCTTCTCAAATGCCGGGATCGAAAAAATTTGAGCTTATTGTTAATACCGTAAACGATCTTCTTAATAAAGTGGAATTCAATGATAAAAATATTGAAGATTTAAGATTTGAGCTTGAAAAAGTTTTGGGAGAAGCCATAAGAATCGAAAAGTCCGACTCTGACTCTAATAAAGTATATATAAAATCCGCTTCAGGCTTTGAGGTTTTAATCAGTAATGAAAACAATGCTATGCAGGCAATCCCAGTGGCGCCTTCGTCGGATTTAAAATTAGGGACTAAAGAGTTTAAAGCGTTTATGGGAAAAGCCTTTAACTTGTCGTCGCTTGCAAACATAATAGATGATAATACTTATGATTTTTGGAAAAAGATTTTCTTCGCAACGACTTTTGACAATGATTATGCCGACGGATTTTATCCGGAAGTCGAAAGATTAATCATTGCTCATTCGTATGATAGACTAAATGAAATTGACGGTTTTCCTATAGAACAATTAGCCAGAACTCCCAAAGATTTTCAAATGAAAGTTGTAAGGAAACAATTGGACATAGATTCCGGAGCCGTATCTGCGGACAGAGCGTCATCTTCCAATTGGTCAGGGTTTAAGAGTGCTGCGGCAAGAACAATACTAGGATTAATGCTTTTTGTAAGTTTCTTGTCTATTACGTCTTGTAGTTTGTTTGATCCGGGAAATCCCCCCGGAATAGTTCAAACTATACCTGACTTCAGCAAACAAAGCATTAAAAGCGTTGAATCCGTAAACGTTAAAACAACAAATGGAATAAGACAGCTTGTTGTCGAAAATCAAGATGGCAAAGAACTGGCGTTAACAGGTAAAATTGTTTGCGTGGGTCCTGAAGCATTTACTTATTACGGGCATGAAAGCGTGGTTAAAATGATGAATTTTGCCGGCGCTACTACAATGAGATTATACGAGCTTCCATATGGAGATGTCGGGAAAACGCTTGAATTGTTAAACTATTTCAAAGAACACGGAATAACCGTTATAATGGGTTTTTCCGTTGAGGATATGCGTCCAGGAGCCGTTGGAGAACGTTTTTTTGAGACAACTTATACTGATGAAAACGGAGAAACAAAAAAACTGGGAAATCATTCTCAAATTCTTTTTTATGAGGTTGGAAATGAAGTAAGGCTTGTTTTTGGCGAATGGGTTCTTCAAAAAAACAAAGGGGACAGATTTGACGGCGCCACGTTTACCGAAAGCGTATGGAATGATCTGTTCAAATCATTTTTATCAAAAGTAAAAAGTTCTACGGAAAGGCCGTTTGGAACGGTTTTCGCCGATGTTCCTGATGTTAAAACGGTAAATTTTTATAAAGACTATGTGAGTATTATGGGAGTAAACTGTTACAGAGGGCACGCAAATGATCCTGGCAGCTGGAGTTTCATGGATGTAAACGGCAAGCATGCCGGAGAACAGCTTTTGGCAATAACAGATGACGATATATGGGTTTATTTTGCGGAGTTTGGCATAAGCGCCAGAACTACCGGCGCCAGAATGGGACAGTACGATTTTGAAATTGACGGAAAAAGAGAGCAGTCTGAAGTGGGATATAGGCTTTTTCAAGAATTAAAAGGGTTTTCGGGGGCATATTTCGCTCTTGCTTATGAAGAAAAACCCGGGCTTTCTGCCGCAGGACATGAAAGATATTTTGGAGTTTTTGACAGAAACGGAGTTCCAAATCCTATGGCTTTTGCTCTCAGGCATATATACAATAGCTGGCCCGACGGATATGAAGTAGGAACTCAGGCGCCAGAAGCGCCGGTGTTTGATATTAAAGAGATTCTTGAAGAAAACAGCAATCTGTTAGAAAAGCCGGTTATTCCCGAAAGGCAAAGTCCGAAAGATATTTTAAATGTTAATAACATAAATTTTAAAGAACCCCTGAAGGGAGACGGTTGGAAATCTATCGATACCAACGCTGTTGTTTTCAAAGCGACCGAAAAAGATTTTTTATTTTTGGAATTCGATGTTACGTCGGATGCGAATATGAGGGCTGTGATAAGTGTTACAATGGCATCTTCTCAACAGGTTAAAAAACCGTTAATTTTTAATTTGCAGCCCGGCAGAAACAGGGTTTTAATTCCTTTTAAAGAGTTTAAAGATGACGATTTTTTTGATTTAACGAGGCAAATGTCGGTTGCTATACACTACGGGCCGAAATATTATGCTACTAATCTTAATGACGGTTATGGAGATATAGATAAAAATAGTTTGAAAGTTCAAATAATTCCTCCGTCTAAGCTTACCTCTGAACAGCGCAGCGCTCTTGGTCTTTCTGATTCGGACCTTGAGTTGCCGCAGGGCTTTTTATATAAGTTCATATTTAAATTGTTTGGGGTTGATGATAAAATTTTGGCTAGGCTAGAAAAATTGGAAAAAAAGGAATTGTTTGAGAAAAGAAATGAAAAAAGAGCAAAGATAGTTTCAATTTTAGAAATGCGGAAAACAATTTTTTTCTCTTCGGACAAATTTGTTATGCAGCATTATCGCGATTTCAAACCCGCGCAAGCGATTTTGAAAGAATATTTAGGCAGTAACGTAACAATTGTTTCCGGTGAATATAAAGAAGCAATAAATGATTTTGTAGATAATATAGAACATAATATACATTTTTCGGATAAATGGGGTCCATTTTTAGGCGCCGTAAATAAAATGAAAGAAGAAGGGGTTATAAGCGCGAAGGAATATCAAGCAATTTATAAAATTAGAGAAAATTACAGAAACTTAACTGTTGAAGAAATGGATTTTCTGAGAGATTTTAAGTCCAGAAGGGTAATTGGCGAACGTTCAGTTAAATTCATAACTCCTGCTATGAAAGAATTAATAAATAAATTCAAAAAACATTCTGAAAACACAAAGTATGCTGATTTAGCTGGTTTTGACGATCAGAAAGTATTGGAAATGCTGGTCGGGAGTTATAACGAAAGAATGCAGGGGATAGGGGCAATAAAGCAAGAAACAAAACAAAGTTTTTGGTCGGTCTTCGGAGCAGTAGCCGTAGTTGCTTTGTTCGGGGCAATAATTATTGGGCTTCCTATTGCGAGCTGGCTTACATCCAGCGCGGGAGGCGCGTCTGCGCAAATGGCAAGAATTATAGCTGAAGGTTGGCCATTGTTGTTGGCAGGGGTGGTTGGGTTTTCAGGCGTAATTGCGACAGCAAGCAGTTTAATTAAAAATTTCAAAACACACGTTGCGTGGAATTTAAAACATCGTTTTGCCAAACTCGATATTTTCAGCGGCAGGAAATCCGATAAAAATACCGTAACGGCTGATATTTCTATGATAACTACCCAAAATTCTAAAAATAATGAAGCGGTTCATCATAAATTCGGGGTCAGCGCTAAAATAGACGGCCGCAATTTAAACATACCGGTTTATATTCGCGATACCAATAATATTAATGAACAAAATCCTACAAGGCTCAAAACTTCAAACGGAGATTCTATAAGCTATCGTTACACAAAAGACAGAGGTTTGGAGTTTTCTCCTTCCTTGGTCAGCGATGCCAGCGTGCGGGAAATTTCGCAGGCTATTCAGCAAAACCCGGACACGCTTGTTCAATACATTAAAGAAGCGCTTAAAGAACAAGGAATAACTGTTCCGAAAAATATAGAGTTTAATATCGTTGAAGTCCGCACCGACAAACGTACCGCCAGACCGGTACAAGGCTTTGGTCCTTCAAGCAAACAGAGCTACGACCGTACTCTTGCCGAATATGAATCCGACCAAAAAGCTCCGTATTTTGAGTATAACCAATCCGGAAATCCTCAGTTTAATTTAGGTGATACCGGTTTTGAAAACTTTGATTTAACGGAAATAGATGACAGCCGTATAATAAGAGAAGCTCAAGGCTGGATGTTTGCCCAAAGATATTTTGTATTTTTGGATAAAATAAATACAGCCGACGAATTTCAAAAATATATTGACAACAATATAATAGGCAAAGTGGCAAACAGAAATATTATAATAACCGCCGAACTCGCCGCCAATCTTTCCTCAAAACAGCTTAACGGTTTGCTTTCGCAGTTGAGAAAAGACGGTATGAGCGTTATGGTTGCGGACGGTGCTTCCGAAGAAATAAAAGCGTTGTTTGACGGAGTTTTTTATCAGACAGACGGAGTTATTAAAAGTCCGTTAAATTCTGTTTATGAAACACAAAAAACCGAAAAGCTTGATAATGCCGAAACTTTCGCGCAAGACGCGGAGAATGCGAGAACCCATAAAGGCAATGTAGTGGTTTACGAAAGCGCGTACGCGGAAGCTTATAAAAATAACCGCGACGGATTCGCTAAATTTATGCCTGATCTGTGGACAACGGTAAGCGGATTAATCAGGATTGCCGCTAACGAACCGATAACTCCCGAAACCGCCGCTGAAACAGCAAAAAATTTCAATACAGAAAGAATATTAAAAGCTTTTTCAGGAATTACAGTTGAAGAAGTCAAAGAATTAAGAGCCGAGTTTCATTCCGGAGAACGTTTGTTGTCTGTTCTTGAAAAATCAAGATTCGGCGCAAATAATATGGCAGGCAGATATTTGCAGGAAATAAACAGAAGTGTCGATGACATGAAGCGTATTGAAACAATGATGGGCTTTGCCGAAGGTCTGTTTGAAAAGCTTCTTGTCGCGGCGGAATTAAACCAAAATAAGAAAACCAAAGGTTTCAATAACAGAAAAACCGAAAGACTTTTCGGTGAAATACTTGCGTTCAAATACGGATTAAAGAGTCTTGCCGTTGATTTAGATATTGATGAAACGATGAGAGATCTTAACTCTGCCAACGCAAACAATTACTATGAAAAAATGCTTATGGCCGCGTCTAAAAAAGCTCATGCAAGCCCTATTGTCGCGACAGCTATGGCTGAAATGATGCTGGTATACGCGTATACTCCTGAAATTGATTCCGAAAAGATGAGTCCGGTATTGTCAGACTCAAGAGTTTACAGCAGTATATTATCGGCGGCTTAAGTCGTTGTCTGTAATGGTTATCGTATATTTCTTTTTATTAAGCAGCGGGTGGCATTGTTAAGCAAGAATATGATAAAATACCAAAAGAGATTTTTGTAAAATAGAAATTGGTAAGAAAGGAGAAAGTATGAAAGTTTTATCATTTGTTTTGACAGGAGCAGTTTGTTCTATGTTGTTTTTTTCTGCATGCGCTACGGGTTCAAAAGTTGCTCAAGTTTCTACGGACGTTCAGCCCGTAAAAAGCGTTCAAACCGTACAAGCCGAACAAACTATAAAAAATGCGAGTATCGCTCAAAATATTATAAATTTCGGAGCAGTAAAAGGCAAAGTCTGGCAGCTTGGCAAAGTGTTAGACCAATCTGACGCGATAATATTTAACGCTTCCAAGCTTGACCCGAAAAAATTCAGCGATATTTATACTATACAGTTTAATGATTCTACTGCTTCAGGCAAAGCCGCGCCAAACAGATACACAGCCCCTTTTGTGTTGGGAGAAGACGATATGCTTTCGTTTCAGACCGCGGCAAGCACAATGATGATGGGCATACATACTCCGGATGGATTAACCGAAACGGAATTTTATAAACTTTTAGCGCAATCCGAGCGCTGGAGCATTGAAAAAGACCATTTCTTCATATATACTTCCGATGGTCACATATTAGTTTTTAACGAGTTTGACGGCAAATAGAAACAAACTATTTTGTCTTTTAAAGCAGAATAAAACAAAAAAAGAGTTGAAAAACTAATCCTTTTTTGGTATTATTTATCTGTAAATTTGTGACTTACTCACCTGATTTTACAATCGGGTGAGAGTTTTGTTTTATTTTAGATATTTAAACGGACTGTAAATGAAAAATTTTTCTGCTGTTATACTTGCGGCTGGCGCCGGAACAAGAATGAAATCGGCAATGCCAAAAGTTATGCACAAACTTTCCGGAAAGCCAATAATAAATTGGGTTATTGATTCTGTTGAAAAGTTAAATCCTGAAAATATAGTTGTTGTTTTGGGGCATAAAGCAGAAATAGTAGAGGAAAATTTAAAAAGTCTTGAAAATTCTAAAATAAAAATTGTGTATCAGAAAGAGCAGTTAGGTTCAGCTCATGCTTTAATTCAGGCGCAAAAAGCTCTTAAAAATTATACAGGCGAAATTTTGGTTATAAGCGGAGATGTTCCTCTTGTAAAGTCTGCGACCTTGTCAAATCTGATAAAACAAAATAATAAAAGCAAAGCGTCAATTACAGTTTTGGCGGCGACAGTAGAAAATCCTTTCGGTTATGGCCGTATAGTAAAGACAGGAACTGTCCTTGAGAAAATAGTTGAAGAAAAAGACGCGAGCACGCAGGAACAACTTATAAAAGAAATCAACAGCGGCATATACTGTTTTGACAAAAATATATGGAACGCTCTTTCAAAAGTTAAACCGAACAACGCGAAAAAAGAATATTATCTTACAGACACTGTTGAAATATTGAAAAAATCCGGAAAAAAAGCGGCGTTTACGGTTACGCAGGACGCGTTTGAAGTTAAAGGCATTAACAACCGTAAAGAACTTGCTCAGGCGGAACAGATTTTACAAAAGAGAAAAATACAAGATCTTTTAGAAAACGGCGTAACGTTTATAAATCCTGAAAATGTTTTTGTTTCTTGCGACGCGAAAATCGGTGAAGACACAATTATATATCCGGGAGTTTTTATATCAAACGGCGTATCAATCGGCAAAAACTGCGTTGTGCAGGGAACAAGTTTTATAAAAAATTCTAAAATCGGCGACAATTGTGAAATTTCATATTCTTATATAAACGGCGTGGTTATAAATAAAAACGTTAAAATAGGGCCTTTTGCCCATATAAGACCCGGCTCGGTTTTGAAAGATAATGTCCGCGTAGGAAATTTCAGCGAGATAAAAAAGTCTGTTGTTTCGGCGGGCTCAAAAGTTAATCATCTTTCTTATATAGGCGACGCTGTAGTCGGCGCTGATGTAAATATCGGCGCAGGAACAATAACCTGCAATTATGACGGTCAAAAAAAGCATCAGACGCATATAGGCGACAAAACTTTTGTAGGTTCAAACGTAAATTTTGTAGCGCCCGTAAAAATAGGCAAGGGAGCATTAATAGCAGCAGGTTCAACAATAACGCATGATGTTCCGTCAGATAAACTTGCAATAGCAAGAGCCAGACAAGAAGTGAAACGCAGAAAAATAAAGTTCAAAGCATAAAGTTCAAATTAAAATTGTCGATAAAAGGAATTTTTATGAAACTCAAAATTATTGCCGGTAACGCGAATATGGAGCTTTCGAAACAGATTGTTCAAAAGCTCGGAATGGAGATAAGCGAAGCTAAAGTCGGTCATTTTAGCGACGGTGAAATACAGGTAAAAATTGTTGACAATGTCCGCGGAGCCGACTGCTACATAATACAGCCGACATGTTCTCCGGTAAATGAAAATCTTATGGAGCTTCTTATTATAGCCGACGCGCTGAAAAGAGCATCCGCTAAAAGAATTACCGCTGTTATGCCTTATTACGGTTACGGCAGACAGGACAGAAAATCAGAACCGAGAGTTCCGATTACGGCAAAACTTGTAGCTAATTTGCTTGCCGCTTCAGGTGTAACAAGAGTTTTGACTATGGACTTGCACGCCGGACAAATTCAGGGTTTTTTTGATATTCCCGTTGACCATCTTTACGGAATGCCTGTTTTGTTAAATTATTTTCAGGAAAAGAATTTAACCGACGTTGTTATGGTTTCGCCGGACGCGGGCGGCGTGGAAAGAACTCGTTCTTTTGCGAAACATTTTAACGCGGATTTGGCGATTGTAGATAAAAGAAGACCGCGCCCCAATGAAGCGGCGATTATGAACATTATCGGTGAAGTTAAAGATAAAACTTGTATAATACTGGATGACCTTGTGGATACAGCGGGAACTTTGACAAAAGTGGCGGAAGCCATAAAAGCCAAAGGAGCGGCAAGAGTTTTCGCGACAGCCTCGCACGGAGTTTTATCGGGCAGCGCGAAACAAAAAATACAGGATTCGTGTATAGAAGAGTTGGTAATAACCGACTCCATTCCTCTTAAACAAGACGGACCTACGGACAAAATAGTAGTTTTAAGCATAGCTTCAATTTTGGCGGAAGCTATTATGAGAATATCGAACGACGAATCGATATCAGCATTGTTCTTATAAAATATGACGTTAGTCTTTTAAGTTGTCGCCTAAACTTAAAATACTTCGCGTGATAAATAAACAAAGTAACCGTGGAAGGTTACAAAAAGAGAAGTTTTAGAAAGTCTTTACGGCTTATCTATTACCTTATCGCAAGGAGATTCAAATGAAGGAAGTAATTTTAGACGCAGAAAGCAGAACGCTTGGTTCAAAAGGCATGCTTGCAGGGCTCAGAAAAGAAGGAAAAGTTCCCGCGGTTCTTTATGGAAAAGACATTAAGGCGGAAACCATAGTTGTAGATTCTAAAGCTTTTATATCTATTATAGAAGCCAGCGGCGCGAACGTAGTTATCAATTTGAACTTTAAAGACGGCAAAAAAACAGCTATCGTAAAATCTCTCCAGAGAGACATTTTGACTCAGGATCCGATTCACATAGATTTTAAAGCCATTTCGCTTAAAGACAAAATTGAAGTTCTTGTTCCTATCCATATTGAAGGCGTTGCGGATGGCGTTAAGAATTTTGGCGGTCTCCAGGAATTTATCGTAAGAGAAGTCAATGTAAAAGCGCTCCCTACAAATATTCCGCAAAAAATCACTGTTGATGTTTCCGCTTTGGGTATCGGCCAGGGAATTACCATAGCCGATTTGCCTAAACTTGACGGCGTAGAATATACACAAAATCCGTCAACGCTTATAGTTCACGTAGTAACTATGAAAGTTGAAGAAGATAAACCGGCGGACGCAGCAGCAGGAGCGGAAGTCGCGCAGCCTGAAGTAATATCCAAAGGCAAGAAAGATAAAGAAGGCGAA
Organism: Candidatus Endomicrobium labiotermitis; assembly: GCA_009778965.1. Lineage (GTDB taxonomy): Bacteria > Elusimicrobiota > Endomicrobiia > Endomicrobiales > Endomicrobiaceae > Endomicrobium > Endomicrobium labiotermitis. Next base: position 73,967 of record WRFE01000003.1, read on the forward strand.
GAAGGCGCAGCAGCAGGAGCAAAAAAATAATTTTGAGAGGCAAAGAACAAAGTACAAAGAACAAAGTAAAATTAACGGTTTTTGTCCTTTCTGTGTAGTTTTAGCGGTTAATTGTTATTTGTTAATTGTTATTTGTTAATTGTAGTTTTGATGATAAAATTATTTGTCGGCTTAGGAAATCCCGGAAGCAAATATGAAAATACCCGCCATAATTTAGGCTTTATGGTTTTAGATGAAATTGCCAAGAACAAGCGATTAGAATTTAAAACATGGTCTGATATGGCGGATATTTCTTTTTACGACTATGACGGCGTAAAAATAGCGCTTTTAAAACCAATGACCTTTATGAACAATTCAGGTATAGCGGTTTCAAATTTCGCGAGATATTACAAAATAAACGCCGATGAAATTTTTGTTTTTTATGATGATTTTGCAATTCCTTTGGGGGAATTTCGCGTAAGACTTTCGGGTTCTGCGGGCGGTCATAACGGCATAAGTTCCATGATAAGTCACCTAAACACGCAAAATTTTCCGAGAATGAAACTCGGAATCGGTCCTTTGCCGAAGTTTATTCCTACTGCGGATTATGTTCTTTCCAGATTTCACGAAGAAGATAAAGAAAAAATAGAAACAATAAAACAAAAAGCTTTGCTTTTATTTGACGAGATAAATAAAGCCGGGCTTGAAAAAGCAATTTCAAAAATACAATGATAATAACATCAAAAAAACCATTAGACGAAATCCTTAAAAGCGTAAGCGGAGTTAACACTCTGTTTATAGTTTCTTGCGGCAGCTGCGCGGCGAAATGCGGCACTGGCGACCAAAAAGCTGTTGCGGAACTCAAAGAGTTTCTTGAGCAAAACGGCAAAACAGTTTTAGGAAATACGGAACTGGAGTCCGCATGCGATATGCGTCTTGCAAAAAAAGATTTATTAAAAAATGAAAGTTTCCAAAAAGCGGATGCTATTGTGATGCTTTCTTGCGGCGCAGGCAGCCAGTCAGTAGAGAAAGTATCGGGAAAAATTATAATTTCCGTATTAAATTCGGAATATGTAGGATCCACGGAAAGAATAGGCATATATAAAAAGTTTTGCGGTATTTGCGGCGAATGTGTTTTAATTGAAACAGAAGGAATTTGTCCGCGTACAAGATGCGCGAAAAGTCTTGTAAACGGACCATGCGGAGGTTTTGTAAACGGCAAATGCGAAACCGACCAGACAAAAGACTGTGCGTGGGTGTTGATATATGAAAAATTGAAAAAAAACGGAAAAACAGAAAAATTTTTGAAACAGTACATACAGCCGAAACAGAATAAAGATTACTGATACACAATTACAAATTACGAATTACGAATCAAATACAAAATGACAATCGAGTGTCTCTGAAAAAACTGTTAGAGTTGTGTCATTCTGAACTTGTTTCAGAATCTTGTCGTTAAAAAACAGAAGGCCCTGAAACAAGTTCAGGGCAACAAATAGCAAGGGAAGCGAAGCTTTGAAATTCAAAGAAAAACTAAAATCAGATAAATTTTTAATAACCGCGGAACTCTTTCCTCCGAAAGGAACAGATATTTCTCCGTTTTTACAAAGAGCGTCAGCTTTAAAAAATCTGGATGCCGTAAATGTAACCGATAATCAGCGGGCTTCAATGCGCGTCGGGTCGCTTGCCATGAGCAGGCTTTTGCTTGAAATGGGAATAGAACCCATAATGCAGCTTGCCGCGAGAGATAAAAACCGTATAGCGCTGCAATCTGAGCTTTTAAGCGCGAATGTTTTAGGTATAGAAAACGTTTTGGTTATAAGCGGCGATCATCCGAACGCGGGTGAATACGCGGGAACGAAAACGGTTTACGATTTGGACACAGTCCAGCTTATAAAAACCGCAAGGCTTCTTGAAACAGGGGTGGATTTGGCGGGCAAAAAACTTCTAGGAGTTCCAAAATTTTGCGTAGGGGCGGTTGTAAACCCTTCGGCGCAGCCTAACGATTTGCAGGCTCTTATGTTTGCTAAAAAAGTTGCGGCCGGAGCGGAATTTTTTCAAACGCAGACAATCTTTGACGCATACGAATTTAAAGCTTTTTTTGATAAAATAAAAGAATTGAAAGTAAAAGTTTTACCCGGCGTAACTCTTATAAAGTCTGTAAAGTTTATGCAGTTTTTGCAAAAACTTCCCGGAGTAAACATTCCGCAAAAGATTCAGGACAGAATTAATTCCGCTTCGGATCCGTTAGCCGAAGGAATTAAAATCTGTTCCGAAACGATAAAAGAGCTGCGTTCATTTGCCGACGGCGTACACATAATGGCAATAGGTATGGAAGAATATATACCGGAGATAATACGACAGAGTGAAAAGTGAAGAGTTGAGAGTGAAGATATTTTGTTGTTTTACGTATCTTAACTCTGCACTCTTAAATCTCAACTCTGCCGCTAAAAAGGGAGGAGTAATGAATAACAAGAAGTATGTTGCGGAGCTTTTGGGCACGATGTTTTTAGTGTTGATGGGTTGCGGCAGTGCGGTTTTCGCCGGAAGTTATGTAGGCTTTCTCGGTATCGCGTTTGCTTTCGGTCTTACGGTGCTTGTAATGGTGTATGCAATCGGACCTATTTCCGGCTGCCACATCAATCCTGCCATCACCACTGCTATGTGGATTAACGGCAAAATTGACAAAAAAGACGCGATTAACTACATGATTTATCAGACCATAGGAGCAATTATAGGATCGTTTATAGTTTTTCTTCTTGCTTCTAAATTCTTTATGATGAAAGTCGCTTCAGTCGGACAAAACGCTTACAGTAATATAGGCGTAGGTTTTACCGCGGAAGCTATTTTTACGGCTCTTTTTATTTTTGTTATTTTAGGAGCTACCAGCTCTAAAGCAAATGTAAAATTTGCGGGTCTTGCCATAGGTTTGACTCTTGTGCTTATTCACATTGTTTGTATTCCCTTGACCGGCACTTCCGTGAATCCTGCAAGAAGTATCGGGCCTGCGTTGATAATGTTATTTACTGGTTCGTCAAAAGCTATGGGTCAGTTATGGCTTTTCATTCTTGCCCCTACAGTCGGCGCTTTCATAGGCTCGTACTTATGGAATCTTATAGGAAAAGAAGATAAAACAGCCTAACATTTGTCAGAAATAAATAAAACAATAAGATAAAGGCGGCGGCAAATTAATTTTTGCAGCCGCCTTTGCCATTGCATGAAATATCGTCATTAAAAGCATATAATTATTCACAAATTATTCACACTACTTTTCCCTTTAACTATAGTATAATAATGAGAGATATTTATTCATAAAATTTTGAGAGAAAAAAATGAAAATAGTAATCAAAGTAGGCACAAGCACTCTTACGGACAAGAACGGATTGCTAAATAAAAAATACATATCCGAACTTGCCGAAAAACTTGTTGCGCTGCAAAACGGCAACAATAAAATTTTAATTGTCAGTTCAGGCGCTATCGGCGCGGGACAGGGACAGTTAAAATTAAAAGACAGACCTAAAATTTTGCGTGAAAAACAGGCTTTAGCGGCAGTCGGGCAGCCTATAATAATGAATGCTTATGCCGACGCATTTGCGAAATACGGAAAAACCGTGGCGCAGCTCCTTTTAACAAGGGACGATTTTGACAGCAGAGTAAAATACATCAATGCCAGAAATACATTGAACGAGCTTTCTGAGCGTGGAATAATTCCTGTTATAAACGAAAACGATACGGTCGCGGTTGACGAAATAAATTTTGGCGATAACGATACTTTGGCGTCTTTGGTTGCAGCGGCGGTTCATGCCGATAAGCTGGTTATTTTTACCGACGTTGACGGGCTTTACGACGGACATCCTTCAAAAGCAAAACTTATCGCAAAAGTGGAAAATATTACCGAAGAAATAGAAGGTTTTGCCACCGGAAAATCCGCAAGCGGCAAAGGCACCGGCGGAATGAAAACAAAAATAATAGCGGCAAAAATTGCTTCGGCTTCCGGTATAGACACGATTATTGCAAACGGATCAAAGCTTGAGCGTCTTAAAGATATAATAAACGGAACCGGAATATGCACGATTTTTCCGGCAAGAAAATGCTGTCTTGAAGCGAAAAAAACATGGATTGCTTTCAGCAAGAAACCCAAGGGAAATATTTTTGTCGATAAAAAAGCCGCGGAAGCTCTTATTGTAAAAGGCAAAAGTCTTCTTGCGGCGGGCATTGTAAAAGTAAGCGGCAGTTTTAAAAGAGGCGACACTGTCGCCGTGGCGGATGTTGAAACAAAAAAAGATTTTGCCAGAGGGCTTGTCAATTACGATTTTGACGATTTACAAAAAGTTAAAGGCAAAACTACAGCAGAAATGAAAAAAATTATAGACGTAACCGACGATGAGATTATACACAGGGACAATATGGTAATTTTATGACAAAAAAAGCAGTCTCTTTATTATTAACCATGATTTTATTTGCCGCGCCGGTTTTTTGCGCGTTTTATAAAAAAAGCGTCAATATAAAAGACGAGCCATTTTTTCTTTATACCAATGAAGCAGGTGTAGAAATTACCAGAGAAAAAATTTTAAAAGACGGAAAGACGCAGTTTGCTGCGGGTGTTCAAATAAGCGGTGAAGTAAAAGAGCTTGATGCGGAAGGGAACCTTTTGTTTTTGTGGACGTATAAGGACAATAAACTTCACGGCTCGGCATTTAAGTTTTATCCGACAGGAGAAAAACTTTACGAATTAATTTATGAAAATGACGTTTTAAGCGGACCTTCCAAGAAGTTTTATGAAGACGGGACAATTGCCGAACAAGTAGTGTATATTGACGGAAAAGTTGAAGGCACGGCGA
>WRFE01000004.1 GCA_009778965.1 Candidatus Endomicrobium labiotermitis
ATTGTTGCTGTTATGCGTAAACTTCTGATTATTATTAACAATGTTTGTAAAGATTTTTATTTGAAAACTTCTTTTACCAGCGCTTAACTGTTTTTATATCAACTTTTTAAGTGGGTTGATGACGGCTTTGTATATCAAAAGATAATTCTGAAATAAAATAGTGCCATTCGCCGTTTATGTAACAGATATTTACGGGGGAATGGTATTATGAAAAAGTTTTTAGCAGTTTGTGTGTTTTGTTTAGCTGCAGTTTCCGCGGTTATGGCGGAAGGGCTAAATTATCAGTTTAAAGATAAATTCGAAGCCTCTCTGCTACTGGGTTCGGCAATAAGAAATGAAATCGTTGATTTTACTTTTTACAATACCGATGTGTCCGCAGACAAAGCTTCTTTTAGCGGCGGTGTGCAGTTGCTATATTATTTTACAAATCATCTTGGTCTTGGTATGGAATTGATGCTTCATTCTTTAGGACAAGAGAAACAAGAAAGTCTCCGCCCTTCTGAGATATACTATTATATTAATGAAGATATAACAAAACGTGTTTCATTAACGCAGCTTTTCGTTGCCGGTACATTTGTTATAAATCCGCAGAATAAGGTTAAATTTTATATGCCTTTTGGCGGAGGATTTGCGTTTTATAGAACTACCGATGAATTTCGCGCTTGGTACCACGACTATTATTTGGAAGAAGATATTACGCTTTATAAGAGATCTTCGGGAGATACATATACAAAAGCTGCATTTTATGCCGGATTTGGCATTGAATTTCCTTATAGTAATAGTACATCATGGAGTCTGGAGTCTCGTTATAGTGTTGCGCGGCTTCCTGAAGCGATAACAGAATCTGAAACATTAAAAAGTATAGAAGTATTTTTAAAGTTTTCATTCAGGGCATAAAATTATTTTATAAGCAAAACACCCTTTGGATATTTTTCCAAAGGGTGTTTTATAATGAGATTAAATAAAAAAGCTCCGACGATTGGACTCGAACCAATAACCGATCGGTTAACAGCCGATTGCTCCACCATTGAGCTACGTCGGAACTAATTTATTTAATATGATAGTTTCAAAGACATGCTTTTTGGTACGAATGTATTAATTATACATATTTTTGAAAAAAATTCAAATTTTTTGGTATAATTATTAATTATGAATAAAATAAAAAGTATAAACAAGATCAAAAGACTTATCGTAACTTTAGTTTTTCCCAGAATGATAGTGTTTCTGTCGATTCTTTTTGCCGGGCTCATAACTTTTACAATTCTTGATTATATACCTGTATTTTTTGGAGTAAAACTTACCGTTATCCTGCTTAGTCTTGTAGTGTTTTTACTTTTGATGATAATATACAAGCCCGTGCAGCTGCTTTATGCGGCTATTTGGGTTCTTAGTCATACTATATATAGAATAAGAACAGTAGGTCATGAAAACATACCTTTAACAGGCGGCGCTCTCTTGGTTTCTAACACTGTTTCCTATATAGATCATGTAATTATATTTTCTGCTATTAAGCGTCCCGTGAAATTTTTTGTAGGAAGAGAATTTAAAGAACATCCTTTTCTTAAACCCTTTTTAACCCCGGAAAACAGTATTCCTATAGATGCAAATGACAGCCCCAAAGTTATCGGCAGAGCGCTGGAAGAAGCCCGCAAGTCCATAAGAAACGGCGAGCTTGTGTGTATATTTGCGGAAAATGATGTAACTCATACTGGCAATATGCTTCCTTTCAAAAGAGGACTCGCATTTATAATGAGAAATAATCTTGACGCGCCGATTATACCTTTGCATTTGGACAGAATGTGGGGATCGGCGTTTTCTTTTGAGGGTGGAAGGCTTAGATGGAAGCTTCCCAAAGTTATACCTTACCCCGTTACCGTAAGCGTCGGAAAACCGATGCCGTCATCTTCTCCGGTATTTAAGGTTCGTCTTGCCGTTCAGGAATTGTCGGCGGAAGCTTTTAAATTAAGAGGTGACAGCCAGAGAAAACTTCATATAGGTTTTATACATGAAATGAAAAAGCATCCGTTCAGATTTTGTTTCGGAGATTTAAGCGGTAAGAAGCTAAATTATTTAAAAGTGTTTGTGGCTGCGGTTGCTTTATCCAGAAGACTAGGCAAAACCGACAAAGAAGGCGAAATGATAGGCGTTTTCCTTCCTACCACGATAGTCGGCGCTATATTAAATATAGGCGCGGCGTTTGCGGGAAAAGTCCCGGTAAACCTTAATTTTACTTCTTCTCTCGAAACTTTGGAATCGTGTATTAAGCAATGTGACATTAAACAGATAGTTACCGCGCGCGCTTTCACGGAAAAAATAGATTTTCATCATTTTGACGACAGGGCGGATTTCGCAGAAGATATAGGAGCGAAAATAGGTTCTTTTGAAAAACTGGCAATTCTTATAACCGCCTTAATAATGCCCGCGAAGTTTCTTATAAAAAAATATGTCAAAGGCGATACGAAAAATATTGACGATTTGGCGACTGTTATTTTTTCGAGCGGAACTACCGGCGAACCGAAAGGTATAATGCTTACTCATCAAAATATTGTTTCAAATATAGAAGCTTCAGCGACTATTATTGCTCTTAAAGACAATGACGTATTAGCCGGAATGCTTCCGCTATTTCACGCTTTCGGATACACTGTAACTGTCTGGCTTTGCGTCTATTACGGAATAGGCGCTGCGCTGCACCCGAATCCTACGGAACCGCAAAAGATCGGCGAGCTTGTGGAAAAATTTAAGTGTACTCTTTTAGTAGGCACTCCGACTTTCCTAAACTCATATACCAGAAAATGCTCGGAAGAACAATTTGAATCTTTAAGAATTATTATCGCTGGCGCTGAAAAATTGAAACAGGTAGTATCTGTGGCGTTTCGCGAAAAATTTAAAAAAACCATATTTGAAGGTTACGGAGCGACTGAACTTTCGCCTATAGTTTCGTTCGGAACACAGTGTTTTATAGATCCTAAAACAAAAAAAGTACAAGTCGGAAATAAAGCCGGAACAGTAGGGCATCCTATACCCGGAGTAGCCGCAAAAATCGTTAATCCGGAAACTTACGAACTTCTTCCTTTCGGTCAGGAAGGAATGCTTATGATAAAAGGTCCTAACGTTATGAAAGGTTATTTAAATAATCCCGAAAAAACTGCCGAAGTAATTAAGGACGGCTGGTATGTGACAGGCGATATCGCGATTATAGATGACGACGGATTTATAGCGATAACGGACAGACTAAGCAGATTCAGTAAGATCGGCGGAGAAATGGTGCCTCAGATAAGAATAGAAGAAGAAATACACAATGTCGTCGGTACTGAAGAGCATTTTGCGGTTGTTACCGCTGTTCCCGATGACAAAAAAGGCGAAAGGCTTGTTGTATTGTATAAAGGCGACATAGATGTTTCTATGATTGTCAGTAAGTTGAAAGATGAATGCAATCTTCCTAATTTATGGATACCTAAAAAAGAAAATTTCTATAAGGTTGAAGATTTTCCGATACTAGGCAACGGAAAAGTAGACCTGAAAAAAATCAAACAAACAGCTTTGGAACACGCCGGTAATAATTAATAAAAATCAAACAATAACGACAAAATAAAAAAACCGCCCTTTTTAAAAGGCGGTTTTTTTATAGATACAAAAATTAATTACTTCTTTTTCGCTACAGCTTTTTTCTTCGGTGCTGCTTTTTTTACTACTTTTTTTGCTGCAACTTTTTTCTTTGGAGCTGCTTTTTTTACTACTTTTTTCGCTGCAACTTTTTTCTTAGGTGCTGCTTTTTTTGCTTTGCATCCGCAAGCCATCGTTAAGCTCCTTTTGCCTTTCGGCATTTTTTATCTCCGCAGTTAAGCGGAAGTAAATCTTGTCTCTATTATAAGAAAGAAAACAAAAAAAAGCAATAGCGTTTTTATTTTTTGTTTTAATTTTTTAAATCGGCGGGTGTTTCTCTCGGCGGAAGTTTGATGCTTTTTAATGTAAAAATTCCTGAAACTATCGCGCCTATAAAATAAATAACCCAGACGTAAGTATAGTAACTTCCGAATACAACAGCCGCTCCGGCGACGAGAAACGCGATTGCAAAAATCATAAGGCTTGCTTCAAGATATCTCCATTTCGTCGGCATAAGATTATAAATATTTGCAAGCTGGTAGTTGTGCCGTCTGTGTCTGACGTATGCCGCGGCGAGCAATAAAAAGCCGACGGGAGAAACAAACTGGCATATCAAATGTATAGCGATAAGCTGCATTACGGGTTTTCCGTTTGAAAACCATACCGGATCAAACACCTGAATTATACCCCAGGAATAAATAAGTTTTGATTCGCTTACAGCGAGAGAATTTGCCAAAACAAAAATTATTCCCATCAGAGTACCGATAGTGTAAGCGGCAAAAGTCGAAGAGCGCGGAGCGCCGCTCGGAGTCGGCACCCAGTGAAATATCGCGACCAGAATTGACGGAGCTATTACAGCCATTAAAAAAAATTGTCTTGCTGAATTTATTATCAAAGGCATCGGATGAGGTCCTAAAAAGTTTTGCAGAGGACGCGTTATAAAATAAATTCCGAAAAGTATAAAAGCAAGTTCAATTTTTTTAAATCCTATTTCGCCAAACATCATCGAGCGGAATTTGCTAGTCCTTCTTACTTCATATGCCATCGCGAAATACATAAGACCGGCAAAGACCGGCAGGCAAAAAGTTATAAGCAAATCATAATTCATATTTTCTCCGCTAACGTTATATCATAAATTTTTGTTGTAAGTTTGTGATCTTTAAGCTTTGACGATTCTGTAACAAAAAATACAGGATGTTGTTCACGCTCATCATTTGTTATCTCGCAGTGAACCGTGTGTTTAAGCATTGTCCAAAAACTTAATTTTGGATTATTGAATTCAAGTTCTATTGCGAGTAAATCTTTGGATGTTAATTTTCCGGAATAGAATTTTTTCAAAAATTTAGTCTTTTTAAAAAGAGAAACAATTAAATATAAAGGTTTAAATTTCAAACCCGACGGATTAATCAAAATAAAATCTTCATTATCTTCGTGCCAGCTTAAACGGATGTTTTGATTTCTTTTTCCTACGCACATCAAAGTATGAGTTCCGTATTCCGGTTTTGAAGTGTAAAATCTGCTTACTGCTCCCGTTTTTGTTTTTGTAGTAATCGCGGCTTTTGAAGGTTTTATGAGTTTGATAAGTTTTTTCTTTTCAAGATTTTCGAAAAGTTTCAAATTTGCCTTTACGGGATTTAATACAATTTCTTGTTTCATTTTGATATTATGTACGGTTTGCAAAAGCTTTTAGAGTGTTTTCCAAAAGCATTGTAATTGTCATCGGACCGACTCCGCCAGGAACCGGAGTTATCGCTACATTACTGTCTCTGAAACTGTCAAAATCGGCGTCACCATAAAGTTTTCCGTCAACCCTGTTTATACCTACGTCTATTACCGTTGCACCGTCTTTGACAAATTCTTTCGTTACGAATTTAGGTTTTCCTATGGCAGGCACTACAATATCCGCGGTTTTGCATAAATCTTTTAAATTTTTTGTTTTGGAATGCGCCATAATTACTGTGGCATTGTTTGCCAGTAACAGCATGGAAAGAGGTTTGCCCACAAGATTAGATCTTCCTATAACAATCGCGGTTTTTCCTTCTATGGATATGTTAGACTTTTGCAGAAGATGTATAACGCCTAAAGGCGTGCATGAAACAAGAATATTTTTTTCTATTATATCGTTCCAGCTTTTAGCCAAATTCAGCATGCCCGCGTTAAAAGGATGCAGTCCGTCAACATCTTTTAAAGGGCTTATAGCGTTGATGCATTCCTGTGCATCCTGATTATTCGGCAACGGAAGCTGAAGTAATATTCCGTCAACTTCAGGGTTTTCGTTTAATTGTTTTATCAATAAAATAATTTCTTTTTGCGTTGCTGTTGCCGGCATGCTGTTATGCATTGATTTTATTCCTGCGTCCCGGCAGGCTTTAATTTTTGAATTTATATAAACTTGGCTTGCGGGATCTTCTCCTACGAGAATTGTGGCAAGACCGGGAATTTTTCCGGTTTCTTTTTTTATTTTTTCAACTTTCTCTTTAATTTCTGTTCTTTTAAGATCAGAAATTTTTTTACCGTCTATAATAATCATAGCAGCCTCTTAATAGAGATTATAATACTTAAGGAGATATACGTTAAGTTCGGAAAGCCTGTGAAGGTCGGTTTCATAAAATTTTGCTCCGTAAAGAGTAGCGAACCCGCCTTGCGAGGAATATAAAATCTGGGTCATAAAGGAAATTTCTTTGTTTTCGGGAGTGTAAAGAGAAACTAAAACTTTTTCGCCGAGAGGAAAATGTTTTTTGCTTTCCAGAGCTATTCCGCCTTTACTTATGTTTACCATAACGCATTTGTCTAAATATGAAATCTTATCGGCGTCATAACATTCTATATTTGTTGCGGAATATCGTCTTATATATTTTCTTTGTTCGTTCATGATAAATTCCTTATTTAAAATAAATCTTTTTGCGACACCGGATTATAAGGAAGCGTAAACTTCTAAGGTGAAACAAAAACGGAAGGGGAGGGATTTCTCCTCACCCATAGCCGGCGCTCCTCCTTCGGAGCCGGCCGCCCTCTCTTTATTCCCGCTCTTCGCAGGCGTTCGGGTCGGCTTCAAATCCCAGCAAGCTTTGTCGAACGGAAGGGGAGGGATTTGAACCCTCGATACGGACTTTCATCCGTATACCGGTTTAGCAAACCAGCGCACTAGGCCAACTATGCGACCCTTCCATGAACCGACAGGAGAATTATACAAAAAAATAGTCTGAATTGACAAGCAAAATATTTGTGAAAAACACGCATTAAAAATTTTATTTTTGATTGTAAGTTTGGTTAAAGTATTTTAAATTTTTTGCCTTTAAAATTTATAAGTTTATCTTTTTTCATTGCTGCAAGTTCTCTTGTCATTGCGCTTCTGTTTATAAAAAGGAAATCAGCCAATTCTGTTTTATTAATAGGAATAACAAACTCATTTTTTCCGGATTTAATTCTTTGTGTCGAAAGGTAAGAAAATATCTTTTTTCTGATATTATTTTTGCTTACATGTTCAAGCTGTGTAAACGTATTATTGGCTTTATTCGCCAGTATTGAAATCAGATTTTTAGATAGTTTTAAATGGAGTTGAATTGCAGATAGCGGTAAGGACATAATATTTTTATAAGGTAAAGTCATTATGCGAGAATTAGTTTTGACATAGTAATTGATAGAACTTTGTGCCTTGACAGAAGCAAAAGTTTCACAAAAACTAGTTCCCGGCATAGTATATTGCGCTATTAATGAGCGCGCTCCTGAACTGTCTTCTCTTATTAATTGTATGCAGCCTTCCAAAAGAAAGAATATATCTTTAATATAATCCCCTGCCATATATATATATTCACCTTTTTTGTATTCACGAAAATCGGGTTTAAGGTAAGGGATTAAAGACTCGATCTCTTCTTTGGACATTCCTTCAAAAATACGACATTTTGTTATCATAATATATTTAAATATACATTATTTTGCATATCATTTTTGGTGTATATGCACCTGATTTTATTTATTTAATTAAATATATTATTTGTAATAGCAGTCAGAGCAGGTTATCTTTAAAACTTGATTCAATAGATTGAGGTAAGTTTTTTGTCTTTATGGGCAAATTAAAGAATTATCTTTCTATCATCCTATCTTCGTTATTTTTTCTATGAATTCATACTTCTATGGATCTGTGCCTCTAAAGGGGGTTATTTTTTCTATTTATGTGTAGTTATTGTCAGTCAATATTCTCAGCAAAATAAAAGGAGAAAGTAGATGAAAAAGACAGCGTGTTTAAAAAGCAGCAGGCTTTTTCGGGTATTGTTGTCATTATTTATGGTTATGCAAGCGTTCTCTTCCGTGTACGCGCAGGTGAATGTGGTTACGTCCGCGGATTTTGCGGCTAATTGGAACGGCGGAATATCGCCGATTGTAGTTCTCGGAGCTCCTCTTGACGCGGCCGGCAATTACGGAATATCCCTGGCAAATTCCTTAAATGCGTTTAGCGGAGCGAGCATATCGCTTAACGGTTATAGCGGCACGCCCAACGGAAATGCGCTGATAATGAACGGGTATACTTTGTCTTTTGCTCCCGGCTGGAATAACAACATGAGCGCGAGCATCTCTGACTTAAGCATTTACGGAGCTACTAACGGCGCAGTCTCATTTTTTGGAAACGGCGTCGGAGCACACACTTTTACGATTGACGGAACATATTTTTACGGAAACATAAACAGCTCAAGCGGCGGAGCAGTTAATATTCAGTCTCAAATGCAAAGCGCCGCCGCAAACTCTTATATGTTAACCGATAATGATTTTATAAGCAATCAAGCATTTGGCGGCGGCGGCGCGGTTTATATGGCTTCCAATAATTCCATTTATAGCGGCGGCAGTCCGAGCGTTTTTTCCGTAGTGGACAACACGGGGACAAACAGCCATTACATATCGCTAAATCAGTCCGGCGGCGGAGTCACTGATAACGGTCAAGGAAATACCGGTAAAAATACCGGTAATGACGCAAGTAAAAAGATGACTATTGCCAACGGCGGCGGTATATATTTCATGGCCAATAACGCCAATGGCGGAAATGTTATCAATCAATTTACCGCGCAGGGCTATACGTATTATCAAAACTATGCAACCGGCATGGGAGGCGCTATTTATAACGGCGTTCTCAACGGTAATAATCCGGCGGTAAACAATTTTAATATAACAGGCGGGGTATTTTCTCAAAACCAAGCCGGCGCAGGCGGCGGCGGAGCTATAGCTAATGAAATAAACGGCGGCAATACGACGGTAAATTTTAATATCAACGGACAATTTTATTCCAATTTAACATCCGGCAACGGCGGTGCGATTTCTAACCTCGTTGGCGACCAGGATTCTCCTTACGGCGGAACAGTCACTTTTAATATAGAAGGTTCGTTTGACAGCAATAAAGCTGTAAACGGCGGAGCACTTTACAATAATATACAAGCCGGTCAGTCAAACGTGACGGTAAATATTAATAACGTCAACGGCTCTTCGGTCACAAACAATATTACAAATAATTTCGCAAGCGGCAACGGCGGGGCAATATATAATACTTCGGGCAACAACAATCCCGGCACAGCCGTCGTTAATATAGCAGACGGCATTAACTTTTACGGAAACGGAGCCAACTACGGCGGAGCGATTTATAATACAGGTAACGGAGTAATAAATCTTAATACCGTTAGCAGTTTATCCGGCGGATTCGGCATAAGTTTTCAAAACAACTACGCCGGTGCTTCAACGCAAGGCGCAGACATTTACCAAAGCTCTTCTACGTCCGTTATAAACATAGCGGGCGACGGCCAGGTTAATATTTTTGGAGGGATCGGCGGCAAAGGTACTATTAACCAGTCCTCAGGCACCACTCTGTATTTGGACGGCGCAAGCGAAAGCTTTGGTTACACCGGCGTATTCAACCAGGCGTACGGCGCAATTCTGGACTCTGCAGGACAGATGTTTGGCGGAGCAAATAATTTCGGAGGGGTTGCCAATATAACAAGCATTGCCGTGGATTTTTATTTTAACGCCAATATGCTAAGCGGCTCCGTAATGAACTATACAGCCGACTCCGCGGGACGCACATCTGTCGGCGCTGCGACCGGAGCAGGTACGCCCGGAATAAGTTTTGCCGGTACAGGCGCGACAGTAAACTTTGGCACCAACCAGCTGCAAGGTTTGTATTTGCTGCAAAATGACATCTTCAACGGGCAGGCAAATACTATTAACTTTGGCAACAGCGATATTACTTTCGGTTCTGTCAATTATACCGGCGGAACTACCTACAATTTTTTTAATAATTCCATATTAGATCTTTCTAATTCTAAGCCCAATTCCAATGAATACAACCAATATGCTTTCGGCAGTCTGAACGCCCCGGACGGCACAACGCTGCTCAGCTTTAAAATAGGCAATGACATGACTTCTACGCAGGCCGATACTATTAATGCTCTGACAGGCAGCGGCATCTTAGGACTGGGCAAAATATATGTTAACGACTCAAACGGCGTTATAACCGGCCAATACCGCATTATCTACGGCAATGTACTGGATTGGACGGCAAACGGTCTTACCCAGTACGTAGCGACAAGCTCAGGAACTTATACGTTAGAAACAATAAGCGATCAATATATAAATTTCACCAGCATAGGCACCGGCATTTCGTCAGGCACAACGTCAACGGTTAATCCCGGCGGCGGCACAACTACTACTACGGACAATCCCGGCGGCGGCTCAACCACTACTACGACTGATCCAAGCGGCGGCTCAACCAGCACGACCACTGATTCCGGCTCCAACACGACTTCTACAACTACGACAGATCCCAACGGTACCACCACCACGACTACCGGCTCCGGCGGTTCCACAACCACAACTACTACGGATACCGGCGGCGGCTCAAGCTCCACGGTGTACAACGTCGACGGTTCCACAACAACTACTACTACGAATTCCGACGGCAGCACAACAACAACGACAACAAATACTGACGGAAATTCGACTACCACAACCACGAATCCCGGCGGCGGCACTTCCATTACAAATAATAATCCGGGTGGAACTGCGACAAGTACCATTACCACCAACTCCGATGGTAACACTACAACCACCACAACCACTATTATAGATTCTAACGGCAGCACCGCAGCCACTACTACTAATTCCGACGGCAGCACCAGTACGACATACACGGATTCAGGCGGAACGGTTACCGTTACCACTAACCCGGATGGCAGCGTTACTATTAATTCTACCGATCCGAGCGTTCCTTCCGGCACCGTACCTCCGGGAGGCGGTGACATTATAACAACATCGGATGGCGGTACTATTACCATAGCGCCCGGAGCGGGAGGCACAATCGTAATCACGGTAGATACGCCTGATGGCGGCGAAAGTATCGTCACGGCAGACCCGGGCGGTGCAGGCGGTTCTAAGTGCGATACGACAGATTCCGGCGGCAATACTATTAATACGACAACCGATTCCGGCGGGAATTCATCTACGACAAGCACTTCGCCCGACGACGGCGGCGGCAATAACAGCACTACCGCTACCAATACTAACCCCGACGGAAGCACAGACAGTTCAACGACGGATACCGGCGGCAGTAACGTAGGCATTACGACTGACCCCAACGGAAACACCGAGAGTACCACAACCGACGGCTCAGGCGGTACCACCACTACCACCACTGACGGCAGTGGCGGCACTAGCACTACCACAAACGACGGTTCCGGCGGCACTACAACCACCACGACCGACCCTAACAACGGAAACACAACTACTACCGTAAACAACGGCGGCGGCGACACCACAACCACGACCGACCCTAACGGCGGCAGTGTTACCGTTACCAACCCTGACGGCAGCACCGCCGGCACAACGACTGACCC
Source organism: Candidatus Endomicrobium labiotermitis (assembly GCA_009778965.1). GTDB lineage: Bacteria > Elusimicrobiota > Endomicrobiia > Endomicrobiales > Endomicrobiaceae > Endomicrobium > Endomicrobium labiotermitis. The sequence goes on from WRFE01000004.1 coordinate 11,475, forward strand.
CAGCGGCGGCGCGACAGGCACGGTTACAACTCCGCCTCCGACCACCCCTACGGTTCTTGTATTGAATGATGTCAATGACCTTGACAGCATTGCGACTTCCATAGGTATGTCTTCCGCAGCGGCACGTGCTTATCAAATCAGCGCGGGCGAGACTTATTATAACGATATGCCCCTTAGCGATATGGCGGAAGGTGTATTCTCCGTATACGGCGCGGACAGAACATCGGTATTAAGCGGGTTGAATCTGACTGAAGTGGAAGCCGGCTCAAGCACAGTAACACATCAATCTCTTTTCAAAATCATTAATGACGGAACGGCAAAAACGTTTATATTAGAAGATTTAACCATACAGGATGCTTACTCCTCGGCCGGCGGTGCAGTTATTAATATGAGCGACCCGAACGCAACGGTCTCGGTTACCAACCTGCTTATACAAAATAATCATTCCGACGGGGACGGCGGCGTGTTTAACGTAACAGCCGGCGTTATGACAGGATGGAATATTGTTTATGATCATAACACTTCCTCAGGCAATGGCGGTGCTGTTTATAATACTGCTTCTATAACTAAACACGGCGGCTCGTTTACAAACAACTATGCGGTGGGCAACGGCGGCGCTGTTTATAATGACGCGTCCGATCCGAATAATATGCTGTCAATATGCGCCGGCAGCGGCGGTGACTATGTTACTCCTTTGGGTACATTTAGCGGTATGCTTATTACCGGCAATAAAGCAGGCGGTTTAGGTGGCGCTGTTTACAATGCCGCGGGAAGCTATATGTCCATGGCTTCACTTGCAGGCGCGGATGTGGTACTTGATGAAAATTACTCCAACTGGAACGGTACTACCGGAACACGCAACGACATTTATAACGAGGGCACACTTAATTTTGACAGCACAGGCGGCTCCTGGTATGTAGGTGGCGGTTTCGCGGGCAGCGGCACGATAAATAAATACAGCCCCGTTGTGCTGAATCTCGCCGCGACCAGCGACAGTTCGAATTTTGTCGGTAATTTCAACCAATATAACGGCATTGTAAATATTAACGGGACATTTTTTGGCGGACAAAGTATCATAGCAAGCGGCATATTGAACTGGAATGCAGGCGCCGTAAGACCTGCTACGGCATTACTTCAGGTAATAAGCGGTACTATCAATATATACGGCGATTTAATTCTGGACAAGCAGTATGATATTATAGGTCCGGCTTCAACGCTTAATCTTTATCCGGGCGGATCTTACAATATAGCGGGCGGCACGGTTTTCCTTAACACGACTGATATGCTTGTAACTCCGCAGGGTACTTACGGCACGGCAAGCCAGAGCGACGGCTATCTTGTTATAGGCGGGGCTGATATGCTTGTCTATTCCGGCGCATTTGAACAGACCGGCGGCGTAATACGGCTGGAGAACCAGGCCACAGCCTATCTTAATTATAATCTGCCCGGAAGCGGCATTTACGGCGGGGATATTGTCATTACAAATGCAACGTTATTCGCGGAAAATTATACTATTACTTACGGCGCGGGCATTGGGACAATAGTTCCCACAAGCGGCTCTCTTGCGATGGGAGACAATGCTGCTTTTAATTCCATAGACGGAGTTATACAAACGCATAATTTCGCGGGTTCGTTTGGCTTATTCTCCGTAATGTCCAGTTCAGGACAGACTACCGCCAACTTTATGGTGGATGTTGACGCGCGGGCATGTAAATCCGATACTCTCGTATTCGCGCAAGGAGCGGCCGTTATCGGCAGTACAACGCCTTTCATATACGGCAACGGCGTTAACGTTTCAAGTCATCCCGAATTTACAGTGAAGGACGTTTATGCGACCGGAGGCTTTATTATGCTGGAAGACATAAATCTTATAAATATGCCTATAACCGAGGTTGTTCCTTTCACTATTATAGACCCGCCGGCGGCGCCGTTTAGCGATCCGCGACTTATATTTGTAGCAACAGATAAAAAATATGAAACGGCAGCCGGTATATACGGGCTTTATTCGATGGGAATGGGCAATTACGAGTTGCGTATGGAATCTATTAACCCGGCTGCTCCACGCGGACAAGCGGCGCTGCTGGCAATGTTTGAAGGGCAGCTTACCGCAAACGGCGTTTTGTTTGACCACGTATTTTTTGACAGCAATCAAATGGTTGTGGACGAATATAAGTATGAGTATAAATTTTTGCCCAGACAGTTTTTCAAAGAGAACAGGGAAAAATCCTATTGGGTAAAAACCTATTATGAAAACGAAAGATTATCTGTTTCGGATAGCGTTGACTTGAAAAACAATCTTTACGGCGCGATTTTCGGGCTTGATTTTGCCGCTAAAGACATCGGCGGCAATTCATATTTTATGCCAAGCGTCTTTGCAGGTTATACCGGAGAATCACAAAGCCTTGCTTCGGCGTCGATGAGCCAAAACGCCGTAAGAGCCGGGTTTATGGCATCGGTAATGGTTAACGACGTTTATACGGCTTCGGCTTTGGTTTACGGCGGCGGATACGGCAACAATATGGAAGTCAAAGGAAACGAAGAAAATCTTTACGGTTTGTTTGCCGGAGCGGCCGTTAAAAATTCTTATAATATGTATATGAACAATTTTGTTTTGCAGCCTTTTGCCATGGCGTCTTATATTTTTTACGGCAAGCAAAGCTGGAATTCTTCTTACGGCAATATAGAAATGGAAACGGATTCTATGAACGGCTTTACTCTTTCGCCCGGAGCCAACCTTATTTACGCTCTGGATACGTGGAGTTTCTTAGCCGGCGGCGCGTACGTTTATAATCTTGGAGACAGAATTACCGGAAGAATAGGAAATATAGAACTCCCGGCTTTCAACGCGGGACTTGGCTATTTTGAATGGACGGCGGGCGCTTCCAAAATATTTTCGAAAAACTTGAATATTTGGCTTAAAGGCGTTTATAAAACCAACCGCTATTCGGATATCGGCGTAAAAGCGGGCGCAGGGTGGAGGTTCTAACAATGAGGAAATTACAAATTACGAATGACAAATTACGAATCAACGGCAGAAGCTTTTTTGTTGGCATTGTGAAGAGCATCGTAGATGCGACGAAGCAATCCAAGTTAGCGGGCATTATTGCGCTTATTGCAATAACGTTTATCTTTTCCGTATCTCAAGCTCAGGCTGTTGAGAATGCCTTTTCTCTTTCGGCGTTAAATTCCGCCGTTCTTAAATCAGGGACTAATTCTATTAATAAAAGGCTTGGCGATTTGAGAAGAACAAAAGAAGAAGTCACAAGCGCTGTATGGATGAGAGGTTATTATAATGAACTCTCAAAATACGGCGGGCTTGAATTGGACGCGAATATTTCAGGTGTAGAGGCTGGCGTTGATTTTCGTGTACTAAAAGACAGTCCCAACAGAATTTATGCGGGCGTTTTGACCGGGTATATAGGAGCGGAAAATTTCGACAAGATAAACAACATTAAATCCGGCGCACCTGTAATCGGCTTATACGAAACCTGGCTTAATCCCGACGGCTGGTTTATAGACGCCGTTGCCAGATATTTTTTCTATAACGCGCAGAATGTTTTGTCCGGGCAGAAAACGGACTTTGGAATGTTTGCCGCAAGCATTGAAGGCGGAAAAGAGTTTAAATTCCTTACTAATTCTTCCGATTTTTTTATGGTCGAGCCTAAGCTTAAAGGAACATTCGGGCATATTCAGGGAAGAACATTTAATTATCTTGAGTATGACGCGTCGCATACTTTAATTTTCCGGCCCGCTGTTTTTGCCGGATATTCGGCGACGCTAAAGAACGGCGCTATTGTTGAACCGTATGTTGAAGGCGGATACAGTCAGGATTTATCGTCCGATATGAAAATAAGCGGATATGGTTCCCGCGGAATTTCCGGAGGAAGCTTTGATATCGGCGGCGGGTTCAACGCCATAATAACAAAAATTCTTTCGATTTACACATACGCCGGCTATGAAAAAGGGGATAAAATAGAGAATTTGTCGGTTAACGCGGGGTTTAGAATAGCGTTAACAGGCGCAAGATGTTGCGGATGCGTCAAAAATAAGTGCGAAAACTGTAAATGCGGGCAATCATGCAAAAATAAAAAAGCGGATGAATCTACAGATTCCGCAGGATCAGGCTCTGTTTCAGAATCGCCGCTAACAGGGAATGAAACATCCGTAGAAACATCGGAAAATTCAACAAATTTCGCAAGCGCAGATATGTCTGATGATTTAAAAAATGCTTTAAGCGGAGACAGCGGCGGCGCAACGCAGGATTTTTCAGAAGAAACTCTTTCGGACTATAAAGATATGGTTAATATAAACACCGAGATAGAAGGCGTGGTTTCTTCGCATCCGGTTCATTTTGCGTTCGACAAATACGAAATAATGACCGAAGACGAATATTATCTTAAAGATCTTGCGGACAAAATAGACAAATCCGGAAAGAATTATGAAATCAACGGATACACAGACAGAATCGGAGACGCGGAGTATAATCAGGCTTTGTCGGAACACAGAGCAAAAACGGTTTATGATGAACTTATAAGATTTGGCGTGTCACCAGATAAACTCATCTATAAAGGGTTTGGTTTTGCTAATCCGGTAAATACCGACGATACCTTGGAAGCTGATGCCGAAAACAGAAGAGTCGAAATAAAAGCAGTCCAGTAATTATAACGATAAACAAAAAGCGGGGATTTAGCTTATTCCCCGCTTTTTTATTCTAATTATTCATAGAAAAATTTTTGTAAAAATATACATTGTATTGTTTATTTTTAATTGTGTATAATTATGTTCCTATAATTAAGCAAAATGGCAGGCATAAAAAGCTATGAATTTAGAAATCAACGAAGAATTTAAACAGGCTTACGATTTAATTTCAAAAACCGGCGATTGCGTTTTTGTTACGGGAAACGCCGGTACCGGGAAAACCGCGTTTTTGAAATATTATGCCATGCGCGCGCAAAAGAAAACCGTAATTCTTGCGCCCACAGGAGTTGCCGCTCTTAACGCGGGCGGCGAAACCGTCCATTCGTTTTTTAATTTCAAGCCGGATGTAACTCTTTCCAAAATAAAAAAGAAAAAACTAAGCGATGATTCAATATATAAAAAAGTCGAAACAATAATAATAGACGAAGCCTCAATGCTGCGCTGCGATTTGTTGGACTGCATTGATAAATTTTTAAGAATGAACAGAGATTCGCACGCCGAACCTTTCGGCGGCGTTCAGATGGTTTTTATAGGAGATTTATTTCAGCTTCCGCCTGTCGTAAAAAAAGATGAAGCTCATATTTTTAATTCAATTTACAAAACTCCATATTTTTTAAGCGCGCATTCCTTAGACTGCTGCATGCTTCACACTGTGGAACTTAAAAAAATATACCGCCAGACGGAAAATTATTTTGTATCGCTTCTAAACAGCGTGCGAAACGGGTCTGCGGGCAATGATGAACTTGCCATCTTAAACCAAAAAACGGTATCAACGCAAAAACAGGATTTAAAAGAAAGCCAAAGTCTTCCTGTATATCTTACAACTACAAACAAAAAAGCCGCGGGAATAAATTATCAGTATCTTTCAAACCTTAAAAGCGAGAGAGTTTCTTTTGTGGCGGAAACTGAAAATATTGATGAAGATTTAAACGTTTTGCCGGCAGAAAACGAACTTGTGATAAAAAAAGGCGCGCAGGTCATGATGGTAAATAATGACGTTAAAGGACGCTGGGTAAACGGAAGCATCGGCGTTGTGGAAGACGTTAAAAAAGGCATTTACAGCGATAAAGTTTTTATATGCGTAAAATTTCCCGACGGCAGAATCGAACAGGTGGAGCCTTACAAGTGGGAACTTTTTAAATACAAATGGAACGATGAGCTTAAACAAATAGAAACCGAAAGCGCGGGATTTTTTAAACAGTATCCGTTAAAATTATCGTGGGCGGTAACAATTCACAAAAGTCAGGGTAAAACTTTTGACAATGTTATTATAGATATGGAGTACGGCGCTTTTGCTCCGGGACAATTGTATGTGGCATTAAGCCGCTGTACGACATTTGACGGAATATCTCTTTCAAGGCCTCTGACAAAAAGGGATATGATGTCGGCTCGCTTCTCATTCTGACAAATAAGGAAAAATATGAACAAATCAGTTTTTATAACCGCCACAGACACCGAAGTCGGTAAAACTTATGTCAGCTGCAAAATTGCAGAAGCTTTAAAAAAAGCCGGTATTAATTGCGGGGTTTTTAAACCTGTTTCTACCGGAGACAGAAGCGACGCCGAAAAATTAATAAAAGCCGCTAAAATAAATGAAAAGCCTGAAACAGTTACTCCGGTATTTTTTAAAAATCCGATGTCTCCTTACGCGGCTTCTTTAATAGAGAAAAAATCATTTGATTTGAAAAAAGTATATAAAAGCTACGAATACTTTAATAAAAAATATGAATTCACAATTGTTGAAGGCGTAGGCGGACTTTTAGTTCCTTTAAAACAAAACTTTTTTGTTAATGATTTAATAAAGAGACTTTGCCTCCCGGTAATTCTGGTTGCAAGATTCGGACTGGGTACTATTAATCACACTTTGTTAACCGTGGATAAGTTAAAAAAAGATAAAACAAAAATTGCGGGAATAATATTAAGCGGTAAAAAAAACATCAATGATGTTTCGGCTAAAAGTAACGCAGATATTATAAGAGAACTAACGAAACTGCCGGTGCTGGAGCTTGGTTTAAACAAACAAGTAAAAGCGCAAATAATAAAGAATAAAGTGCAAATAAAAACAGAAATAACTTCAACTGAAAAAATAGCGTTATGAATATAAAACAACAGCTTATAAAAAAAGATAAACAAAATGTATGGCATCCGTATACACAAATGGCGGACTGGATAAACAACGATCCCTATGAACCGTTAATTATAGAAAAAGCAAAAGATTCTTATTTATATGATATTGACGGCAAAAAATATCTTGACGGCGTGTCGTCTTTATGGGTAACTCTTTTAGGGCACAGAAATCCTAAGATAGATAAAGCCGTAAAAAAACAAATAGATAGAGTCAGTCATACGACTTTTTTGGGTCTTACTCATAAACCTGCGATAGAATTGTCTGAAAAACTTTTAAATATTCTTCCCAAAAATCTTACAAAAGTTTTCTATTCCGACAACGGCTCAACGGCTGTTGAGGTAGCCTTGAAAATGGCGTATCAGTATTGGCAGTTTAAAGGTGAGCAGCGAAACTGCTTTCTGTCTTTAAAAAATGCTTATCACGGCGATACTATAGGTACTATGGCTGTCGGCGGTACGGATTTATTTCACTCAAAGTTTAAGCCGCTTTTTTTTAAAAATTATTTCGCGCAATCTCCTTATTGTTACAGATGTCCTTATAGAAAAAACGAAGTCCCTTTTCCTAATAATGTCAAAAATTTTAAAGAACATAAAAAAATTATGGGTTGTTCGGGGCAATGTATAAAAGAAGTTGAGATAATCTTATCCAAAAATCATAAAGAAATTGCCGCTGCAATAATAGAGCCGATAAATCAGGCGGCGGCAGGTATGATTATTATGCCTAAAGGCTATGTTAAAGAGTATGCGATTCTTTGTAAAAGATACAATGTGCCTTTAATATGCGATGAAGTTGCTGTGGGTTTTGGCAGAACAGGAAAAATGTTTGCTATAGAGCACGACGGCGTAAAACCTGATTTTATCTGTCTTTCGAAAGGTATAACAGGCGGCTATCTGCCTTTAGCTGTTACTGTAACCACAAATAAAATATATGATGCCTTTTTAGGCAAATACGAAGAATTCAAAACCTTTTTTCATGGTCATTCTTATACCGCAAATCCTCTTGCCTGCGCCGCCGCAAACGCAACTCTTGATATATTAAAAAAGGACAATGTCCTGAAAAAATTACAGCCAAAAATAGTTCATTTAGAAAAGGAACTTCTTTCCCTTTATAAACATGACAAAGTCGGCAATATTCGTCACAGCGGGGTTATGGCCGGAATAGAAGTAGTGAAGGATAAGAAAAAAGGCAAAGCCTTTGATTATAAACTTAAAACCGGCGCGAGAGTTTGTGCGAATTTGCGTAAAGAAGGTATAATAATCAGACCTCTTGGCGATACATTGGTGTTATTTTTACATCTTACAATGACAAATAAAGAGATTTCAAAAATAATATCGGCAATCAGGAAACAGTTGGATAAGCTTTAATTTAGCTGTTTGTCATGCTGAACTTGATTCAGTATCTAATTTTTAAAATCAGATTGCGGATCAAGTCCGCAATGGCATATCAAAATAAAAAAAGAAAGAAAGCGTTTGAAGTTAAAATCAAACGCTTTCTTTTTATTATTACAGGTTAGTGTTATTACTTCAGCAAAGATAATGCTTTTACCGCTTTTGTTACTACGTCGCCGTCGCTGAAAGCCAAAAGCGCTGTTATTGGCGCTATGGAATCCGGTCCTATTTTTATCAATGTGTCAAAAGCAAGGTCTCTTGCATTTTTGTTGCCTTTAACAAGCGAAATCAAAGTAGGTATTGCCGCTGATGCCGCAGGACCGTAATTTCCAAGAAGTTCCATAGCGGAACTCTGGGTAGTCGGGTTTACGCTTATTAAAAGAGGAATCAAAAGCGACGGAACGTTCGCTCCGCCGATATTTGCTATAGCTTCAACTGCAGTTCTTTGCGCCTTAGCGTCCTTATCTCCTAACATGGTTATTAAATCAGGTATTGCCGCGTTTGCTTTAGGACCTATCTGTCCTAATGCGAAAGCTGCGTTTGAGCGGACATTAGCGTCAGGGCTTGCAAGAAAAGGCAATAAAGCAGGAACTGCCTGAGCTCCTGATGCGCCAAGTTTCGCAATTCCTTGTATAGCGCCCATTCTTACAAGCGCATTATCGCTGTTTAGCTGTCCAAGCAAATAATTAAGCGTAGTTGATCCGGCTGCCATTCCTCCTACTACTCCGATGGCTGTATCTGTGCCGTTACTGCCGTCAGTTGAGCAACCCGAGAAAATCAAAGCAAATGCAAAAACAGATAATAAAAAATTTTTCATAATACTGCTCCTTTTTGTTTCAAACATTATCTGATTCTATAAAAATATTTTATAAAAAACAATTATAGATTTCGAATTGTGTTTGTTTTCAAAAAAAAGTAAAATCTATACTGTTGCAATAAAAATAAAATTTAAAGCGTTAAACTAATTATGAAAAAAACAATTTTTGCAGTAGCTATTCTTTTTTTAACAAGTTTTGCCTTTGCCGAAAAAATCAATTGGGAGATTGTTGTTCAGCAGACTCTTGAGAAAAATCCCTTGATACAATCCGCCAAACTCAGGCTTGAAAACGCGCAGCAGGCGTATAACCGTTCTTTAAGCGGCTATATGCCGATGGTATCTTTGCGGGGAAGCGCGTCGCAAAGAGGCGGCGATGCGGCGGATGGTATAAACACGACATTTTCAAGAAGTTATTCGTACGGTTTAAGCGCGAATCTTTCCATATTTTCAGGATTTGACACTTATAATGATGTCAGGCAAAAATCCACGGAACTAAAAATCGCTCAGCTTTCTTACGACAGAGTAGTTTCGGATGTGGCATACGAAGTTACAAGCCAGTACATAAATCTTATGTGGGCATATGAGTCTGTCGAACTTTCAAAAAGAATTTTTGAGAGACGCAAAGAAAACAGAGATATGGTTCAGCTGAAATATAATTCAGGCAACGTTGACGCAGGTTCTTTAAAAAGAATTGAAGCCGACGTGGAACTTACATCTTTCAATTTAAGAAAAGCCCAAAGATATATAGAAACAGCGTCTGCCGCTTTGTTAAAAGCGATAGGCAGAAAAGATAACGTGATTCTTGTGACCGAAGAGAAGCTGAGTATTCACGAAAGAATGATCGCAAGACCCGATTTTGCGGATATAATTACAAAAATCCCTGAATTTTTAACAGCTCAATTTAATGTGGACGTATCGAGATTTCAGTACGCGAAAGTGAAAAGCGCGTGGTTTCCGAATATCGGTTTGTCGGGCGGTATGTCAAGAGCCGGGCGCGAGTGGGCTCCGGACAGAGACAGCTGGGACGCCGGTCTTTCAATATCATATATGCTATTTAACGGCGGAGCCAGATTTGCAGATACAAAAATTTCTTCAAACCAGTTAAAAATAACAGAAGAAACGTTTAAAAACGTAACAAACTCGCTGAGATCTTCTGCAGTATCATATTTCAACAGTTTGACTGATTCCATAGAAAACATGTCGGTAAGGGAATTCTATTTGGCGGCTTCGCAGCTTCAGGCAGAAATTTCTATGAGGAAATATATAAACGGTCTTTCGTCATATCAGGATTGGTATTCTATAGAAAATGACTATATAAATTCGCAGACAATGTTTTTGGATACAAAAAGATCTTCAGCGATGGAAAAATCCAGATGGCGAAATTTTTTAGGTGAAGGATTTGCTGATGAGCCGGGGAAATAAACGGCAATTACGAATGACGAATCAGCAACAGAGACAAAAACGGCAAATACGAACAAAAAGCAAAAAATGAATATAAGAAAAAAGGATTTTTATGAAAAAATTATTGATCATCTTAATCGTATTGATAGCGGCAGGAGCAGCGCTATTCTTTGTTTTCAAATCGCCCAAACAGGCGATAGATAAAGAAGCCCAGTTAAAACAAAGAAACCTGAGCGTTGAGTTTAGGGCAACGGGTATGGTAAGTCCGAGAAACAGGCTTGAAATCAAGCCTCCTTTTGCCGGAAGAATCGAAGAAATTCTTGTCAATGAAGGCAATGACGTTAAAAAAGGACAAATTATAGTTTGGATGAGCTCAAGCGAAAGAGCCGCAATGACCGATGCGGCGCGCGCGATGGGCGAAGAAGAGTACGAAAGATGGAAAAATATATATAAACCTACCCCTATAGTAGCTCCAATGGACGGTTTTATAATCGCAAGGCAAAAAGAACCCGGTCAGACAATAACGGCTTCCGAAGCAGTGCTTGTTATGGCTGATGATTTGATAATAGAATCAAACGTTGATGAAACCGATTTAAGGTACATAAAAATCGGCAATGAATTAAAAATGTTTCTTGACGCTTATCCGGACGAAAATTTTAAAGGAGTCGTCGAACATATATCTTATGAATCTACGGTAGTAAGCAACGTTACCGTATACAAAATAAAAATCCGTCCGTTAAAAAAACCTTCTGTTTTCAGAGCGGGTATGACGGCTACAATAACTATTACCGCTGAATCAAAAAATGACGCGTGGTCTATTCCCAATAATTTTATAACCGACTCCAGAACCAGAAAAACTGTTTTAGTAAAGGGAGACAGAAATATTATTGAGACAAGAGAAATTAAAACAGGAATAACCGACGGACGTTATACGGAAGTCGTCTCGGGACTTGAGAAAAACGAAACAGTAGTAACTCTTAGAACCCAGGCAAAACAAAAAGCCACATCGTTTATTAATGCCGGCGGAACAAGAACTAGGTAACAGTTTTTTGTCATTCCCGAGAGTTGTTATCGGGAATCCACGTTAGCCGTTAAAAAACTTAAATAGCAATAAAATGTAATGAAAGAAAATTTCTTTGTGTATATAATGACAAATGATAACAGAGGAACATTATATACAGGTATTACAAGTAATTTAATCAAGCGCGTCTATGAACACAAAAATAAATTATGTGATGGTTTTACTGAAAAATATTCTTTAACAAAACTTGTGCATTATGAAATTTTTAAAGATGCAGAAAACGCAATTGAAAGAGAAAAAGTTTTAAAGAAATGGAATCGTATTTGGAAAATAAGATTGATTGAAAATAGTAATAAAGACTGGAAAGATTTATATGATGAGATTATAGCTTAGTAAAAAATGGATTCCCGACTACGGATTTCGGGAATGACGACAGGATCTAATTACAATGAAAGTAGTTGAACTTAAAGGTTTAAAAAAAACATATCATCTTGAAAAAATCGACGTGCCTGTTCTTCACGGCATAGACCTTGAAATAAATCAGGGCGAATTTGTCGCGATAATGGGGCACTCGGGAAGCGGAAAATCGACCCTGCTTAATATTTTGGGATTGCTTGATAAGCCCAGCGAAGGATCGTTTAAGCTTGCCGGTATAGAAGTTTCAAAATATTCCGATGATGAACTTGCCGCTTTAAGAAACGAGTATCTTGGATTTATTTTTCAGCAGTTTAACCTTTTAAGCAAACTTACCGCTCTTGAAAATGTTCATCTTCCGGTTATTTATTCCAATTCAAAAGATGAAAAAAAACACGAAGATCCTAAAAAACTTTTAGAGCTTGTCGGTCTTAAAGACAGAATGGATCACCGGCCCAATGAAATGTCGGGCGGTCAGCAGCAGAGAGTCGCCATAGCGCGTTCTCTTATAAATAAACCGCTTGTTATTTTCGCGGACGAGCCTACCGGAAATCTTGATACCAAATCAACAAAAGAAATCATCAATATATTAAAGCAGTTAAACGAGTCCGGAATAACCATAGTAATGGTAACGCACGAACCGGAGCTTACCGCTTATGCCACAAGAACGATAACCGTTAAGGACGGTTTAATAATTTCCGATCAAACCACGAAATCTGTCAGCAATAAAAATAATAACAATGCCGCTCAGGATTTTAAACATAAAGCATTTTCAATATCGAGAATTAAAGATTATTTTGTACAGGCGTCAAGAGCGCTGATAGGCAATAAAATGAGGTCTATTCTTTCTATACTCGGCGTTATGATAGGCGTGGCAAGTTTGATAGCCATGCTTGCCGTAGGTACCGGCGCGCAAAAAGCCATTCAGGATCAAGTCGCGGGGCTTGGTTCCAATCTGCTTACTGTAATGCCCGGAACTTCGCAAAGAGGCGGAGTTTCAATGGCGGATGGAGCAAGACTCAGATTAATCCCCGAAGATATAGCGGATTTAAAGAAAAACGTGCGCGGAATAGCTGCTATTTCAGGTTATGTAAGCGGCAGGGCGCAGATAGTCGCAAACGGCAAAAATTATAATACCCGCGTTGACGGCGTTTCCGTGGACTATTTTGAAATGAGAAATTCAATACCTTCAAGCGGCCGAGCTTTTACCGAAGTCGAAAACAAAGATAAACAAAAAGTTGTTCTTTTGGGCAAAACGGTTATTAATCAAATTTTCGGCAGTCCTGATTTTAATCCCATAGGCGAATTTATAAAACTTAATAGAATAGATTTTCAGGTTATAGGAGTGCTTCCCCAAAAAGGGTCAAGCGGGATGAGGGATGAAGACGATAAAGTTGTTATTCCTTTAAATACCGCTCTATACAGAGTAATGGGTACGCAGTATTTAAGCAATATGGATGTGCAGGTAAAAGAAGATTTTGATATGCAGCTTGTAGCCGATGATATAACCACCAGGCTTTTGATTTCGCACAGATTAAGCCCGTCAAGCAGAGATTTGATAAGAGTGCGTAATATGGCGGAAATTCAGGAAACAATGTCTTCAATGGCAAACGCGTTTTCGCTTCTTTTGGGCGCTATAGCGTTTATAAGCTTGCTTGTCGGCGGTATAGGAATTATGAACATAATGTTTGTTTCGGTTACCGAAAGGACAAAAGAAATAGGTTTAAGAAAAGCGATAGGAGCAAACAACGTTGATATATTGTTTCAATTTATAATAGAATCTATAGTAGTGTGTTGCGCGGGCGGAATTATGGGAATAATTTTCGGAGCGGGCAGCGCGATTGTGATAAGTAAAATGGCCGGATGGACAACCGCGGTAACGCCTTTTTCAATAGGATTGGCATTTGGTTTCTCGGCTGTTACGGGTTTAGTTTTTGGAGTATGGCCTGCCAGAAAAGCTTCGCTTTTAAATCCTATAGACGCTTTGAGACAAGGCTAATAACAGCAATTACGAGTTGTGTTGTTGCTACACAAAATAGAAAGTGGGGGAGAAATGAAGAAATTTGCATTAGCAGTTGCATTGTCTTTTATTGTAAGCGCGTCGTCTTTTGCGTCGGAAAAAATTTACATTGGCGGAACCTTAGGTTTTTCCAGCAATTCCAGCTCTTACAGTGGGGGAGGTTCGGCTTCAAATTCGTACTTAACACTTGCTCCTCAAATCGGATATATAATAGATGATAGTCTTGACGTCGGCGTAGACATTCAGCTTTATACGGGAGACACCACCGGTCACGGGTTTATACCGTATGTCCGTTATAATTTAGTGCAGTCCGGAGATTTTACTGTTTTTGCAAAAGGTTCTTTTGGTTATAAAAGCGAAAAAGCAAATGTAAGCGGAGCGAAAGCCTTAACTTCCGTAATTTTTTCAGCGGCTCCGGTCATACAGTATAATTTAGTTGATTCATGGTTTTTATTTGTAAGCGCTGATGTACTTACTTTGTCTTTTGGTTCACAAGATAATTCCAGCAGAACAATTTTTGGATTAAACAGCGGAAATACTTTGGGAAATGTCGGGATTACATACTATTTTAATTGATAGATTTTTTATATACTTATAAAAGCAGTACCGCAGTTAAATAAACTCAAGGGGGAAACGAATGAAGAAGTTAGCATTAGCAGCATTGGCGACAGTTTTTATGGCAGGCACGGCGTTTGCGGCAGAAGGCGACAGTTTTATACATATTAGAGCCGGAGTGGATCCTATCGGAACTCTTGAAGTAGGTTCGCAATCTGGAGATATGAAACTTGGAATTACTTTGTCAGGCGAGTATTTGCGTCAGGTAAACGATATTTTCAGTTTTGGCGTCGGAGCCGAATACTTGATCGGCAGAGAAATTGATAATAGTAATAACAATACGAAGTTATCCTATCTTCCTATCTATGTAACCGTAAAAGCAAATCCTATTTTTACCCTTAAAGAAGTATTTGTTAAAGCCAATCTGGGATACAATATTCTTTTCGGCGTTACTGATTTAAGCAGTTCGGTGGACACAAAAGGCGGTTTATACTATGGTCTTGCGGCAGGATATGAGTTTCCTTCCGGTTTGACTCTCGACGTATCTTACGGAGTTTACGAAACAGGACTCAAGTATGGCCCTATAACGGTTGATTATTCTTACAGCAAAGTAGGTATTAATCTAGGGTATAAATTCAAAGTATAAATTTTTGAAATATTAAAAAGGGTTGCGGAGGCAAATTTTCCGCAACCCTTTTTTCTTTTGTCGTCTTTGCTGCATTTGACAAGAAAATCTTTTTTAGATTAAATAATAAATGCAGCAGGAAGTTAAATAAATAAAAAGGGGAAGCAGATGAAAAAGTTAGTATTAGCAGTATTGGCTGCAGTTTTTATGGCAGGCGCAGCGTTTGCGGCAGAAAGCGACAGTTTTATCAATTTTAAGGTAGGTCTTGATGTAATGGGAAACACTAAAAGTGATATGCCGGGAGATGACGAGAATACAAAGATGGGTTTTTCAGTAGCTGCGGAATATTTGTTTGCAGCAAATGACATTTTCTGTTTTGGCGGCGGTCTGGAATATGTGCTGCCCAGAGAAATTGATAATGAATACGGTCAAAAAATTTCATTTCTTCCTGTTTATGTTACAGTAAAAGCAAATCCTATTGAAACGGCAAAAGAAGTATTCTTTAAAGCGAATATAGGATATGTTGTTATGTTTGATGTTACTGATTTGCCTAGCAATTATGATAAAAGCGGCGGTTTATATTATGCTATCGGAGCAGGATACGAATTTCCTGCCGGATTGGCTGTTGATCTGACATACGGTATTTATAATACTAAAATCACTGCAGGCGGAAAGGATTATGACGGTTCTTACAGTAAAGTAGGTATTAATGTAGGATATAAATTCAAATTGTAGTTTTTTGAAATATTTAAAAGACTTCGGAAGATTAATCTTTTTCCGAAGTCTTTTTTTGCCAGATCTATAGGTTTATTTTCCCAACATATACCTTATTCCTATATTTCCGTATATGTTTTGATATCTTGACGCTGTGTAAAAATTACCGTTCGCAAACAGTTTCCAGTCTTGCGCTATAAATATTTCTCCGCCAAGACCTAAACCTAACTGTATCTTTCCTTCTTCTGTTCCTCTGCTCTTAAAACTTACGTTCGTTCCTTCAAATACGCTTTCTATTTCAGGCTCTTTACCCGTCATCAAATATTTTCCTTCTAATTTGCCGTAAATATTCCAATCTTTTTTGTCATACTCTATTCCTGCTCCCAATCTTGCGGCGCTTCTTATATACTTTCCGCCTTTTACATTCAAATTCACTGCCTCTGCTCCGCTTTCTTTAAACCCTTTATAATTTACATTTTGAAGTTCTAATCCAAAATACGGTTTAACGTTAGTATTTTCTTTTATCTCTACTCTCAAAGCTCCCTCTATATCCGCGCTTATCGTAAATGCGTCCACATCGCCTTTCGCTGTACTGTTTAGTAATGCTATACGTCTTTCAGTACTGAAGCTGTCAAAACTTCCCAACAGCAATCCTTTCAATTCCCACTTTTCATCTATTGTATAGCCGCCGTATACACCCAAACCTTTTTTATTTCCTTTAGCGCTGTTGTCGCCTTGGCTTATATTGTTGCCGATAAATCTCGCAAACACGCCCCAAAGTATTTCCTTGTCACCTATGTATCTGTCAAATCCTGCCATTAGTCCCCAGGAGTTGTCTTTGTAGTTGCTCGCGGAATTCTCATTTTCTTTAAATATTTCTACTCCGCCTTTTACCTGCGTCCAGATTCCGCTGTTAGTCACATCTTCTATCGCATGATTTTTTATTTTGTCATATATTTCATTATTCGGACTATCTGCTGCGGCATTTCTTATTACGTTTGAATTAAAGTATCCTGAAACTTGCGACAAAGCCGCTTTCTGATTTGCTTCGCTCTCTAATATTAAATCTGTTATAATATCCGCCATTTCGTCGCTTAGCGTTGGAGTATCCGATAGTCTATCTAATGCGTTTGCTGCTTCTTTTTGGTTAAAGCTTAAGCCGTTTATATTTCTAAAAGTACTTAACCATTTTCCGTTTACTACCAATTGTGCTATATTCGCATTTTCCGGATTTGCCTGCACCGTGAAAGTCAGCTGTTCGTTTTGCAGACTTCCGTAATAACTGCTTGTACTGGAAAACATTCCTGTCAGCTGTGTTGATATTACTATGTCATACACCACATTATCATATCTTCCTGCTCTGGATTTTATATCTAAATTTCCGCCGATTGTCGCGCTTCCTGCATATATTTTGTCATTGTTTCCGTTTGCCCATATATCTATTTTTGTGTTTGATGTGATTGAAAATTCCTCTACCGTTATGGTATTTACTGTTTCATTTTGCATATTTAATATATTGCCCGCAGGCAATACAATACTTGGGCCGGTAAATGTCGCGTTATCCAGAAATATGATGTCTCCGTCAGTTATGTTAAACACGGTGCTGTTTATTATTGTGTTTCCGCCAAATGTTAAACTTCCGGGTCCGGTTTTGTTTATTATTCCGCCTGAGTCTACATCAACTCTCATACCGTTTGGTAATATGATATTTCCATTTATAGCGTTAAAATTAAGATATCCGTTGTTGCTCAAGAATATATCATTCAAATCGTTGCCCGCATAGTTGTTTTTAAACAATATTGTTAAATCCGAGTTTGTCGTATTAAAATCTACAATACTTCCGTTGTTATGTATTGCTCCTCCGACCCATGCTGAATTATTTTCAAATTTTACCAGTTTTGCGCTAAATGTTATTGTGGAATAATTAGCGTAAATAGCACCTCCATAACCATAGCTGGAAGCAGTATTGTTTAAGAAATTGATATTGCCTTGACTCACAAAGGAAAAATAAGAGTTGTAATAATCATAAATCGCTCCGCCATGTCCATAGTCAGAACCGGAAACAGTATTGTTGTTGAAATTAATATCTCCTGAACTCACAAAAGAATATGATGAGGAATAACTGCAAATAGCGCCGCCATAGACAATAGATCCGCTGGATATGTTGTTTAAGAAATTAGTATCACCGTAACTTACAAATGAAAAAGAAGAATTGCTAAAACCGTAAATCGCGCCGCCTTCTCCGTAGGCAGTATTTTTTAAGAAATTAATATCACTGTAACTCACAAAAGAAAAAGAAGATTTATTATTGCCGTAAATCGCTCCGCCGTTACCAGAAAAAGTGTTATTGTTTGAGAAATTAATATTGCCGTGGCTGAGAAAGGAAAAATAGGAGCCGTTGCCGTCGTAAATCGCGCCGCCGGAGCCAGCGGTGTTGTTTACGAAGTCAATGTCTCTGAAACTCATAAAATAGAAATTAGAAAAAAAAGAGTTAATAGCGCCGCCGCCATAGGAAGCAGTGTTGTTTTTAAAATTAATACTGCCGAAACCATAACTGGCAAAGGAATATGTAGATGAACTGTCGTAAATCGCGCCGCCGGCATTGGCAGCAGTGTTGCTTGTGAAATTAATATTACCAAAACCGTAACTGACAAAGGAATACGCAGAGAAATAGCTATAAATGCTGCCGCCGGAGGCGTAAGCAGCGTTGTTGAAGAAAGCAATATCATCAAAGCTGGAACTGGCAAAAGAAAAATATGAACCTGAAGAAAAAATCGCTCCGCCAAATCCGCTTGTTCCGCTTGATATATTATTGCTAAACAGTATATTAGAACCGCTGAAGTTCCATGTTGAATTTTGGGCAGAATATATCGCTCCTCCGCTGCTTAGGGCTATGTTTCCGCCAAATATAGTTTCTCCGCTGAAACTCCATATTGAATATTGGGACGAATATATAGCTCCGCCTATGCCGCTTGAGATATTATTAAAAAACAATGTTTGATTACTGTTAAAATTTATGTTTGGAATAGATTCGTTATTTGTATACATTGAAGATATAGCTCCGCCATATCCGCCTGCTTTATTATCTGAAAATACAGCCGAATTCCCGTTAAATGTCATCGTAGAAAATACAAAGATCGCTCCGCCATAACCGGAACTGCCGGATGATATATTATTATTAAATGTTATATCAGGAGAAGTAAAAGTCATTTCGTTAAAACGATATATCCATATCGCGCCGCCGTTCACGGCTAAATTTGAATCAAATACTATATTATTTCCGGCAGCAAATGTCATTAAGCCGCTGTCAGCATATATTGCTCCGCCTGTATTACTTGAAAACACTATATTATTGCCTGCAAAACTAATTATAGAGTTCATTGCATATATTCCGGCGCCAAGACCGTTGTTATAAACCGCATTATTTTTAAACAATACGTCATCATTAAAATATATTTTTGCCGCGCTTGAATATATTACTCCGCCGTATGAATTGCTTACAGATGCTGATTTATTTGATTCAAATACTGCAGGCCCGTTAAATATTATATGTGCGTTTGCCGCAGTTGATGCTATTACCCCGCCCCCATAAGGGTTTATATTGTTTCCGTTTTTTATCGTTATCCCGCCGTTAAAAGTTAAAGTTATACCCGGCTCGTATATGCTTAACAAATTGCCGTTGTTGCTCAAATCTATAGTATTGCCGTTACCTGTAATAGTCAGGCTTGACGGTATAACAGGGTTTGAGATATTCCAAGATTCTTTAGTTATGTCTCCGGTAAGTATTGCATTTATTCCTGTTGTTATGCTGGACTGAAACGCATCATAATCCGCAAATACATTGACCGCTAAAACAGACATTACAAAGGAAACTGTCAACAATACTTTCTTCATACTTTCTCCCTTAAATAGATTGCAGGTTCCCGTATTAAGGCACTAGGAACCCGCAATGATGATAGAATTTAAAATTCAATTATATTAATTACAGCCGTTTCCGGAATAATTGCTTTCTTCTTTGGTTATTATTATATCGTGAGGATGGCTTTCGGCAAGCCCAGCCGCGGTTACTTTTACAAACTGTCCTTTTTCTTTCAATTCATTTATTGTTTTTACTCCGCAATAGCCCATAGCCGCTCTTAGTCCGCCAAGCAGCTGATATACTACATCGCTTACCGCTCCTCTGTATGGGACTCTTCCTTCCACGCCTTCCGCCACAAGCTTTTTGGTATTATCTTGAAAATATCTGTCGCTGCTTCCGGCAGTCATTGCCGAAGATGAACCCATGCCTCTGTAACATTTGAATGCTCTGCCGTTATATATTATGTCTTCGCCGGGACTTTCATTTGTTCCCGCGAACAGCGAACCCATCATGCATATCGACGCTCCTGCCGCTATTGCTTTCGGTATATCTCCTGAATATTTTATCCCGCCATCCGCTATAACAGGCACTCCGTACTTTGCCGCGGCTTTAGCGCAATCGTAAACAGCGGTAATCTGAGGCATGCCTATGCCTGCTACTACTCTTGTTGTGCATATAGCGCCTGGTCCGATGCCTA
This sequence comes from Candidatus Endomicrobium labiotermitis, assembly GCA_009778965.1. Taxonomy (GTDB): domain Bacteria; phylum Elusimicrobiota; class Endomicrobiia; order Endomicrobiales; family Endomicrobiaceae; genus Endomicrobium; species Endomicrobium labiotermitis. The sequence continues at coordinate 31,812 of WRFE01000004.1, forward strand.
CTTTTACAGCGTCAACTCCCGCTTTAATTAAATCTTCTGCCGCTTCGGCTGTTGCTACATTTCCGCCTATAATCTGCGCGTCAGGGAAAGTTTTTCTTAAATTTTTTACTGCGTCAATTACGCCCTGGCTGTGTCCGTGCGCCGTGTCAACCACCAAAACATCAACATGCGCGTCCAGCAAAGTTTTTGCTCTTTCAAGCATGTCTTTTGTTGTCCCTATTGCAGCGCCGCATAAAAGTCTGCCTTTTTCGTCTTTCGCGGAATTAGGGTAACGTATTGCTTTTTCAATGTCTTTTATGGTTATTAAGCCTTTAAGGATGAAGTTTTCGTCAACAAGCGGAAGTTTTTCTATTTTTTTGTTTTGTAGTATTTCTCTTGCGTCTTTAAGGGAGGTGCCTACTTTCGCTGTAACTAAATTTTCTTTTGTCATAACGTCGGACACTTTTTTAGAATTGTCCGTTTCAAAACGCATATCTCTGTTTGTAATAATACCTATAAGTTTTCCGTTGTCTTCAATAATAGGAACGCCGGAAATTCTGTATTTTGAAGCAAGCTCTTTTGCTTGTCCCAGAGTTGCATCTTTTTTAAGTGAAAACGGGTTATGAATAACGCCGTTATCGCTTCGTTTTACGCGGTCAACTTCCGAAGCCTGTTGTTCTACGGACATATTTTTGTGGATAATGCCAATCCCGCCTTCGCGCGCGACGGCTATGGCCATTTTAGATTCGGTAACAGTATCCATTCCGGCGCTCATAAGAGGAATGTTTAGTGTGATTTTTTTAGTAAGATTAGTTTTAAGTTCAACATCTTTGGGTAAAACCTTGGAATGCTTGGGTATGAGTAAAACATCGTCGAAAGTCAAAGCTTCTTTCAAAAATTTGTCCATTTTTTGTCTCCGCTTTCTTCTTATTATATATTAATTGCCCGATATTTCGCAAGGGTTTGAAGTATACAAAAATTAAATTGTAGCTCCTGTCGTTTTTTTGTATAATAAAGACAGCCTTTTTAGAGGGGTTATTTTTTATTTGGAGATAATAGTGAAATCAAATTTACAGCAGACAAGAAAACAGATAGACAAAGTAGACAAAGAAATAGCGGTGCTTATAAACAAGCGTGCTAAACTTGCTCTTGAAGTCGGGAAAATAAAAGACGTTTCCGGTAAAGCGATTTATGTTCCGTCGCGCGAAAAAGAGGTCATGAAAAATGTTTCTTCCGTAAAAAGCATTTTAAGTCAGGAAGCGATAGAAGCAATTTATACGGAAATTATAGGCGTATGCAGAGATTTAGAATCTCCCGTTAAAGTTGCTTTTTTGGGACCATGGGCGACATTTACGCATCAGGCTGCTATAAAAAAATTCGGTTCGGCGGGATTCTTTGTTCCGTGCGTTTTGCCGCAGGAAGTTCTTGCTGAAGTTGAAAGCGGCCGTGCGAATTTCGGCGTTATTCCGGTAGAAAATTCAAATGAAGGTTCTGTAAACGTTACACTTGATTTGCTTGTTGATACGGAGCTTTCCATATGCAATGAGATAGGCTTGAAAATAGAGCAGTGTTTTTTGGCAAAAGATCCGAAAGCGACAATATTAAGAATTTATTCTCATCCTCATGCGCTGGCACAGTGCAGAAGCTGGCTTAGCAAGAATTATCCCGACGCTGAGCTTATTTCGGTTTCGTCAACAGCCGAAGCGGCGAAAAATGCGTCAAAAGAAAGTCACGCCGCAGCGATAGCATCGGAAGCCGCGTCGAAAATATACGATTTGAAAATTTTAAATAAAGGTATACAGGATAGCAAGCAGAATTTTACAAGATTTTTCGTAATAGGAAAAATTCAGACGCATCCTACGGGAAAAGATAAAACCAGTCTGGTTTTTATGGTAAAAGATAAAGTCGGAATACTGCATCACATTTTGGGAATTTTTGAGAAGAATAAAATAAATCTTACAAAAATTGAGTCGCGTCCTACTAAGAAAAAGGCATGGGAGTATGTATTTTTTGTTGATTTGGAAGGACATATAGAAAATACAAATGTATTGAAAGCCTTTAAAGAACTTGAACAAAATTGCGTATTTGTAAAAGTTTTAGGGTCTTACCCAAGAAACTGAAACAATCGGAGAAAGTATGATAAAAAAACTTGTAAGAGAAACTTGTCACGGATTTGAGCCGTATATAGCCGGAAAACCAATTGAAACCATAAAAAGAGAACTTGGTTTGAAAACCGTTATAAAAATGGCGTCAAACGAAAATCCTTTAGGCGCGTCGGTTAAAGCAATGAAAGCGGTAAAAGAAAATATTGAAAAAATATTTTTTTATCCGGACTCAAATTCTTATTTATTAAAGCAGGCTTTGTCTAAACGATATAGACAGCCGGCGGGTAATATTTTTACCGCAGCCGGCGGAGACGAGATTATAGAACTTATCGCAAAAGTGTTCTTTAATCCCGAGGACGAAATTGTATATTCGAAACACTCTTTTATAAGATACGGTATGGCGGCAAAGCTGATGGGTTCTAAAGCGGTGGTTGTACCTATGAAAAAATGTTTCACCCACGATTTAAAAGAGATGATTAAAGCATGCGGGCCAAAAACAAAAGCGGTCTTTATAACAAATCCCAATAACCCTACGGGAACATATAATACGAAAGCGGAACTTGCGCAATTTTTGAAAAATCTTCCTGAAAATAAATTCGGCATGAAACCGATAGTAATTTTAGATGAAGCTTATTTTGAATACGCGAAACTCGAAAAAGATTATCCCGACGGATTAACGTTTTTAAAAGATAATCCGAATTTAATAGTATTTAGGACTTTTTCGAAAATTTACGGGCTTGCCGGTTTAAGAGTAGGCTACGGTTTTTCAAGCGGAGCCATTGTGGACCATATAGAAAGGATAAGACCTCCGTTTAACGTAAATATTTTGGCTCAGGCTGCCGCGGTCGCCGCGATTGACGATACCGCGCAGGTTATAAAAAGCCAGAAGCTTGTTAAAGCCGAAAAAAAGTTTTTGTATAAAGAATTTGCAAAACTTAAAGTTCCCTTTTTAAAGTCTGCGGGAAATTTTATTTTGTTTAACTGCGCTCCGCTTAAAGGAAAAGAATTTTTTGTGAGTATGTTAAAAGAAGGAATAATTACAAGATCCATGGATGAATATGATTTGTGCGACTGGGTAAGAATGACTGTAGGATTGCATAAAGAAAATGTTTTGTTCATTAAAAAACTAAAAAAAATAATTAGAAGTTAGGAAGATAAGAAAATGAGATGTTGGGCAAAGGCTTTTGTAGTTGCTCATCTTCTCAACTTCTCATCATCCCATCTTCTTAAAAATTACGGAGAAAATTTATGATAATAACACTCAGAAAAGGCGCAAAGAAAAAAGAAGTTGATATAGTTTTAAATAAAATAAAAAAGCTCGGGTATAAGCCTCACGTATCTAAAGGTAAAGACGTGACCATTGTCGGTATGATAGGAGAATATGCCGAAAAATATAAAGATTCTTTTGAAGCAATGGATGCAGTTGAACATATAAGTGAAATTCAAAAACCGTATAAGCTTGCTTCAAGAGAATTTAAAAAAGAAAATACCGTAATTAAAATAAACAGAAATATTGAAATCGGCGGCAAACAAATACATGTTATGGCCGGTCCGTGCGCTATAGAAAGCAAAGATATAATGTTCAATACCGCGAAAGCAATTAAAGCTGCAGGCGCGACTATTCTTCGCGGCGGAGCGTTTAAACCGAGAAGTTCTCCTTATGCTTTTCAAGGGCTTGGCGAAAAAGGTTTGAAATTGATTGAAGAGGCAGGCGAAAAATATCATATGCCTACGGTTAGCGAAGCCATGACTGTCGAGCAGGTAGATCTTTTATCAAAATATTGCGATATTGTTCAAATAGGCGCCAGAAATATACAAAATTATGATTTGCTTAAAGCCGCGGGAAAACAGCCAAAGCCTGTTTTATTAAAAAGAGGTATGGCTACTACTATAAAGGAACTTTTGCTTTCCGCGGAATATGTTCTTTCGCAGGGGAACTATAATGTTATGCTTTGTGAAAGAGGTATAAGAACATTTGAAGATTCCACAAGATTTACTTTGGATTTAAATGCGGTTCCCGTTCTTAAAAAGCTTACGCATTTGCCCGTGATTTTAGACCCGTCGCATGGAATCGGCATAAGAGAACATGTCGGTACAATGGCTAAAGCCTGTATTGCAGCCGGAGCTGACGGTCTTGTTTTAGAAGTTCATCCAAAACCTGAGGAAGCTCTTTCCGACGGACCTCAAAGTTTACTGCCTGAGCAGTTTGCTGCTCTTATGAAAGAGTTGGATCTGGTTGCAAAAGCTGTTGGCAGAGAACTGTTATAAAGGCAGAGTGGAGTGTTTAGAGTGAAGATTGGAGTTAAAAAGATACGTATAGGCATTATTGGTTTAGGGCAAATGGGCGGTTCTTTAGGGCTTGCCTTAAAAAAGAACGCCGGAAGCAAATACTATATAATAGGTATAGCAAGAAGACAGGAAACTTTGAAAACCGCGCATAAAATCGGCGCGGTTGACAAAGTTTCTTTGTCTTTGCAAGACGTCAAAGGCTGCGATATTGTTGTTATATGCACTCCGGTAGACACTATTGTTTCCATTTATAAGCAGTTATCTAAAATAGTTGGGGAGGATACAATTATTACTGATGCTGGAAGCGTGAAAGAACAGATAGAACAACAATTACGAATTACAAATTACGAATTACGAAAAGAACGCTTGTCTTTTGTCGCGGCTCACCCTATGGCGGGTAATGAAAAAAACGGGATTCTTTCCGCAAGCGCGGAAATGTTTAAAGCGGCGAATGTCGTAATAACCGGTTCATTAAAAAAATCATTGAAAAATGAAAAATTTGTTGCGAAAATGTGGAAAGATACAGGCGCTAATATAATAAATATGTCTGCGAAAAAACATGACGAACTTGTCGCTTTGACAAGCCATTTGACGCACTGTATAGCTTTTTCGTTTAACAAAGTATATAAAGACGTTAAAAAGAAAAGTCCTGAAGTCGATAAAATCACGGCAGGATCGTTTAAAAGCATGGTGCGCGTCGCGTCATCAGGCGCGGATATGTGGGCTCCTATATTTGCGGCAAACAGTAAAAACATAATTAAACATATGGATGCTTTTATAAAAGAGTTTAATATTTTTAAAAAAGTTTTGAAGAACAAAGATAAAGTAAAAAAAGAAATTTTGAAAACGCAAAAATGACAAAAGCAGGTTTCAAATCCTCTCTTTTGTCATCCCCGAGATTTGTAATCGGGGATCCACGTTAGTTGTTAAAATACATTAGGAAGAGATTGCGGGTCAAGCCCGCAATTACGATAATAGCAAAATGGAAATTACATTAAGCAAGGTCAACAAAATAGAAGGTATAATAGAAGTTCCCGCGGATAAATCCATAACGCACAGAGCTGTTATGTTTTCTTCTATAGCTGAAGGTAATTCGGTAATAAAAAATTATCTTCCCTCCGAAGATTGTTTAAGAACTGTTGACGCTTTCCGAAAAATGGGTGTAGAAATTGAAAGCGTTGAAAACACTTTGTATATAAAAGGCAAAGGATTAAAACTTAATAAGCCTGAAAATGATATTTACTGCGGTAATTCAGGAACCACGACAAGACTATTGACCGGAATACTTTGCGGACAAGATTTTGATACAAAAATCACGGGAGACGCAAGTCTTTCAAAAAGACCCATGCAAAGAGTCATAGATCCTCTTTCAAAAATGAGTTCTCAAATACAATCAAATAACGGTTTGCTTCCTTTAATTATTAAGGGTGGAATGTCTCTTAAAGGGATTCGTTATGAAAGCGATAAGTCCAGCGCACAGATTAAATCTGCGATTTTGCTTGCCGGCTTGTACGCAGACAGCGCGACAACATATGTTGAACCTGTAAAATCCAGAGATCATACCGAAAGAATGCTTGCGGCTTATGGCGCGGATGTTAAGGTTGACGGTAATTCGGTTACCGTGTTTCCTGCGAAAAAATTGACGGCTAAAGAAATTTATATTCCCGGAGATATATCTTCAGCCGCTTTTTTTATTGCCGCGGCATTAATTGTGCCCGGGTCAAATTTAACTATAAAAAATGTCGGAATAAACCCTACAAGAGACGGAATCATAGAAGTTTTCAAGAAAATGGGCGCTTCTATAAATTTAGAAAACATCAGGGATGTTTCTGGAGAGCCTGTAGCTGACATAAATGTAAAATATTCAAAACTTAAAGCTGTGGATATAGAAGCTTTGATAATTCCGAGAATGATTGATGAGATTCCGATATTTGCGTTAGCCGCCGCAAAGGCTGACGGTATTACAAAAATTACCGGCGCGAAAGAATTAAGAGTTAAAGAAACCGACAGAATAACAGCAACAGTTTCCCAACTTAAGAAAATCGGCGCGGAAGTTGAAGAACTGGAAGACGGAATGATTATAAAAGGGCAATCGGATTTTAAACCCGAGGGAACGACAATTGAAAGTTTCGAAGACCATAGAATAGCTATGACTTTTGCCGTAGCATCTTTGATTGCGAAAAGCGATATGACTATAAAGGATGCGGATTGTGTAAATATTTCTTTCCCGAATTTTTATGAGTTGTTAAATAAAGTTAGCAGTTAATAATATTTAACTGTCATCCCCGAATGTCTTAATCGGGGATCCACGTTGGTTGTTAAAAGATATAAGGAATAAAAGTATTTTTAGTAAAAATGGATTCCCGATTACAGATTTCGGGAATGACAAAAAATAATGGGATTTAAGATGAAAAAAGAAAAAGCATCTCTTTTGTATACTGTGATTGTCCGCTGTTTCAGAATAATGTTTGCTTTATTTTACCGTTGGGAAATTTACGGAACGGAAAATATTCCGGCAGATTCGGGAGCGATAATTGCTCCAAATCATATAAGCTGGTTTGATCCGCCTTTATCCGGATCGGCTATGAAACGTCCTCTGCATTTTATGGCTAAAAAAGAGCTTTTTGATATACCTGTTTTTAGCAGTATTATAAGGCGTACAAATGCTTTTCCCGTTAAGCGCGGAGTGCAGGATATGGCAGCAATGAGAAATGCTTTTGCTGTTTTAGAAAGAGGAAGTCTTCTTCTGATGTTTCCCGAAGGTACCCGTTCAAAAACCGGGCAAATTGGCAAAGCAAGGGCAGGCGCCGGAATGGTTGCCTGTAACGCGCATGTTCCTTTAATTCCTACAAAAATAGAAAACACAAATACAATGTTAAAATTTAAAAAAATCAAAATAAAGTTTGGTAAACCGATATATCCTCCGGAAAATTGTACGAAAAACGATTATACCGAGCTTTCGCAAAAAGCATTAGACGCTATAGCAGCGATGTAAAAAGAGTGAAGTTTGGAGCGTGAAGAGTGAAAATGAAAACTAAAATCAGTATTGCTGATAAATCAGGGTTTTGCTTCGGTGTTAAAAGAGCCATAGATTTGGCTGAAAAAACCGCATGCTTAACCAAAAAAGTTTATACCTTGGGACCTGTAATTCATAATCCGCAGGAAGTTAAACGCCTTGAAAAGCAGGGGATCAAAACATTAAAAGACATTAAAAGCGTGAAAAGCGGTACTATAATTTTGCGGACGCACGGGATTCCGTTAGAACTTCACGATAAGTTGAAAAAAAGAAAATCTGTAGAAATTATAGATGCTACTTGTCCTTTTGTAAAAAAGGCGCAGGACATAGTAAAAGAACTCGGCAAAAAAGATGAAACCATAGTTATTGTCGGAGAAAAAATTCATCCTGAAGTTGTAGCCCTTGTCTCTTACGGAAACGGCAAATGCGTTATTGTTGAAACTGTAAAAGAGGCCGAAAAAGTTAAAAGCAAAGGGGATTTAAACATAGTAAGCCAGACTACGCAGACGCCGGAAAATTTTAACGCTATTGTAAAATGTTTAAAAAAACGCTATAAAGTAAAAGTTTTTAACACTATATGTAAGGCAACTTTTGACAGACAGAAGTCTGCCGAGAAACTTGCCAAGACCGCGGATTTGATGATAGTAGTCGGCGGAAAAAATTCGGGTAATACAACAAGGCTTGCCCAGATTTGCGAAGCGAAAACCGAAACGCATCACATAGAAACGGTTAAAGACATAAAAGACGGATGGTTTAAAAATAAAAAGAAAATAGGGCTGACGGCAGGCGCTTCAACGCCGGGCTGGATTATAAATAAAGTTAAAGAGGAGGTTGAAAAACAATTAGGAATGAGAATTTAGAAGTAAGGAATGTATTTTTGTATGTACGGATAATCTTAAGGGTTAAAACATTTAAATATTCACGGAGAAGATAATGGCTTTAGATAAAACAATAACCAATTTTGAAGACAATGAAGAACTCAGTATGGCTGACCTGATGAAAGAGTATGATGATTTTGGCAGTTTGTCCGTAGGTAAAGAGCTTGAAGTAACAATTATAGAAGAAAATGCGGACGGTTTTATGGTTGATTTGGGAATAAAGTCCGAAGGCTTGATTCCTAAAAAAGAATATGAAGAAGGTAAAGTTCCAGCCGAATTAAAAGTAGGAAACAAAGTGAAAGTGAAAGTTGTTAATCTTCACGGCCAGCCTGTTCTTTCTTACAGGGAAGTTGTTGAAAAAGCTAAATGGGACAATGTCGAAAAGGCTTTTAAAGAGAGTAAGCACGTTAACGGAACAGTTACAAAAGCCGTTAAAGGCGGTTTGATGGTGGATATTGGAGTCAACGCATTTCTGCATATTTCGCAGATTGACACTCATTTTGTTAAAGACACCGAAAAATATGTCGGAAAATCTTATGAGTTTGCAATAATAGAGTTTGACAGAAGAGATAAAAAAGTTGTTGTGTCGCGTAAAAAGATTTTGGAAGATGAAAGACTGACGAAAAGAAACGCGGTTTTAAATTCTATAGCCGAAGGACAAATTCTTGACGGGACTGTCGCGAGAATTACCGATTTCGGAGCTTTTATAGATTTGGGCGGTATGGACGGACTTCTTCACATAGGCGAACTTGCATGGCATAAAGTAAAAAAAGTCGACGAAATATTGCATAAAGGACAAACCGTACGCGTGCAGGTTGCCAAAGTTGATAAAGCTGCCGGAAAAATTTCTTTGAGCATGAAAAATCTTGCCGCAAATCCATGGGATTCTGCAGCGGAAAGATTTCCCGTAGGTCTTATAATGAAAGGCGTTGTAACTTCAGTTATGGATTACGGCGCTTTTGTTGAGCTTGAACCCGGCGTTGAAGGTCTTTTGCACGCTTCGGAATACGCGTGGAATGACAGCGAAGGCGAATTTAAACGTAATGTTAAAAAAGGTATGGAGTTAGAGGTTAAAATTGTTGAAGTTGATAAAGAAGGAAAAAAAATATCTTTGTCTGTTAAAAAAATGCAGACAAATCCGTGGGATGAAGCTTATAGGCATTATGTTCCGGGAACAAAAGTTAAAGGCGTAGTTCAAAATATTATGCCGTTCGGGGCGTTTGTAAAGCTTCCGGAAGGCATTGAAGGTCTTGTTCATATAAGTGATTTTTCTTGGACAAGCAGAGTTAAACGCCCTGAAGATGTTGTAAAAAAAGGACAGGAAGTTGATGTGATGATTTTGGAAGTAAATCCGCAAAATGAAAAAATTTCACTTTCTATAAAACACACTCAGCCGGATCCAAGTAAAAAGTATAAAGTAGGAACTGTTGTAACCGGTAAAGTTGTGAGAGTTGCCGAATTCGGCGCTTTTATGGAACTGGAACCGGGAATAGAAGCGTTGATTAAAAATAACGAAGCCTCGTCAATTAAGCCGGCGGACAGAAATCAGCCGCAGCAAATTCTAAAAGAAGGCGATGAAGTCGAAGCTAAAATAGTGAAAAACGATTTCAGAGAAAGAAAAATAGAAGCTTCAATAAAAAAACTTGAGTTTGACAGAGAAAAAGAATTGGTAAAGAAATATGCCAATAATGACGATAAGCCGACCTTGGGACAAATTTTGTCGGAAGAATAACGATAATTATAAATTACGAATTACGAATTAAAAATTTTGGAGCGGCAAAGCCGCATTTGCTTTTTTGATTTAAAAATGTGTATAATACTACTTCTTTGGTAATTTCAAGAAGCGAGTTCGTCTGCCCCGATGAATGTTTTCTTTAATTATCAATTATAATCAGAAGTGAATTTAAACAGGACAGGGTTTTAAGATGAACAAAAAAACGTATTTACCAAAAGTTGACGCGATTGACAGAAAATGGCATTTAATAAATGCCGATGGAAAAGTTCTTGGAAGATTGGCTGTTACAATAGCCGATATTTTAAGAGGAAAGAAAAAAGTTATCTATACTAATCATATAGATTGCGGAGATTTTGTCGTTGTTACAAACGCCGGCAAAATAACGCTTACCGGAAAGAAACTTGATCAGAAAACTCATTTTTCGTATTCAGGATATCCGGGCGGAGCAAAACTTACTCCTTATTCCGTTTTGATGCAGGAAAATCCGGAAAAGGCTTTGACCGTTGCGGTTAAAGGTATGCTTCCCAAAAACAAGCTTGCTGCGAAACAGCTTAAAAGACTTAAAGTTTTCAGAGACGAAAATCACGAACACGGCGCTCAGTTAGCGTCCGGAAGTAAAGAGGTAAAATAATGAATAAAGTTTCCTATTTAAGCACAGGACGCAGAAAAAATGCTATAGCGCGCGTAAGAATTGAAGAAGGCAGCGGAAAATTAATAATCAATGATAAAACTGTTGATGAATATTTTGGCGGACTTGAAAGAAATAAACGCGTAGTTATGAAACCTTTTGAAATCTGGAAAGGCGCGAAAGGATACGATTTCTTCGTAAACGCTTGCGGCGGCGGAATAAGCGGTCAGGCAGGCGCGGTAAGCCACGCTTTGGCAAGAGCTATTTTAAGTCTTGATGAAACTGCGAAAGCAGCGTTGAAAAAAGAGGGGCTTTTGACCAGAGATTCAAGAATGGTTGAAAGAAAGAAACCCGGCAGACCGAAAGCAAGAAAACGCTTCCAGTTCTCTAAACGTTAAATTTTATTTAAAATTCAAAACGCCTTCCATATTTCCCGGAGGGCGTTTTTTATTCGGTTATTGACTTTTTTGTCGAATTGAAATATCATTATAGTATTCGCAATCCGAAAATATAGGTTTATTGCAAAGAGAGGGATTAAATTGATAGGTCTTGATTTAGGCTCACAGTTTATAAAAGCGTGTTCGATTATCCCCAAAAATGACGGTACTTATATAGTGTATGCTTCAATGGTTTCCGCGGAGTTGCCGAGCGGGAATAAAAGCGTCGCTGTTGGAATGAGAAATAAAATTAAGAAGCTTACCGATCAATTGAAAGTAAGCAGTAATGATACTGTTTTGTCAGCGGGCGGTACGGATTTAATTTTCAGAGATTTTTCTTTTCCCGACTCTTTAACCGGTAAAGATCTTCGCAAGGCAATCAAGGCAGACGCGCAAAACGGTATATCCGAAAAGTTAGACAATTTATATTATGATTATCAGCCTCTTCCTGTTTCTTCCGGTGAAAATACAGATTTTATTTTTACCGCTTTCCCAAAAAAAATTATTGACCAAATGATTTCCAATCTTTCCCTTGCGGAACTTAATATTAAAGGAGTCGGCGTTGACAATATAGCGCTGGCTAATTCTTTTACGGCGTTTAATACTCAAAAAGCTTTAAATTCAGTTGTTGTTGTAGATATAGGGCATGAAACGTCAAAAATTGTTGTGATAAACAACGGCAAACCTATATTTATGAAAAATGCGGCTTTCGGCGGGAAATTTGTTACTCAGGAAATTGCGAATGTTTACGGGATAAGCTATTATGAGGCAGAACAAATTAAAAGACAGCCGGAAATTTGGAATAACATAGGTTTAAATATCAAGACTATTCTTAAAAAAAGTTCCGGAAATCTGTTTGAAGCGGTTTCTCAATCAATAGCCCACTGCGTTTCAAAACAAAAAATTTCTAAAATTGATGAAATATTTATAACCGGCGGCGGCTCCATACTTAAAGGCATAAACGGTTTTATGTGGGAAACGCTCGGTATAAGTACGGTAAAATGGAATCCTTTTGAAACCGACAGAATTAAAGGAGTATTTACCGTGGAAAAAGGGTTTTTTATGCCTGTTGTGTTAGGACTTGCCCTTAATAAGGAAATTGCCAATGTATAATATAAATCTTCTCAGAAAAACTCTTGCGTCTGCGCGGATGAAACAGCGTATTGTTAATTTATTAAAACGCTTTTCGCTGTTTTTGACATTTGTCTTTTTCGGTGTATGCGCGTTGTCGGCGGTTAAATTTTTAGAAACAGAATCAGCTGCGGAACGAATCAATAAACTTAAAAAAAATATTGAAGAAGAAAGAAGAATTAATGAAGTTGAAAATGCTGAGTCTGAATGGGAAACAAAATATTATGAATTACTTGCCATACAAGACATAATAACAACAAATACCGAAATGGGATTATTATTAAGAGACGTCGGTTTTTTTATGCCTGAAGGCAATAAAATACTGCGTTTTGAAATGACTCCGAGGCAAATAACAAAAGAAGTGGTTCTTGTAAGAACTTTTGCTAAGGGTGAAAAATATGATTTTGAAGCTCATGCCCGCGAACTTAGAAGCTCTTATCAGTTTATCAGCGATTTGATAGACGGGCATATTGATGTTTTAGTGCAGCAGCCTGTGAGCGTGAAAGGACAGATGCTAAATACGGTAAAGATAGTAATTCCTTTAAAAGACACCGAAATCTATTCCGGAGAATAAAATGTCAGGGTATTCAATAAAAAATATAATTTTTGTATTATTCAGAAATATTTTGTTTCTTGCCGGTATTTTTTTTGTATATACTCATGTGTATATAAACTATGGAGAGAGAGTTGAAGAGCTTTCCGCATTGGAAGACAGGAGTAAGGCTATTCTCGCTTCCGTTTCTGATTTTGTAAGAATAAATGAAGATATGTATGATACGAAAATGAATATTGACGATAAAATAAAAAGCATTTCCGTAGAATACGCTTCGAATCAGGCTTTGACAGATAGTTATAAAGACAGGGTTTTTGCCGCAGCTGCAGCAAACGGCATTACCATAACAAACGATTCCGTTAAAAAAGACAATAACGGAAATGTAGTCATGAATTTTACGTTTAATGCTAAATTCGAAATAATTTATAAATTTTTGTTTGAGATTGAAATGTTTTCGCGGATCAAAAGTTTTTCAATAGATGAAAACAGTAATGTCACCGTTGTGAGCAGCCCTATTTTATACAGCCCTGAAGTCAGCGATTTTTTTGCAGGAAAGGCTGAAAAGAAAGGTGGTTTAAGAGTTCTCGGATATTTTAGCGAATTGTTTGAAAAATCTTCTCAGATTTTAAAAAACATAGGACATATTCCTTCGGGAAAAGATATAGTTCCGGCGCCTGATAATCCTTTTTATAACGATAAAGTTACACCGGTTAAGCAGCCTGTCGAGGCTGTTGCGCCTCCTAAGCCTGAGCCGGCGCCAAAACCAGCTCCGGCACCTAAACCTGCACCAGCGCCTAAGCCTGTTCCAGAGCCAAAACCAGCTCCTGCTCCTAAACCTGTTGAACCTGCTGCCCCCAAGCCTGTTCCTGAACCAAAACCGGTTCCTGCACCTAAGCCTGCAGAGCCAACGCCAAAACCTGAGCCTACACCTGCTCCTGTTACTCCGGCTCCGGCGACGGAAACTGTGCCGAAACCTGAGCCAGCGCCAAAACCCGCTCCGGCACCTGCGTCTAAACCTGAGCCGGCAAAGCCTGTTCCGGCGCCAGCTCCAAAACCTAAACCTGCGCCTCCGGTAATTATAATTGATGATATATTTTATGACGCCAATAATCCTATAGTTATGATAGAAGACAAAGTATTCCGTCGCGGCGATACTTATAAAAATGCAAAAATTACCCAAATAAAGGAAACCAGCATAACCGTTGAAATGGATGGACATAAGTTTATAATCAATCTTGATTGAAAATAAATATTCAGCCGTATAAAAAGGAAAAACAGTGTATCAGAATATCAAAGTCCTTATTGTTGAAGACGAAGAAGCGTTACGGAACACTTTGGCCGAAAACCTTAGGGCTAAAGGCTTTAATGTTGCTGTTGCCGCCGCTGCCGGCGAAGCTTTGGATTTGGCAAAACAATTCCGTTATGAAATTTTGCTTGTTGATTACAGGTTGCCCGACAAAGACGGGCTTTCTTTGATTAAAGAAATTTCGGATTTTGATAAAGAAGCTGTTCCGATAGTTATTACTGGATACAGTTCCGTTGAAACTTCTATTGAGTCTATGAAGGCTGGTGCGCACGATTTTTTGACAAAGCCTTTGGACATGGGTGTTCTTATGTTCAAAATTGAAAATATAATGAAAGAAAAAGAAGTTCTTAATAAAGGTAAAGTAAATCTTCGTAATTCCATTATGAAGGAACTCAGAAACTTTAACGACGATCAAGCAGTAATACTTTCAAGTAAAGACAGTTTGATGCTTTTAAGAACGGAAGGTTTTTTCAGAAAAGTTATTTTGTTTTTCGGTAAAATTCTAAGAAAGTTGAAAAGATTTTATTGGGGTTAGGCTTTTGTATGAAAAACGTATTTGGCTGTATTGTCATCTCGTTTATTATGGCTGTTTGTATTGTTTTTGTTTCCTGTTCTTCTGCCGAGAAAAATGTTAAAGGAGGTTCTTCTTTATCAGATGAACGTGGAAAACACGAATCATCGAATTCTTCTCTTTTTGCCAAAGCCCGCCGTTATTACCTTGACGGAAAAATTGACAAAGCAGAACTTACTCTAAATAAAATTCTGCTTTCAAACCCAGGTGATTATAAAGCCGCGGAACTCAAAAACAAAATTTTGATACTGAAAGAAAAGATGTTTGTTTTTGTAAGAGATACTGCGGATGAATATATGTTTAAGGCTGACATAGCTTTTAAAGACAAGAATTTTTACGAAGGACTGTTGTTTTATAAAAAAGCGGTAGATTTAATGCCTGAAAATCATGATGTCCAAAAATATAAAGCCATTGTTGCCGATATAAATGACGAGGCTTTGAAATATCTGCCTGAAGACAGAAAGAAATTTATGGATTCTCTTGAAGCGTTCCAAGCCGAAAATCTAAAAAAAACCGAAAAAATAGTAAAAAAACTATCCAAGAAATATAAGAGTATGGACAGATTTAATGAAATGATGGATTCTTATAAGGCAATGATAATTTATTCTGATGCCAACGCAACAAAAAATTTTTATAAAAACGCTTTAAATTATTTTAAAAAAGGCGAAATTGATATGGCGCAGACTTATATAGATGATGCCTTAGAACTTGATCCTAAAAACCCTGATTTTGTGTTTTTGTCGGAACAAATCAATCTGGAACAGAAATAGAATAAAATCAGAGTCTGGAATGCAGATGCATTGCAGCAGTTTTTGTTATGCATTTATGTGTCTGGCTTATGCGCATTTTTTGATTGACTTTCACAGTCTTAAATTATACAATCTACAAACTGCGGTTATAAAAATATATACAAAGGAGTTTGACGATGTCTAACAAGTACGTTTATTTTTTCGGCGGCGGTAAGGCCGACGGAAACGGCAGTATGAAAAATTTGCTCGGCGGCAAGGGCGCTAATCTTGCGGAAATGGCGGGACACAAAGATTTGAAGCTTCCCGTTCCTCCCGGATTTACAATTACAACAGATGTTTGCACGTATTATTATGATAACGGCAAAAAATATCCCAAAGAACTTGAAAAACAAGTTAAAGCTGCTATGGCTTCTGTTGAGAAAGTTATGGGGAAGAAATTCGGCGATGAAAAAAATCCGCTGCTTCTTTCCGTGCGTTCGGGCGCGAGAAGCTCGATGCCCGGTATGATGGAAACTGTTTTAAACGTAGGTCTTAATGCAAAAACAATTCCCGCTTTGATAGCGAAAACCGGCAATGAAAGATTTGTCTATGATGCATACAGAAGGCTTATCATGATGTATTCCGACGTTGTTATGGAAAAAGCCGCTGGCATAGAACCCAAAGACGATATGGGAATCCGTAAACAGCTTGAAAGAATAATGGAAGGAATGAAAAAGGACAAAGGTGTGGAATTGGATACCGAGCTTGACGCCGGCGATCTTAAATATCTTTGCGATCTTTTTAAACTTAAAGTAAAAGAAGTTCTAGGAAAAGCATTTCCGGATGATCCATATCAGCAGGTTTGGGGCGGAATCGGTGCGGTTTTCTCTTCTTGGAACGGAAAAAGAGCGATAGCGTACAGAAGAATCGAAGGTATTCCTGATGAATGGGGTACTGCTGTTAACGTTCAGGCAATGGTGTTTGGAAATATGGGCGACAGATCAGCTACGGGCGTTGCGTTTACAAGAAACCCCGGAAACGGCGATCCGAGATTTTATGGAGAATATTTGATTAACGCTCAGGGCGAAGACGTCGTTGCGGGTATTCGTACTCCTGCTCCGATAAACGCGGCATCGCAGAGCGAACACAATAAAGGCGAAACGACTCTTGAACAGGCAATGCCTAAAGATTATAAAGAATTGTTTGCCATACAGAAAAAACTTGAAAAACATTATAAAGACATGCAGGACATAGAGTTTACTATTGAAGAAGAAAAACTCTGGATGCTCCAGTGCCGTTCCGGCAAAAGAAATGGTCCCGCAGCCGTGAAAATGGCTATGGACATGTTGAAAGAAAAGCTTATAACAAAAGAAGAAGCCGTTTTAAGAGTTTCTCCTGCGCAGTTGGATGAACTTCTTCATCCTATTATAGATCCTAAAGCCGAAAAAACTACAAAAGTTGTGGCAAAAGGACTTCCCGCAGGTCCCGGAGGAGCTACAGGAGTTATCGTTTTCTCAGCAGAAGAAGCGGTTAAATGGAACGAAGCAGGCAAAAAAGTAATTTTAGTAAGAGAAGAAACTAATCCTGAAGACGTAGAAGGTATGAGAGCCGCTCAGGCAATTCTTACGGCGCGCGGCGGTATGACTTCGCACGCAGCTCTTGTAGCTCGCGGCTGGGGAAAATGCTGTATAGTAGGCTGCGCATCTTTGGATATAGATTTAGGCGCTAAAACTTTAAAAGTTGACGGAAAAACTTATAAAGAAGGCGATTGGTTCACGCTTAACGGAACGAAAGGATATGTTTATGAAGGTAAGCTTGAAATGGTTGACGCTACTGAAAACCCGCTTCTTTTTGACTTCTTAAAAGTTTGCGATACAATAAGAACCCTTAAAGTCCGCACTAATGCTGATACTCCGGAAGATTCAAAAAAAGCAAGAATGTTTGGTGCTGAAGGCATAGGTCTTTTCAGAACGGAGCATATGTTCTATGGTGAAAATTCCGAGAAACCTCTTTTTGCGCTTAGAAAAATGATATTGGCCGGTAAAATAGAAGAAAGAGTAAAAGCGCTTAATGAACTTTTCCCTTTCTTTAAAGATTCCATAAAAGGTACTTTGGCTGCTATGGACGGATATGCGGTAACCGTAAGACTTCTTGATCCGCCTTTACATGAATTTATTCCGAAAGAAGCATCAATGAAGCAAATTGTTGCCGACAGTATAGGCATAACTGTTGCAGAATTTGATAAAAGAGCAGCTGTTCTTCATGAAGTAAATCCGATGATGGGTCACAGAGGCGTAAGACTTGGCGTAACTTACCCTGAAATAACCGAAATGCAGATTCGTGCTATATTTGAAGCTACAGCGGAACTTGTAAAAGCCGGCAAAAAAGTTTTTCCTGAAATAATGGTTCCTGTAACATGCTCGGTTAACGAAATTAAGCACCAGAAAGCTATAGTAGAATTGGTATATAAGCAAGTTATTGCGAAATATGGTCTCAAAAAAATTAACTACTCTTTCGGTACAATGATTGAAATACCCAGAGCCTGCTTGCTTGCCGACCAGATGGCAGAAGTAGCAGAGTTCTTCTCTTTCGGAACTAACGACTTGACGCAGATGAGTTTTGGTTTTTCAAGAGACGACATAGGCGGTTTCTTGGGTGATTATCTCGGCAAAAAAATTCTTGCCGACGATCCGTTCCAGACAATAGACGTTGACGGAGTAGGGCAGCTTATAGAATATGCCGTAGAGCTCGGCAGAGATGTAAGAAAAGATATGAAAATAGGTATCTGCGGCGAACACGGCGGAGATCCGAAATCTATAGAGTTCTGTCATGAAAAAGGAATGAGCTATGTTTCCTGCTCGCCTTTCAGAGTGCCGATTGCAAGACTTGCGGCAGCTCAGGCCGTTGTAAAACAGGCAGTCAAGCCTGTTGCTAAAAAAGCTAAAGCAAAACCTGCGGCGAAAAAGGCAAAAGCGAAATCGAAAAAGAAATAAAATGCGAAATCCATAAAGCAATAAAAACCGCCCTGCCTGAAAACAGGGCGGTTTTATTTTTGTCAAAGAGTTATTATAATATGCCTATGTTGAGAAAATTTGTAGTATTATTATTTATTTTTATATTTTCCGTTGCATACGCTAATCAAAAACCATCTTTGAGCGTTGTGCAGGAAAATACTTTCTTTTCTGTTTTGTCAAAAACAAAAGAAGGCATTGTGTTTTATCCGCATGTAAAAGGCGTTAATAAAATAAAATCATGGACATTTATGGTAAGAGACGAAGATAATAATTTAGTCAGGATTATAAGCGGTAAAAAAAATATTCCCGAAAAAATAGTTTGGGACGGGGTGGATAATTTTGGTCAGCCTGTCAGTGACGGTCATTATAAAATCGAAATTTATATAAACGCTGACAAGGGCGATTTGAAATTTGAGGATTCTGAAATAATTATAGATACTGTTCCGCCGTTTGTTTCCGTTAAAGCCGCTAATGATACTTATTATATATACAGCGGCAAGTTAAATAAAAATATAAATTTATATTTAAGCTGCGGTGATGAGAGCGGAATAGATTATTCGGATAGTTTTATCAGTATATTAAATTTTAAGAATAAGGAAATAAATAAATTTAGATTTACGGAAGAAATTCCTGAAGTTATTGAATGGGACGGAACAGACTATATATATGATGCTCTTGTTCGTCCGGGAAATTATAAAATAATTTTTTCTGTTTTTGATAAAGCGGGAAATAAAGAAAGCTCGATATATGAAATAAGCATAGTAGAAATCGTGCATGAATCTTTTGAAAGCAATAAGCTGGAGGAATCTTCGTCGGAGTTTTTGGCAGAATAAAAAATACTTGACATATTTTTTTGAATGTGGTATAAATATCAAACATTAAACGGAAGGTTGAAATAAAAAACAACTACTTGACAAAATTTTGAAGTTGTGATATAATTTACCGGAAGTTGAAAAAATAAGATCTTTAAAAAACACTTGACAAAAAAATATAATTTTAGTAAACTGGTGAAGTTCGCTAAAAATGCTTGACAAAATTTTCAAAATTTTGTTTAATTAAAAAGCGGCGCAAAAAGTTCTTTTGTTTTAAATAGTAAATAATATGGTTTTGAAAATCTTCAAAAGAAGATTATATAGTTACAAGGGTCATTAAGATTCTTTCCTAGAGGAAGACACCCTAACTAAATATGTATTAACAAAATGAAACCTTTGTTAGATTTATTAAGCTTGAAAAGTTTAATAAACAATGAAAAACAAAGGTGTATTATTTTTCTCTCTAAAAAATAGACGCAAAGGCGTCTTTTGAATAGTCAAGAAGTTCTTTGAATACTAAATAACACGCAGACAAGCGCCTCTTAAATGAGGCAATCATGTAATTCAAGGGTCATTTGTAAAAATCAATTCACTATACATATAATATATGTATAGTAAAGAGTAGTATCAGTAATTAAGAGCTTATTAACAAATCTCTATAATTTTTTATGGAGAGTTTGATCCTGGCTCAGAGTGAACGCTGGCGGCGTGCCTAACACATGCAAGTCGCGCGGAATTTTGCAGAGTATCGCAGAGTTTAGCGGCAGACGGGTGAGTAACACGTGGGAAACCTCCCTCGAAATGGGGAATATCTCCGGGAAACCGGAGTCAATACCGCATAACATCACGGATTGGCATCAATCTGGGATTAAAGCAGTAATGCGTTTCGAGATGGTCCTGCGGCCTATCAGCTAGTTGGTGAGATAACAGCCCACCAAGGCTATGACGGGTATCCGGCCTGAAAGGGTGAACGGACACACTGGAACTGAGACACGGTCCAGACTCCTACGGGAGGCAGCAGTGGGGAATTTTGGACAATGGGGGAAACCCTGATCCAGCGACGCCGCGTGGAGGACGAAGGTCTTCGGATTGTAAACTCCTTTTAGAGGGGAAGAATAAATTGACGGTACCCTCAGAAAAAGCCACGGCTAACTTCGTGCCAGCAGCCGCGGTAATACGAAGGTGGCGAGCGTTACTCGGAATTACTAGGCGTAAAGCGTATGTAGGCGGTCAGATAAGTCTTCGGTGAAATTTTCCGGCTCAACCGGAAAGGGCACGAAGATACTGTTTGGCTTGAGTGTGGCAGGGGTAGACGGAATTCCTGGTGTAGCGGTGAAATGCGTAGATATCAGGAGGAACACCGATGGCGAAAGCAGTCTACTGGGCCAATACTGACGCTAATGTACGAAAGCTAGGGTAGCAAACAGGATTAGATACCCTGGTAGTCCTAGCTGTAAACGATGTTCACTAGATGTGGGAGGTATCGACCCCTTCCGCGTCGACGCTAACGCATTAAGTGAACCGCCTGGGGAGTACGGCCGCAAGGTTGAAACTCAAAGGAATTGACGGGGGCCCGCACAAGCGGTGGAGTATGTGGTTTAATTCGACGCAACGCGAAAAACCTTACCTGGGCTTGAACTGCTAATGGTAAAAACTGGAAACAGGGATGACCCGCAAGGGAGTTAGCAGAGGTGCTGCATGGCTGTCGTCAGCTCGTGTCGTGAGATGTTGGGTTAAGTCCCGCAACGAGCGCAACCCTTACCCCATGTTACCTGTAGCAATACAGGGTCTCTGAGGGAACTGCCATTGATAAAATGGAGGAAGGTGGGGACGACGTCAAGTCATCATGGCCTTTATGTCCAGGGCTACACACGTACTACAATGGTCGGTACAGAGGGCAGCGAGATCGCAAGATGGAGCAAATCCCTAAAAGCCGGCCTCAGTTCAGATTGTGGGCTGCAATTCGCCCACATGAAGTAGGAATCGCTAGTAATCGCAGATCAGCAGGCTGCGGTGAATACGTTCCCGGGCCTTGTACACACCGCCCGTCACACTACGAAAGTCAGTCTTAACAGAAGTCGTTGTGCTAACCGCAAGGAGGCAGGCGCCTAAGTTATGGTTGGTGATTGGAGTGAAGTCGTAACAAGGTAGCCGTACGAGAACGTGCGGCTGGATCACCTCCTTTATAAGGAGTAAATACACGTTTAAGCTTCGCGCTTACGGGGTATTAACGGTCGATTCTTGAATTACTCATTCGGGATTGTCCGATTTTATGGGGCGTTTGTCCGCGTGTTATTTAATATTAGTTTATTATATTTGGGATTTTAGGTGCACGATGGGCCTATAGCTCAGTTAGTTAGAGCGTACCCCTGATAAGGGTAAGGTCTGTGGTGCAACTCCACATAGGCCCATGTCTTTAAAACGATGTGGATAATATGATGGGGGCATAGCTCAGCTGGGAGAGCGCCTGCTTTGCAAGCAGGAGGCCGTCGGTTCAATCCCGTCTGCCTCCATTTTTTTTCTAAAAAAATCCAGGCAAAAAACAAATCAGAATTTATAGTTAGTACAATATAATAAGCAGTAATGTTCATTGAAAACTTAATAGTAGTAAGTTTTTTCGTATTAGAAATTAACCGTTTCTAATATAAAAAGCAAAGGTAAATCAAGCGTCTTCAAACGGTCTTGTCATTTCGATTAAATTCGGAATACAAGTTTGTTTGAAACAACACAATTTCAAAGAATGAAGTATAGAAGTAAATAGATATTTGACCATTATGATATCCGCTTTTTAAGCGGGATTAGATAATGTGATCAAGCTACTAAGTGCATATGATGAATGCCTTGGCTAAGACTGTCGATGAAGGACGTGGTAAGCTGCGTTAAGCGTCGGGGAGGAGCAAACATCCTTTGATCCGGCGATATCCGAATGGGGTAACCCAGTATAGAGTAATCTATATTATCCGAAAGGAAGGCAACCCAGGGAAGTGAAACATCTCAGTACCTGGAGGAAAATAAATCAACCGAGATACCGGTAGTAGTGGCGAGCGAACCCGGTATAGCCTAAACCAGCGTGTTTACACGCTGGGGTTGCAGGACCGCGTAAGTAGAGTTACCAATCAGAAAATTAGTCGAACGGTTTGGAAAATCCGACCATAGAAGGTGAAAGTCCTGTAAGCGAAAATTTTCTGACTCGAAGCGGTATCCTAAGTACCATCGGACACGTGAAATCCGGTGGGAATCCGGGGGGACCACCCTCCAAGGCTAAATACAAGTCTTAGACCGATAGTGAACCAGTACCGTGAGGGAAAGGCGAAAAGAACCGCGGGAGCGGAGTGAAATAGAACCTGAAATCGTATGCATACAAGCAGTTCGAGGGTTATGCCGGAAACGCAAGTGACCGGAATGCCTGAGATCGTGCCTGTTGAAGAATGATCCGGCGAGTTATTGGTAGGTGCGAGGTTAATTGTTATGTGAGAGCATATCAAGCAGCCGTAGCGAAAGCAAGTCTGAAAGGGCGAATAGTACCTATCATTAGACCCGAAGCCAAGTGATCTATGCCTGGACAGGGTGAAGTCTCTTTAACCGGAGACGGAGGCCCGAAGTGTCGAACGTTGAAAAGTTCTTACATGAGCTGGGTATAGGGGTGAAAGGCCAATCTAACTTGGTGATAGCTGGTTCTCCTCGAAATAGTTTTAGGGCTAGCCTGTAGCGTTAAGTCAGAGAGGTAGAGCACTGGATAGTTTAGCGGGTGTAACCCACTTTGCGACATTAACCAAACTCCGAATTCTCTGATGTATTACTACGGAGTCAGTACGTGTGGGATAAGCTTCACGTGCAAAAGG